>WQYP01000025.1 GCA_009781185.1 Phycisphaerales bacterium | reverse complement strand
GCCGTAAACGCGGCGGTCCTGTCGGCTGGCTGCGAGCCTGGCGCGGCTGGCAGAGCTTCCAACTCATCATGCTCGGTGCTCAGTTGAACTCAGAATAAGGAGACAAAAAATGGGGGGAACAGCAAGCATTACCATGCGGGGCTCCGTTTGACGCCTATGCCACAAAAGATGGCTACACCCATTTGACATGGGGGAGGAGCGATGATCAGCCGGCTGTCGCCTCTGCCACCGGTTCCACCGAAACTTTGTAGTTGGCGTACTTCACTTTGCCGTCGGTCATCGCGAAGAGCGAATCGTTGCGTGCCACGGCGACGTTTTTGCCGGCCTTGAACTTGGTGCCGTTTTGGCGGACGAGGATCGAGCCGGTGGTTACGAGTTCACCGGCATACGCCTTGACGCCCAGATACTTGGGCTTGGAATCCCGTCCGTTGCGTGTGGAGCCTTGACCTTTTTTATGTGCCATGACAATGTTCCTTTGAAAAGCCTGCGTTTTGTCGAACCGGGTAGTATAACCGAACGGATTTCCCGCTACAATGGCAGAATGATGCCCGAAGAAACAAAACCTCCCCGCCGCGTTCGTCGTGAGAATGAGCGTCTTGCGCGTACCAGTCAGCTTGCGGAGATGGGCAAACTTGCCGCGGGGCTCGCGCACGAACTCAAGAATCCGCTTTCGACGCTCAAGCTTAACCTTGAGTTGATGGAAGAAGACCTCGCTGATCTTCCCGGTGCGCGGCGTTCGCTGACTCGCCTTGCGACGCTGAAGAAGGAAGCAGACCGTCTCAAGCAGACTCTGGACGATTTTCTGCGGTTCGCCGGTCGCATTGAGCTCCGGCCTGAAAACATCTCCGTGAATTCTCTTATTGAGGATCTCATCGACTTCATTCACCCGCAGGCTCAGGCCTCCAAGGTCCGCGTGCTGACCGCTCTGGCTCCGGAAGATCCGCACAGCCGCCTGGATTCCAACCTTTTCAAGCAAGCGCTGCTCAATCTTCTGCTCAACGCGGTGCAGGCGATGTCGCAAGGAGGCGATCTGCTCGTTCGGACCATCGCAGCCAAGGACAAGGTCATCCTGTACGTTTCCGACACGGGCATGGGCATCTCGCCCGAGAACCTCCCCCGCATTTTCGACGCCTACTTCACGACCAAAAAAGGCGGTACAGGTCTTGGCCTCCCCACCACCCGACGCATCATCGAAGAGCACAACGGTCTCATCACCGTCCAGTCCGAACCCGGACACGGCACCAGCTTCCGCATCGAATTACCCAGTGTGAAGAAGCTAGAAGCCAGAAGCCAGAAGCCAGAAATTTGAAGCCTTCCGGCTTCCGACTACTGGCTTCTGGCTTCCAGTTTTTCAGGATTTTTTATGCCTTCAGCTCGTGACATTGCTCTTTTTCATCTGCGTCGCTGGACGAATCTCAGCGATCCGCCGCTGCTGCCGGAACGGTCCAGCGAACTTGCTCTTTCTCCGCGAGATCGGGCGTTCTTCGTTGATTTGCTCAATGGCATTATTCGTTGGCGAGGAGCGCTGGATGCTGTGATTGCTTCGCGACTCAGGCAGCCGCTCGATTCGCTCCAGCAGAATGTTCGCGCCCTGCTTTGGTTGGGCGCTTATCAGCTTTTGTTTCAGCGTGGGACCACGGATTATGCTGCCGTTGATACGACTGTGAGCCTTGCCAAGAAACATCAGGAGACTGTGAAGTCTGCCGGTTTGGTGAACGCCGTTCTCCGCGGTATTACCCGACTCCAGCCTACTGTTACGCCACGAACGAACGCCACACTCTCCCGCCGCAGCTTCGCTCTCGATTTCACCAGCCAACTCACTTTCAATGAGAACATTTTCCTCGATCCGCAGTCCAACCCCATTGGCCACCTCGCCCAGGTCCGCTCCCATCCGATCCCCTACGTGGAGCACCTCCGCAACATCTACGGGCAATCGCAGGCAGGCGAATTACTCCTCCGCAATAATCTGCGTCCCGTGATCACGCTCCGCAGCGACAGCGCCGACCAATTCGAGCCGCGACCGTTAGGGAACGACAGGCCCCATTGCCAAGTTGCCGCACGGTCGCTCCCTGACGGTCGCGTCTCTGAGGGGTTGATCCCACACGAAATCCCCGGTTTTTTCGTCGCATCCAAAGGCTGGAATCCTGCCATCGAAGCACTCGTTCAAAGAGGGCCGCTTTCTCCGCAGGATCCCACGGCCGCGAAACCTGTGCGTACTTTCGCAGCGGGCCAATTTCCGGTGCCGTCGTCGATTCTGGATCTCTGCGCCGGCATGGGCACCAAGACCATCCAGCTAGCCGCGGCATTTCCAGAAGCTCGCATCACCGCGGCCGATACCAATCCGCTCGTCCTGGGCCTTCTCGAAATCCGAGCCAAGAACCTCGGCATGAAAAATATCACCACCCGGTCCGCCCAATCGCTCATCCCTCCTACCGACGAACGATACGATCTGATCCTCGCCGACGTTCCCTGCTCGAACACCGGCGTTTTTGCCAAGCGAGTCCAGTCACGCTGGCGTTGGCCGACTCTGGATCGCTCCGCCCTGGCTCAACTGCAAACCAAACTTCTCACGCAAAGCGTGCATCTCCTCGCCTCCGGCGGAACGCTTCTCTACTCCACCTGCTCCATCGACTCCGCGGAGAACAGCGACCTCATCAAAATGTTTTTGGCTTCATGCACAATCCCGCTGACTCTCATCCAGGAACTACTCACTCTTCCCTCGCTCACGTCCGCCGCAACCGCCATGCGCGACGGCGGATACTTTGCGATCCTTCGCCGATGAAACGGCAGGCAAGCCTGCCGGCTAAATCATGTTGCGGCCCATGTGCATAAAAAACTGGACTTTTCCTCGTTCCGGGCCACAGGTTCGGCACCAATATTTTGCTCCCCGCATCGGCCGCCGATGACGCCAATATTCCTTCCCGCACCCCGCACAATGGCCCCGCCACCGCCCCCGCGGCATCACCGCTCCCCCCCTCTCCTCTCCCTTATCACACCGTTCTGCCTTACATCCCACTTTCACGCACATCGCCTTCCACTTCGCTCCATGTCCCGCCTTTTCGCCTGCCAGCGCATGAGCAATTTCATGCAAAATTGTCTCACGCACCATTCCCTCCTCATTACCCCTGACAAAATATCGTGATAGCTCAATTCGGCGTTCCCGATACCGGCACAGCCCCAGCGCTCTCTTGCGCCAATTCCAGCCGAAGTGCCATTCGAGCAATCCGTGCCCCGCCATCAACTCCCGCCCCATCCGTTCAACTTCATAAAACTCCATCGCGGCGACCTCAACAACTATCTCTGATTATTTTACATTCTAACTAAATCCGAGGTCCTTCCCCAATCTGCTGTCGAGCGACACCGCCCCCGGCAAAATACAAACCGTCTCAGCAATACATTTCTGCATACGCGGCCAACCATCCCCCGGCACTTCCTTGCCCGCCATCCTGAGCGCCTTTTCCACCGTTCTCATCACATCTTCCGCCGTCAACTCACCAGGTTTTCGATTGACTTCCAGCATTTTCGCTTCCAACATCTCCCCTGTCAGCTTAACGCCAAACTCTTTCTCCACCCGATGCGAAAATTCCAGACAATCAATTCCCATTCGCACTCTCCAACACGACATCCATTTCGAGCAATGATACTCAACTCAATCCAGGATACCCAACCACCGCATTACCATGCGGTGCTCCGTTCTTTTGCTCCCTTCCACCACCCATCTCAATTTCGTACACTGCCCTCATGACCACAACCGTCCAACCTCCCGCCCCCCGTGCTTTTCACATCATGACCAAGCCCATCGGGCCTATCTGCAACCTCGACTGCAAATACTGTTTTTATCTTGAAAAGGAAAAACTCTATCCCGCCAACGGTGATCTCAACGCTTTCAAGATGCCGTTCGATGTTCTTGAAAACTACATCAGACAATATATCGAGCAGCAGGATATTCCCGAGATCAACTTCGCGTGGCAGGGCGGTGAACCTACGCTTCTTGGACTTGATTTTTTTAAGAAAGTCGTCGAACTCCAGCACAAATACTGTCCGCCGCACAAGAAAATTCATAACGCTTTTCAGACCAACGGTATTCTCGTCGACGCAGACTGGGCTAAGTTCTTTCACCAACATCAATTCCTCATCGGCCTCTCCATCGACGGACCACGCGAACTCCATGATCTCTACCGTGTGAATAAGGGCGGGAAACCTACCTTCGATCTGGTCATGCGCGGCTTGAATCTCCTCAAAGAACACAACGCTGAATTCAACACGCTCACCGTTGTTCACAAAGAGCTCGCTTACAAGCCGTTGGAGGTCTACCATTTCCTCAAGGAGATCGGCTCGGGCTATATTCAGTTTATTCCTCTTGTTGAACGCATCGGGAACGCCGGCGCCGGTGGCTCAGGTACTGGCGGAACAGATGCGCCACTTGCTGATCCGCCACGTCTGAAGGTTCTGACGCCTTACGCTCAGGTCACGCCGTGGTCCGTCGAGCCTATGCAGTTTGGTACATTTCTTTGCGCTATTTTTGATGAGTGGGTTCGCCACGATGTCGGGCGTTATTTTGTTCAGCTTTTTGACGTTCAGCTCGGCATTGAGATGGGGCTGCCCTCGTCGCTGTGTGTTTTCGCCGAGACCTGCGGCAAGGGTCTCGCGCTCGAACATAACGGCGACCTCTACGCCTGCGATCACTTCGTCTATCCTAATTTCCAGCTCGGCAACCTGATGAACCAAACGATCACCGAAATGGTCGCTTCCCCGCAGCAGACCCAGTTCGGACTCGACAAACACGATACTCTTCCCAAACACTGTCTACGCTGCGAAGTTCGCCGCCATTGTAATGGCGAATGTCCCAAGCATCGCTTCAATTTGACCCTTGACGGCGAACCGGGCCTGAACTACCTCTGTGCCGGTTACAAAAAATTCTTTTCACACATGAAGCCGTGTATGCGTATGATGGCTGATCTTCTTCGCCGGCGGCGGCCTGCCGCGGATATCATGCCTTACCTTGCCGAGCAGGACCGCCGACCTACCGCCCCTTCCAACCTTATCCGCCCCGTGACCACCATGCCCAACCGCAACGATCCCTGCCCCTGCGGATCCGGGAAAAAATTCAAAAAGTGCTGTGCCAGGTGAGGATGCGATGACAAGGTGAAGCCGGTTTTCTCACCTTGTCACCCCTTCACCTTGTCACCTTGTCATCCCTATCAGCCTGGCGGCGTGGATTCGAGTTCTTCCTGCGTCGGCTCGCGTCGCTCGTTTTCTGTCCTCGCTGGCGGCTTCGCGATCCTTTCACGCTTTGGACCGACTCCGCCCCCCCCCACTTCCTCTTCCGGGACGGAGACTGTTGAGCTGCCGCGGGGCATTGCGATGACGCCGGTTCGGGCGAGTTCCTTGATGCCGTAGGGGCGGACCAGTTCGATAAAGGCGTCGATTTTTTCTTCTTCGCCGGAGAGTTGGACCATGACGGTACTGGGGCCGACGTCGACGATATTGCCGCGGAAGAGTTGTGTCAGTTCGACGATTTCGCCGCGTTTGCCAAGCGTCGTCGAGACCTTAATCAACGCCATGTCGCGTTCCACGAACGGCAGGTCCTTGTAATCGCGGACCTTCACCACCGTCACGATCTTCGCTAACTGTTTTCGTACCTGTTCGAGGATGCGTTCGTCGGCATTGACGACGATGGTCATCCGCGAGAGGCTGGGGTCTTCCGTTCTGCCAACGACGAGGGAATCGATATTGAAACCGCGGGCGGAAAACATACCGGCCACATGGGCCAGCACGCCAGGCTCGTTCATCACTAACGCTGAAATCACGTGTCTCACCATTATCTCCTTGTAGAGGCACGTGACGTGAACAACGAGGGGGCACGTGCCTGTTATGGGTTTGTACTTGAGGGCTGCGTATCGGCCGCAGGGGGGGCAGGGAGGTCTTCGCCGATTCCCGGCGGCAGTTCCGTGGCGCTGGGGATGCCACGATTCACTCGACTGAGTTCCTGCTGCTCCACCATATCATTGGCAAATCCAACATCGGTCAATCCAACATCGCATCCGCCTAAAACCGCGGTCAACAGCACAGCCCAACAAAAATTTACAAAACTTACTATTTTCTTGTTCACAGGACCCGCCTTTCTAGCGAGCCATACGAACGCCATTTCGTTCAGGACGTATGAATCCTATTTATGCCAGGGTACCCAGTTCGCGTGCCGTATTGGGAGGGGGGGCTGCGTGGGCGGCTTCGCCGAAGTTCATTTCGTGGAGCGCCTTGCCGCTGGGGACCATCGGGAAGACGTTCTCGTTGGCTTCACAAAAGCAGTCGAGCAGGCAGGGGCCGGGGTGCTGAATCAGTTCCTCGACGGCTTTGTGCACATCCTCTTTTTTTGTGCAGCGGATGCCCTTGACGCCGTACGCCTCGGCCATTTTCGCGAAATCTGGATTGACCATCTCCGTGTGGCTGAAGCGGCTCTGGTAGAACAACTGTTGCCATTGCCGAACCATGCCTTGGAAATGGTTGTTGAGGATGGCGATTTTGACCGGCAGTTTGTACTGGGCCACGGTGGCGAGTTCCTGTGGGCACATGACGAAGGAGGAATCGCCGTCGATGTCGATGACGAGTTCGCCTGGTCGTCCGACCTGTGCGCCGATGGCGGAGGGGAGTCCGAAGCCCATGGTTCCCAGGCCGCCGGAGGAGATCATGCTCCGCGGCTGGCTCCAGCGGATGTACTGAGCGGCCCACATCTGATGCTGGCCTACGCCGGTGCTGAAGACGGCTTTGCCCTGCGTGACTTTGTTGATTGCTTCGATGATCGACTGCGGCTTGGCCAGCGGACCGTCGTTGCGATAGGTAAATGGATAGTGTTTTTTCCATTTGGCGACCTGGCCAAGCCACTCGGAGCGTTCCACGTACTGGATGTGCTGGATGATGTCCCGCAGGCAGAGCCGGGCGTCGCCGACCACGGGGATGTCGACTTTGACATTCTTCGAGATGCTCGATGGATCAATGTCGATGTGAATGACCTTCGCTTTTGGCGCGAACATTTTCAGGTTGCCGGTGACGCGATCGTCGAAGCGGGCGCCCACGGCGATGAGGCAATCGGCTTCCTGCACCGCATAGTTGGCGTAAGCGGATCCGTGCATGCCCAGCATATGCAAACTACGCGGATCGTTTTCGTCAAAGGCGCCCACACCCAGCAGCGTGGTGGTGCAGGGGATATTGCTCTTGTCCGCCAGTTCGCGAACTTCTTTCCATGCGTTGGCAAGCACCGCGCCGCCGCCGACGTAGAGCACGGGACGTTTGGATGCGTTGATCATGTCCGCGGCCGAGCGGGTCATCTTGGAATGCCCGAGCACCCGGGGCTTATAACCGGGCAGGCAGGGGGTATCGTCAACCGCTTCGTCAATTCTGGCAGTGGCCACATCCACGGGCAAATCGACCAGCACGGGGCCGGGACGACCGGTCGTGGCGATTACGAATGCTTCGTTAATCACCCGCGGCAAATCTCGCACGTTCTTGACAAGATAGGCGCGTTTGGTGACCGGGCGGACGATGCCGGTGACATCCGCTTCCTGGAAGGCATCGTTTCCGATCGCGTACGTCCGGACCTGTCCGGAGAAGACGATCATCGGGATCGAGTCCATGTAGGCGGTGCCAAGTGCGGTGACGGTATTGGTGGCGCCTGGTCCGGAGGTGACGATCACAATGCCGGGCTTACCGGTGGCGCGGGCGTAGCCGTCGGCCATGTGTCCGGCGCCCTGCTCGTGACGAACCAGATAAAAATTGACATCCGCGTCGTAGAGTGCGTCGAAGATTGGCAGAACGACGCCGCCGGGATAACCGAAGATATCGGTCACGCCGTGCTCGGCGAGCATCTGGATGAGGACCTGGGCTCCGGTTTTGCCGACGAGTCGGGTGGAGAGGCCCGGCGGATGGCCGAGGATCGGCAAGCCGTTGGCGTCCAGGCGTTTCTCGATCACCTGCAGGTCCGCGACCTGATCGGTGCGAAACGCGGTGTACGCCGGCGTCTTAGTTACGGGGGAATTGCCTTGGCCCGTGTCATCACGAGCCCCGATGGAAGGGGTGGGGGAAACCGTCATATAAACCTCACTTCTCGACTACGTTGGATGGGGTAGCAGAACGTCCGAAGCACTTCGGATAACATTTGCGTCCATTCACGCCGCCGTGAATACGCGAGTTTGTGGCACGGTCGAGGGGAACTCGACTGTGAATCCTCATAGGATACCTATTCATCGGTCTAAAACAAGCTTTCGCCCACCAAAAAAAGCCCAGGGGACTGCAGTCCCTGGGCTTGGCTCGGGTTTTTTCATTTGAAATGGCCGGCAATTTTTCGCTTTATTTCCGGCGGCGTGCGATCATCGCCGCGGCGCCTAATCCCAGCAGCGAGAGCGATGCCGGTTCTGGAGTAGCTGTAATCGGCGTCCAATTCAAGGAACCGACGTCGAAAGTGACGTACTGATTGCCGAAGGGGTTGCCGTCTGGTTTGCCGCCGTCGGTGAGGTCGATCGGCTGGCCCGGATTGAACCCCCACGTCACAACGGCATATTGCGTGGCGGTGTCGACAGAGTCCGTATTGAAAACCAGCAGATAATACGGCACATAATCGATATCGTGTCCCTCCACGCCTTCGCCGGAACTTTGGGTGTCTCCAGTCCTGCCGGCGGCGGCCCAATAGTCCGGGTTCAGAACATCGAGCCCGTTTGGAGCACCCCATGTGTGAACATCAATCGAGACTGGACTTTCCAACTCGCCCAAAAAGCTGATGCCGTCAATTTGTCCGCCGCCGCCCAACAGTGTGTTGCCGTTGTCCCAATAAACGAACGGAATGGGCGAGTTGGGCAGGTCGAGATTGCCTTGGACCAACACTGCCATGCAGGTGTCGAGTCCGCTGGCGACGTTTTGAACTTTCCATTCAATGCTTCTGTCCGGGACGTCGCTTTTGGCTGGTGCCGCACAAACGGTCATCCCCAACAACAGGCAAGCCGAAACGCACAGGGAGTTCTTCATAACCGGGTTCCTTCCTTTAATGATTGCGTACGCCATTTTTGTTCACCGAATACCAAACACTGTTACCCAGTCGCCCATGGCCAAGGCGCTCGACTCTCCCTGAAATGGACTTGTACTTTTATTCTCCTTTCTTCAAGCGTATGAGCTTTCCCGAGTTCGCCGCCTCAAGCGGAACCAAACCGCTCGGCACGAACACGTGATTGCTCAAACAAAACGTCAACACGTCAACGGGAAAACGCGGACTCAACCGCCGACCTTCTCACTTTCCTGACATTCTCCTAGAAACCCACTCCTGGAAACCACAACATACATCATGGGTAAGCGGCGTCAAGAAAAATATACATTTTTTTATTCATAATCTTCGACTTATAGAAGGGACGACAGGGTGACAAGGTGAAGGGGTGACAAGGTGACAGGGAGCATCGCGTGGTAACGCGATGGTTTGTTCCGGTATTCCCAATCACCACCGCGTTACCACGCGGTGCTCCTTGTCTCGGGTGTGGCCATTTTTTATGGCAAATCAGGGCGATCAGAGCCGCGACCGTCAGGGAGCGATCCGTGCGACAATGCGGAGATAAAGCCTGTCGCTCCCTGACGGTCGCGGCTCTGATTTTCCGGGGCAATCGTCTGATTGGCCATAAAAAATGGCCACACCCCTTGTCTCCTTCAGCTATCCTCGCCAGCACCGTTCGGTATACAATACCGTCATGAGCGAAAAACTACATGGTCGATCCGTTCTCGTGTGCGTCTGCGGTGGCATTGCCGCCTATAAGGTCTGCGAAGTGGTCTCGAAACTGTCACAGGCTGGTGCGAGCGTCAGCGTCGCTATGACCACTGCGGCCCAGCACTTTGTCGGTACCGCTACCTTCCAAGCCCTGACTGCTAATCCTGTCTATACCGACCTTTTCGCCACCGATATCAAAGACCCACAGCACATCCGTCTTGCGCGTGAAGCTGATCTCATCCTCGTCGCGCCCTGCACCGCCAACATGCTTGCCAAGATGGCTAACGGCATTGCTGACGATCTCGTCTCCACGCTCCTGCTCGCCGCTGAGCCGAAAAAAATCCTGCTCGCTCCAGCCATGAACGAAGGCATGTGGAATCACCCTGCCACGCAACGGAATGTCAAACGCGCGCTCGAGGACGGTGTTGAGATGATCGGTCCTGCTACCGGCTGGCAAGCCTGCCGCGCCGTCGGCGTCGGACGTATGAGTGAACCCGCTGACATCCTCACCGCCATCGAAACCAAACTCGCCGCCCCCTCCAGGGGCAATCGCATTTGACTATCGAGCCTCGGCTGTAGCCAGGATTGGTCTCGATTCACAATTGGAACTTCGGATGAACGGCGCCACGATGTAAAAACAGAGTAAATCCCGGCTAAAGCCGGGGCTATATGGATGACGGAGCGATTGCACATGGCTAAATTTGTAGTAGACAGCATGGAAAACGGAATGGTGACGCTGCGAACGCCGAGCATGAATTACCGTAACAGTTTTGCCATGAAGGGGGATGGCGTCGGTTTGAAAGTGGGTGAACGCGTGCAGGGGAAGATTTTAGCGATCGCGTGGAAGGTGGATCGTGTGGAGTTGGGGGGCAATTATGTCGAGCCGCTGTTCGGCCGTCCGCGGCGAATGCAGGGGACGATCTTAGCGGTGGATGCACAGAAGAACGAACTGACCGTTCAGGTGGGTTACGAGGTAACGGTGAAGCTGCCCGCGAAATACAAGGCCGCCGATTATCACATGGGTGATCGCGTCGGCTGGGACAATGAGGAGGTCCCGCTACTGAAACTTACTGAGGACTGACCGGCCGCGTCGTGGCATCGGCGGCAGGCGGTGAGGCATGTTGGACAACTGCTGTTGGTACTGTCGCCGCATGCAGGTACCAGCCGGAAATGCCGCCACTGAAGAAACAGGGCAAGCTGACCGCCAGACCCATGAGGAAATGACGGGACTTCCGCGATATCATTTGCCGACTTAACAATTTGCCGTCCGGGGTGTGGAGCGCCTGATAGCACGGATAGCACACAACGTGACTCTGCCATACAAATGCTTTTCCAATGCTCCATATTTTACGGGAACAATTTTCGCACCAATACGCAACTTCCAACGGCATAATGTCCTTCCTTCTCCAAAACTAAAACCTTCTCCAAAACCAACAGACCGCCACCTGTGACGGGCAGCCACCTGTGCAACGCGCTCGGAGGGACTCGAACCCCCAACAACCAGATTCGAAGTCTGGGACTCTATCCAATTGAGCTACGAGCGCTGCTCTAATGGGCCATCTTAGCATCGGATGGATTCCAGACAAGTATCCGCAGCAGGTTACCAGAGGACGACGCCGGCGAGCATGGTGAGAAAGCCGAGCATGGTGAGGGACCAACCTCCAGCCGAACGTCGCTTTGTGCTGAGCTGTCGAGCGCGGCGTACATGATGCCGCCCAATAGCAATCAGGAGCACGCCCACGAGAATCAGAATGACGGCAACGATGCGCATAGCTGAAGATTATGGCAAAATCGAATCAATAGCTACTCGCCGCCAAGGTAATTGCGTTTAGAAATCCGAGCCGCGACCGTAAGGAAGCGACAGGCACCATTCTCGCATTGCCGCACGGTCGCTCCCTTACGGTCGCGGCTCGGACCGTCAAATGCGATTGCTCTGCCCCCCACAATTTTTTATTGCGTTGGCGCAGGTGGGGGAATCCGTGATACTTGCCACTGCAACTGTAGAGGATATTTTGACCGAGCCTTTTTCCACATCCTCCGCCGATCTGCCACGCAGTTCCTCCACTCTGCGCGTTGAGGAGGAATCCCTCAAACGCCTTTCCTGGAAGCATCGCGGCATTGTCGGCAAGATTCGCCAGCTTGAGGCCCATCTGAGCACTTTTACCGATACGGCACTCATTGAGTATTTTGCTGAGATTCGCGCTGCCATTCGTGAAGGCCGCGAGTTCGATATGCTGGATAAGCATCTGCCTGCCGTTTTCGCTACCGTTTGCGTCGTCGCGCAACGCACGATTCAGCTTCGCCCTTACAACGTTCAACTCGTCGGGGGCATTGAGCTTCATCGCGGCCGCATTGCCGAGATGGCTACGGGCGAAGGGAAAACGCTCGTCGCCACGATGCCTGCGACGCTCAACGCCCTCACCGGCCGCGGCGTGCACATCGTCACCGTCAACGACTACCTCGCTCAGCGAGACGCCGACCTCATGGGCCCTATCTACCGCACACTCGGACTCTCCGTTGGCACCATCATCTCCGGCATGACCGACGACGCCCGCCGCAACGCCTACCGCTGCGACATCGTCTACGGCACCAACAAAGAGCTCGGCTTCGATTACCTCCGCGACCAGATCAAACTCCACGAACGCACCCATCAGCGGAAGATCGACGCCATCGCTCTTTTCAACCGCCGCGATCACGCCGAGCCCGTGATGCGTCAACTGAATTTTGCTCTTGTCGATGAAGCGGATTCCATTTTGATCGACGAGTCGCGTACGCCGTTGATTATTGCCGGGCCTTCGGGGCCGAGTTCGCTTGCGTGGGCTTACCAGTGGGCCGACAAGCTTGCCGCACGTTTCCGAGCACGACATGACTTCGACTTCGAGCCTGAGAAACGCAAGCTCGACTGGAAAGAGCAAGGCCTCGCCAAACTCCAAAAAATCCTCGCAGAATCCGACACCCCCAGCATCACCGGCGAATCGTGGCAGAACCTCATCCGCAACGCCCTGCGTGCCCGGCTCCTGTTCCTCAAGGAACGCAACTACGTCATCGTCGGTGACGAAGTCGTCATCGTTGATGAATTTACAGGTAGACGCATGCCAGGGCGTACATGGGCGGAAGGCATTCATCAGGCCGTGCAGGCCAAAGAAAAAATGCCGATCCACGCTCCCGCCAAAACGCTTGCTCGCACCACCTATCAGCACTTTTTTTCTCTCTACCGGAAGCTTGCCGGCATGACCGGCACCGCCGCCACGGAACGTGTCGAATTTAAGAAGATATACAAACTTGTCGTTATCACCATTCCGACGCACCGTCCGGTCCGCCGCAAATTGCTTACCGATCGTATCTACCGCACTGCCCGCGAAAAATGGCTCGCTGCCGCGGAACTCATTGAGCAAACCATCAAGGACGGCAACCCCGTCCTCGTCGGCACCGCTTCTATCCAGGATTCCGAAACGCTCTCTGCCGTCCTTCACGACAGGAAGATTCCCCACCAGATTCTCAACGCCAAGCCAGAGCATGCCGCCCGTGAAGCCGAGATCGTTGCCGCCGCGGGCCAGATGCGGACGGTGACCATCGCCACGAACATGGCCGGTCGTGGCACCGATATCCAGCTCGGTCCCGGCGTCTCCGCTCTCGGCAAGGGGGGGCTCCACATCATCGGCACCCAACGCCACGAATCACGACGCGTCGACAACCAGCTCATCGGCCGTTGCGCCCGACAAGGCGACCCCGGACAAGCCGTCTTCCTCCTCTCGCTCGACGACCCGATTCTCCAGCACTTGTTTTCCCGCAAACAACTGATCCACCTCCGCCGCCGCACCGCCCCCCGCAACACCTGGGGCACTCCGCTCCGCAGTCCCCACCCCCACCGCATCCGCCAATTCTTTACCCGCGCCCAACGAAAAGTCGAACACCTCCACTACCGCCAACGCCAGCAGCTCATGGAATACGAAGACTGGCTCAATAAAGTCTACTACCAAATGAATAGCTGACGAAATTCGAAATTCGAAACTCGAATAACGTTGTCATAGCCTGATTAAAGCATTCCGGCGTTTGGCTCTTCAACGTTACATCCGGAATGCTCTGCGGATTTTGCCGGTTTTGGCGGAGGGGACATTTCCTTGCGTGGCTCGGCCGAGGATTCGTGCGGCGTGCGACATTCGCCGCTTCGCCGCGGGGCCGTATTTTTCCACGACTTCCGCGGCGGTGAGCCAGTCGATATTCTTGCTTTCGATTTGACGCAGAGCCATGTCGCCTTCATAAGGGTCCCACATGCCGATGCAGTCGGAGACGACGGCTACTTTATGGCGCCTTGCCAGAAGGCCCAGCACTGCCGTACGGACGGTCCATTCCAGCGGCGCTCCGACGATCAGGAAAATTTCGGCGGTTGTTTCGCTGAGCAGTCGATCCAGCCGCGGACATTCGAATAAATTGAGATTTGACAGATCGAAGATAAATTGCCGGACTGTGCGGAAGCCATCGACCGGCAAATCCGTTCCGCAATCCAACGGCCATTCCGTCCGCTGCCGCAACAGCGTATACGAAACCTTCTGATACCCCACCGTCCCAGGACCACACAACACACGATTACCTCCCCCCCCATGCTGTCCCGGCGCAACCAAATGATTCAAACGCGTCGATATCACTGGGATGCAATGCCGATACGCGAAAGTGAACAGCCTTTTGAGCGGATCTACCAGTCTATCCGCCTGGAACAGCGGATAGGCTCCATCTGCCGTCAGCAGATCACGCTGCGTATTGAGATCCAGAATCACCGGGCCCGGCATCGTCAGCATATCACCGCCTCCTTTCACGCGGTTCACCCCAACTCTTCATGCACTTCCATACAGACTTCCTATAGACTCCATCGGCATATCGCTTATCTGACTATATGCCATCTCCATCTATCGCGTTGCAAAATCCGAGGCCATCTCGACCGGGGGAATGGTTCGCGACGCAACAAGCTACTTTCCGCAATAGGGGAGGAAATGAGCCCGTCGCTGCTGAGAGGCTTCAACCGTGCCACCCTAAAAGGCGATATTGATCCAATAAACCGCAAACATAAATTTCCGTTACTTAGAATTTTTAGCCTTATTGGCTTGACAATTACAGCCCTGCCGCTTCAATAGCCGATTCGCTTTCTGGGCGTAGGCATAAAATAGCCTTGCGTGGAAACGCAAGGCTTCGAACGCCAGAGCCCCTCATGAAACGCATGGGTGAAACGCACAGGATACGTTAAGCCTTGCGTTTCCACGCAAGGCTATTCAAATAATAAGGATCCCCACTCGTGGCAAAAATCTCCGCAAAATCCTCCTCCTCCCCCTCCACCACCAAAGGCCCAGCTCTGGTCATCGTCGAATCACCCGCCAAGGCCAAGACCATCAACAAATATCTCGGCTCCGGCTATCTGGTGAAAGCCTCCATCGGGCATGTCCGCGACATCCCCAGCAAAGGCCTCAACGTCGACATCGAAAACAATTTCAAACCTACTTACGAGATCACCGACCGGGGGCGTAAGATCGTGGCTGATCTACGCAAAGCCGCAGACGCCGCCGACCAGGTCTTCCTGGCAACCGACTTGGACCGCGAAGGGGAAGCTATTGCCTGGCATCTCGCTCAGGCCCTCAAACTCAACGCCTCCACCGCCAAGCGTGTCGTTTTCAACGAAATCACCAAGACTGCCATTCTCAACGCCTTTAAGAATCCACGCACCATCAATCAGAACATGGTCGACGCCCAGCAGGCTCGGCGTATTGTGGATCGTCTTGTCGGGTACAAAATTTCGCCGCTGCTTTGGAAAAAGGTCGGCTCGGGTCTCTCCGCCGGACGCGTGCAGTCCGTCGCCGTCAAACTCGTCGTCGAGCGAGAACTCGAAATCCAAAAGTTCATCCCCGAGGAATACTGGAAGCTCACTGGCATTTTCTCCGCGGATATGGCCAATGCCTCCGACCTCGCCGAGATGTGGCGAGCTTTCATCGGGGGGGGGGAGGGCGAAGCGGTCGAAATGGGGGAACTTGCAGATGATACTTCGGATTCTGTTGAAGCACTTGCCGCGGAGGCTACGCCTCGCACTGTTGCGGAGAAATCTGCGTTCCTCGCGGAGCATGCTGCTTTCCGCGCCGATTTGATCGAATTGAATGGCAAGAAGTTTGATCCTAAAGATGCGGCCACCGCGAAACTTGCAGCGGAAATTGTCGGGCTGCTCGATATCCACGTCACCGTGATTGACAACGACGGCACTAACGGCCCGCGTGGCATTCCCAATAAAGGGCCCGCCACCCGTCTCACCCGCGTTACCGGCATCGCTGATCCCGCGCGCAGCGACATCCACTTCAAAATCCGCGAACTGACCCAAAAACTCTCCACCAGCCGCCCGCCCGGACCGTTCGAAACCAGCACACTCCAGCAGGCCGCCAGCAATCAGCTCGGCTTCGGAGCACAACGCACCATGCGCGTCGCGCAGCAACTTTACGAAGGCGTCGAAATCGCCGACATGGGCGCCGTCGGCCTGATCACCTACATGCGTACCGACTCCCAAAACATTAGCCAGGACGCTCTCGGTGCCGTCCGTTCCTACATCGACGAAACCTTCGGCCCCCGATACCTCCCCGAGAATCCTAACTTCTACGCCAGTAAAGCCGGCGCTCAGGAAGCACACGAAGCTATCCGTCCCACCGACGTTACACTCACTCCCGCCAGTCTCAAAAACCGCGGCCTGACCGACGAACAGCTCAGACTCTACGAATTGATCTGGAAACGTTTCGTCGCATGTCAGATGACCCCCGCCCAATGGAGCATTACCGAAGCCTTCATCGACGCTCACAACTCAGGATCCGTCGCCGCTACCTTCAAAGCCACCGGCCGTTCGCTCGTCTTCGATGGCTTCACCAAAGTCGCTGGTATCTATGTACGCTTCGATGACCAAATGCTTCCCAAGCTCGCAGAGAATCAGACCGTCGCTCCACTCGACCTCACACCCACGCAGCGTTTCACCAGCCCGCCGTCCCGCTACTCCGAAGCCTCGCTCGTCAAGGCCCTGAAAACCGAAGGTATCGGCCGCCCGTCTACCTATGCCTCCATCATCACAACCATTCAAGATCGTCAATACGTCGAAAGCCAGGGCCGCACGCTCTTCGCCACGGATCTAGGCATCAAAGTCACCGAAAAACTCATCGAAGGTTTCCCCGACATCATGGATACCTCGTTCACACGCACGATCGAAGCGGAGCTCGATCAGGTTGAGGACTCCAACAAAAACTGGGTTGATGTTGTGCAGGGGTTTTATACGCCGTTCAATCGCGACCTGGCCACGGCGGAGGAACGAATGACTCACGCCCGTGCCGAGTCGCAGCCGTCCAATTACATGTGCCCCGAGTGCGGTGCGCCGATGGTCTACAAGCTCTCCAAACGCGGTAAACGGTTCCTCTCCTGCTCCCGCTACCCCGATTGCAAAGGCATCCAAAACGTCGACCGCGAAGGCAAACCGGTCCAACTCGAAATGACCGAGTTCATGTGTCCCACCTGCGGCAAACCGATGATCAAACGCGTCGGCCGCTTCGGCCCCTTCCTCGGCTGCTCCGGCTATCCCGAGTGCAAAATCATCCAAAACATCGACAAAAAAACCGGCCAACCGCTTCCGCCCAAACCCCCACCCGTCGACACCGGCCTGCTCTGCCCCAAGTGCGGCAAAAAAAACATTGTCATCCGCCAAGGCAAACGTGGCCCCTTCATGAGTTGCTCCGGCTTCCCCAAATGCCGCACCACCCTCCCCGCCGAGCGGCTCGAAGAATTCAAAACCGCCCTCGCCAGCGGCAAAAGCTGGCCCGACGACGTCAAAGCCAAATTCGGCACCAAAAAACCCACCGAAGGCGAAGCCGTAGCGGAAGCCCCACCCCCCTCACTCCCTAAAGGAAAGACCAAGGCACCCGCTAAGCCACGCAAACCGCGAGCAACCAAAAAAGTAACACCACCTATTTATTGACTCCAACAGATTCTGAAATTTACAATTCAAAACCTGTCTGTGTTTTTCTGTGTCTGTCTGCGGCTAATTTCGTCACAGCACCGCCAAGTTATTTCAGCCGCTGCTCCAGGGCGTTGAGCTCTTCGGTGAGCTTCGCCGGCAGGCGATCGCCGAACTTGGCGAAGTGGTCGCGTATCAACGGAACCTCGGCGAGCCAGCCTTCACGGTCCATCCGTTCCAGTTCCGCCATGTCGCCGTCCGAGACGCTCAGGCCGGCGCGATCGATTGCGCCTTTGCTCGGCAGATAGCCGATGGGGGTCTTTGCGGCAAGCTTGTCGTTTGTTTTTGGGGCGTCGCAGCGTTCGAAGACCCATTTGAGGACGCGGGAATTTTCGCCGTAGCCGGGCCAGAGGTATTTGCCTTCGGCGCTGCGACGGAACCAATTGACGTAGAAAATTCTTGGGAGGCAATCCTGATCTTTAGCGCTCTGGCCGACTTTGAGCCAGTGGGCGAAGTAATCGCCCATGTGGTAACCGCAGAAGGGGAGCATGGCCATGGGGTCGCGGCGGAGGGCACCAACGGCGCCCGCGGCGGCGGCGGTGGTCTCCGAGGCCATGATCGAGCCGAGGAAGACGCCGTGCTGCCAGCTCAACGATTCGACCACCAGCGGGACGATGCCGGCACGACGACCACCGAATAAGATCGCGGAGATCGGAACGCCTTTGGGATCTTCCCACTCCGGAGCGATCACCGGGCACTGCCTTGCCGGGACGGTGAAGCGGGCGTTGGGATGGGCGGCCTTGCGGCGGACCTTCGGATCCCACAGACGACGCGTCCAGTCGACGAGCTGCGCGGGGGCCGTCTTGGTCATCTCTTCCCACCAGACGTCTTCGTCGAGCGTGATGGCGCAGTTGGTGAAGATCGCGTTGCGTGTGACAGTTTTCATGGCGTTGGGATTCGAGGCGTAACTGGTGCCGGGTGCGACGCCGAAGAAGCCAGCTTCGGGATTGATGGCGTAGAGTCGGCCGTCGGCGCCGTATTTCATCCAGGCGATGTCGTCGCCGATGGTTTCGACTTTCCAGCCGGCGAGTGTGGGATCGAGCATGGCGAGGTTGGTTTTGCCGCAGGCGGAGGGAAATGCACCGGCAATGTACTTGACCTGGCCAGCGGGCGAGGTGAGCTTCAGGATCAGCATGTGCTCGGCGAGCCAGCCTTCATCGCGGGCCTGGACGGATGCGATACGGAGGGCGTGGCACTTTTTGCCGAGCAGCGCGTTGCCGCCGTAGCCGGAGCCGTAGGACCAGATTTCGCGTGTCTCGGGGAAATGACAGATGTACTTTTCCTTGGCGTTGCACGGCCAGGGAGAGTCGGCCTGGGCTTCTTCCAACGGTGCGCCAACAGAGTGTATTCCGCGGACGAAATCGCTGCTGTCGCCCAGGACGTCGAGCACCTTCGTGCCGACACGTGTCATGATGTGCATGTTAACCACGACATAGGCGGAGTCCGAGATTTCCACGCCGATCTTGGCGATCGGAGAGCCGACGGGGCCCATCGAGTAGGGAATCACGTACATGACGCGACCGCGCATCGAGCCGGTGTAGAGCTTGGTGAGCTTCGCTTTCATCTCCACGGGATCGGTCCAGTTGTTGGTCGGGCCCGCGTCGGCGGATGACTTGGCACAAATATAGGTGCACTGCTCCACACGTGCCACGTCCGCGGGATCGCTGCGGCAGAAAAAAGAGTTCGGACGCTTCTCATCATTCAGCCTGATAAACGTGCCCGCCTGCACCATCTCATGGCAGAGCGCGTTGTACTCTTCCGTCGACCCGTCGCACCAATGGATGGCATCTGGCTGCATCAGCGCGGCGACCTCCTCGACCCATTTCAGCAGACGTGTATTGGTCGTCGCCGGTCCTAACCGGAGGCGTCCTTTCCCGCCGAGCTGAGTTTCATGACTGACCTTTGCCGAGGATGGAGTAATGTGTGTCAAGTGCGTGCCCTTTGTAAGGTGTGTAAAAATGAACGCCGTAATATCCCCTCCTGCATAGGTTTCCGTCAATCCTGCCCGAATCAGGTTAGGCACACCTTTTTAGGGCATCCGCATCCGTCAGCCCCCGGCTCCTCCCAAATAAAACCAGAGCCGCAATCGTAAGATTGCGGCTCGTAGGACTGCTCTACCGTCTCTGCAACCTGTCGATTGCAGCTCCGAGTTTTCATCAAACGCCGGAGGTGTGACTCACCCACGGCGTTTTCCGCGGAAGAGCAAGAGTCCATAGCCTAGACCCAGGAAGCCCAGGGAAGCGGGTTCGGGAACGTGGTTGAGTTCAAAGACAAGGGCGATGTAGGAGCCTTGTTGCATTCCGTAGCTGCCGTATTCACCGGGGAGAATTTCGAAGTGGTAAGTTAAGTTTAAGTTGCTGGAGAAATCGACGGTGATATTGTTTAAATCGTCCGGGTTGAAGATAACTTTGGTACCGTCATTGTATCCACCCCGTACGAGTTCAATAATTTTGTACTCATAGTCAGGAACGACATCGCCGTTGATGCAAATCGTGGCGCCCTTTTCGAACGCGAGAGACCCTCCAGAGTTGTCTCCGATAACCATTTTGAAGACGTCGTAATGATCATTATCGTCGGGATCAATATCGATACACAAGGCAGAACCTGCGTGGAAAGTGACGTTGGGCAGGTTCAGATACGCAGCCCAAGCAGACGTGAGGGCGAAGGTACCAATGTCACCGTCACCGGGCGCCAGATTGCCATAGACGTCAAAGCTGCCGCCACTACTACACTGGATGGAGGCATTCCCGCCGAGAGTGGCGCCTGACGCGATATTGACACAGGTACCGCCCGGGTAAACAGATATGCCTTGACTGATATGGGAGAGCGTATTGTTGGATCCGGAAGAGAGAATGAGAGTACCCGCTTCGACCGCAAGACCGGTATTCGTACTACCGCCCAGCGAACTATTAACCCTCAGGACGCCATCGCCGGTTTTGATCAGCATGCCATAGACGAAGGAGATCGTATTGATGGTCAGAGTTCCGTCGTCGACCTTGAGCGTCGCGGCGCCGCCGTTGCCCATGCTGGGAATCTCGATATCCGAGGTGATCGTGTTGTTGCCAGAGCTCGTGATGGCATATGTTTGTTGATTGATCGTGATCGCTTCGCCTTGGATCGTGTAGTGACTACCCGCATTGAATGTGAGGCTGTTGACGGTGGTGGGATCGTTGACGTTGACAGTGCCTGTGCCATTAAAGAAAACGTCATCACTGGAGCCGGCGTTGAGGTCACCGTCCCCGGTCCAATCGATGGTGGCGGCGTGGGAGACGGCGGCGAGGCCGACGGAGGCGGCGACCGCGGCGATCATGATGACGCTACGACGAGCGTGTTGCTTGAACAGAAACATGAACTCTACTCCCGTAAAAAAATGTTCCGTGGCACGAGCGTCTCGCCCGTGACGCACGGGGAGGGGGCGGAACGTTCGTGCCATAAAAAAAGCAGAGAATTCGAGATCACCCCTCACATGGGCGGAACGCCTATGCCACGAGGAGCTCTCTCTCACTCTCTGCTTATGATCTGCCGGATGAAACGACTCCGGCAAATGCTATCGATAAAAAACGTCTTTGCGTAGCTGCTGCGAAGCAACACGTATGCATATTGTCAATATATGCCACAAATTTCAAAAAAAGCAAACGAATTTTCCCATTTTTCGGCAGGGTCACAGGGCGAACGCATTTGACCATCAGAGCCGCGAGCGTACCCGACCCGTCCGCAGCTAAGAAAGCACACGAACGGCATAAGTATAAGTCATTTATTTTCCGCCTCCAATCCCCCCGCCGCCTCGCAAAGCGGGGTCGCTACCTGCATTTCGTGAACACACCTCCCCCTCAAAATCAAAAATTGAAAATCAAAAATCCCCTCACGTCCCCAGCTTTTTGATCGTCTCTCGCACGGAGCTGATACTCGTCACTTTGATTCCGAAATTCTCTCCCACTTTGACCGCGTGTCCTTTGCCGATGGCTTTATTGTTGGCCAGAAGGTCGAGTTCCTCTTCCGCGGACTTACCGAACTCGATAATCGCGCCGACAGCCAGCCGCATCACTTCGCCAACGGTCAACCGACGCATGCCAAGTTGCACGATGACCGGCACCTCGATGGCGAGCAGGCGTGTCACTTCGCTGCTGAGTGGCAATGCGGGCTCCGTGGTCGAGGCGGCGGCACTGGGCGCAGGCCGGGCAACGGCGCGCTTGGCCGGAGGAGGAGGTGGCGCCATTTCACCGGCAATTTCCGCAATGCTGGCCGCCGCCTGATCAATCGCGCTCAACGCTTCGGCAGGCGCAACCGCAGCATTCGCCCGAACCTCATCGGCGCCGCTTCGCACCTTCGTCAACATCGCATCAAGCGCATTTGGATCCACGGATGACATACCCCTGATTATCGGTCAAGCTGTCAACTTACCATAAGCCCGCAATCTTGCGGGGACAGGGGAACGGGGTGATAGGTAGACAAGGAGACAGGGAGACAAGGGGACGGGGAGACGGGGAGATTGCTATGATGATCTCCCTGTCTCCTTGTCTCTCTGTCCCCCGACCCTTCGAAAATTACCTAGATTCACAAAAAAAACATGCTCCGCGAGCCTGATTCTAGAAAGATTTCGCATGACAGCCTCGTCAGTATGCACACGCTTGTTTTTACGGGGCTTGCGTTTTGGATGCCAGCTTATGATGATGATGCCGCATCCGAGGATCGGTCGATAGAAAATCTGGTTATCCGAGACGCAACCACCAGGGAGCGTTTCACATGGCTGTACGCCATGATGTCCTGGCTGAAACCAGGGCAAGTCCTATTTTCCGGAGTGGCTTTGGCTGCATCGCACTCTCGACTCACCGTGGATCCGTCGTCGCTCGAACAGGCGATGGAGCTGCTGCAGGGCCGCATTGATCAATTGCAGCGGGACCTGGCGGATCAGGGCAAACTCGCAACGCTCGGCATGATGGCGGCCGTGCTGGCACACGAATTCAACAACATCCTGACTCCGATGATCGCGTACACCACCGTAGCAGTTTCGGACAAATCGGACGATGCCCTGCGTCGCAAGGCGCTGGAAAAAGCACTCTCCGGAGCCCTTCGTCTCTCGAACATTTCGCAAAGCCTGCTGGGATTCGCGCGTAATGGGGGGGACAACTCGCCGTGTGTCGCCAATGTCAAGCAGGTGGTGGAGGAAACGCTTTCGTGTTTGGGACGCGATTTCGCCAAGGATGCCATTACGCTGACGCTCGAGATTCCCGAGTCGCTGCAAGTCGGCATGAATCCCGGCCAACTCCAGCAGGTGCTGCTGAACCTGATCGTCAACGCCCGTGCCGCGATGCTTTCGCCGGAGCAGGTCGGCCCCCGGCGTCTCACCATCGTCGCCCGACCTCAGGACAACCATCTCGTACACATCAGCGTCGCGGACACAGGCCCGGGCTTTGCCGCGGACATCGCCGACAAAATCTTCGAACCCTTCTTTTCAACCAAAAAAGAACTTCCTCCTTCTCCGCAAGAGGCGAGCGACTCGCTCCCCCGCGGCGGCACAGGTCTGGGACTGACAATCTGTCACCAACTCATCACCGCAGCCGGCGGCACCATCCACGCGGCAAGTTCCCCAGGACGCGGAGCAACCTTCACCCTCGAACTGCCAGCATCATTGGCACCGCAACCGTAAGAGCGGTATCACTTTCACTGCCACCACCGGCGGATTTCGTCGCCCGCGTCCGAAAGACTGTCGCTGAGCGTCTCTTTCACCCCCGTGAGCCCTTTACCCGTCAGCTCAACACCAGTCTTGATCGGCTCAAAAATCAGTGTGTTAATCTGTCCATACATATTATCCAACACGAATTGCAATGCATGCCGGCGGGACCGCCCGCCCACATCGATCACCCGCGGCAGCACAGCAAAGTCCGCCGTCATCTTCATCACCATGCCTATCGCGATAATCAGCGGATAATGATTAAAGGTATGTTCCCATGAAGTGCCCGCGAAGATGGTGTAGCACGAATTGTGCTCCTCCAGGCTGTGCGCAAGACACCCCGCAACCACGGCACTCACGGTGCCTGCAAAATTCACGATCGCCCCGCAGACCGCCTGATACCCCGCGCCGCCGCGGCGGTTGAACTGAAGCTGCATGTTGAAAAACGCAATATCGTAACCACCCGAGCAGAAGCCCGAGCAAAACTGCGTCAAAAACAAAAACGGAATCACCGACGGCGAAAGAAAGATCCACAAAACCCACCCGAAGGTATGAAACGCGGAGCTGATGAAGAAGATCGGCTTGCGTCCGAAGCGATCGACCGCACGGCCCCAGATCGGATAGCTGCTGATCTGTCCGAGTTGGAACGACGCGCCGAGGATCAGCGTCGCCGTCAGGTACATATGCCGCGCGAACCAGGACGGATTCGCTGCGGCTTTCATCTGTTCCAGTTCCTTCAGCAGGTACGGCCACCAGAGCCAGCCGGGAAACGAGATCGCCGCGAACCACAACGCCCAGTACGCCAAAAACCTCGCAAACGGCCGATCTGTCAGCGGCTTGGTCAAACGAACCCACAACGGCTCATCCGGCGGCGGCCTCATCGGCGGCTCGTCCGCGTTCAACAGGTACAGCGGATCGAACATCCCCACGAACCCCGCCACCATAAAAATGCCCGAAATAATCACGATCAACGCCGGCATCCCCGCGAAATCCGACACCGGCTTGAGCACTTCCTCAAACCCCAACGTCCTCGACCAGTCCATCAGCAACGCAACCGCCACCATCGTGCAAGCAATCACCATCAGCCCCACCCGCCCACGCTTCGCAAAATGCTTGCCGCGAACGCGGGCCGGAACAAGATCCGCCATCCAGTTCACCCACGCCTGGGCGCCGATCTGGCTCAGGCTATTCGACACCAGCACGATCAGCACCATCAGCAACGCCGACGATCGCGCCTGCGACGGCACGATCCACGGCAGCAATCCGATCACGCAATACAACAACCGATGCGAACTGACCATCCATAAAAAAAATGTCTTGCGCGCCCCCAGATGCTCCGTCACAACCATCCCGACGACCTGGAACAGTGCCGCAAACGCCGGAGCGGCCGTCAACAGCAACGCAAAAGAAAGATCATTCGCCCCGAGATACTTGCCCAACTCGGTGGTCGTCAGGGCAGCGGTGGCCCCCATCCAGAACGCACCGGGAATCCAGCAGAGAAAATTCGCACGGAGACTCCTGCGAAGAGCATCCCCACGAATGCGATTGGGATCGTGCGGAATGTACACTTGCTCCCGCCGATCCGGCTCGCTCGACGAATCCACGCTTACATCTCTCGCTGGGCGCGGTGACTCAGCGAAAGCGGCACGGTTAGCAGTGGAGGGTTTCATGGGCTCTATCGTCGCCGCGCCTCGGTTCGCCGAAGCGACTGGTCACGGTTCCTGTCCAAGACTTGTTCCGACAAGCAGTATATCCCAATTATCGGATCATTTCTGAAAGACCTCTACCAGATTTGCGCCAGACCATTCGAAACGCGGCACAAGCCCAGGAATTGCAATCCTTGGGCTTTCCGCGTTTGGCGATCTTGGTGCAACCTTTGCATCAGCCACTTCGTCACAGACAGTTTGTTCACGACTCTGGGAGGAGCATGAAACGGCGTCTCCTGATACTGATGCTGATCCTGCTGGCGATAGCGGCGGGCATCTATTACGCAACGACCCGGCCGAAGAAGCAGATCGTAATCACTGGGATCGTGACGACCGACAGCGTGATTGCCAACGCGCAAATCCAAGGGCGTCTGGACCGCTTGTACGTGCGTCAGGGCGACATCGTGAAAGCGGGACAATTGCTGGCAACGATTCAGCCGGAGCAGTGGCAGGCGGACATGTCGTTTTACGAAAATGCACAGCGCCAGGCGGCAACGCAGGTCTCGCAGGCCGAAGCAGATTTGCGATTCCAGGAACTCCAGTCCAAGGACCAGATTGCCCAGGCTGAGGCAAACCTCGCGGCAGCACAGGCTCAGGTCAAGGAAGTCGAGTCCGACCTCGAACGCGATCGTCTGACGTTTGAGCGGGAGGCCGCCGCATTCAAGATCCAGGTGGAATCGCCACAGGCATACGACGAGGCGCGAACCGCCTATGACAGCCAGAAGGCGCACGTCGAGTCACTCCGAAAGCAGGAGGCCGCCGCGAAAGCAACGCTGGCTCTGGCCAAGTCAAGCTCAGAAACGGTAGCCGCAAGACGCGCAGCGGAAGAAGCCAGCGAACATCAACTGGCCGCGGCACAGGCACAAAAAGACAAAGCAAAAGTGCAACTGGCCTACACCGAAATTCATTCACCGATAGACGGGATCGTGGACGTGAGAGCGTCGCTGGAAGGAGAAGTGGTGAATCCGGGGCAGGCGATCGTTACGCTGATCAATCCGGACGATCTGTGGGTACGAGTGGATGTCGAGGAAACATATATCGATCGGATTCGGCTTGGGGACAAACTGCAGGTGAAGCTGCCGTCGGGAGCCGTGCGGGAAGGAACCGTCTTTTATCGCGCAGTGGACGCGGATTTTGCGACGCAGCGTGATGTGAGCCGAACGAAGCGGGACATCAAAACGTTCGAAGTCCGCTTACGCTGCGACAATCGGGACCGGGCATTGGCAGTAGGGATGACCGCTTATGTAACGTTACCATTGCGCGAGTAGCGACCCCGCTTCGCGGGGTGGTGGGTGGATGGGTGGGGGCGGCGAAGATAACGGGAGGGTAATGATGTTAGCCGTCGACGTACAGCATCTCTCGAAGAACTTCGGCGCCTTCACGGCCGTCGACGACCTCTCATTCTCCGTCAAAAAAGGCGAAGTCTTCGGCCTGCTCGGCCCCAACGGCGCAGGAAAGTCGACATTGATCCGCATGCTCACAACGCTGCTGCCGCCCTCTGGCGGAAAAGCAACGATCAACGGCTTTGACATCGTGAAGCAAGCCACACAAGTCCGCAAAAGCATCGGCGTCATTCCGCAAGCGATGACATCCGATCTCGATCTGTCGGCATACGAAAATATGTCGATCTTCGCAAAACTCTACGGAATGACGCGAGAAAAACGCAAACGGCTGATTCACGAACTGCTCAATGCTGTGGATCTGCTGCACTGGGCAGACAAGCCCGTCAAGATGTTTTCCGGCGGGATGCGGCGGCGGTTGGAAATCGCACGAGGACTGGTGCATGAACCAACACTTTTCTTCCTCGACGAACCAACCACCGGCCTGGACCCCGTCTCAAGGGTCACCGTCTGGAAAATGCTCTCCAAACTCAAGGAGCAGCAGCACCTGACGATCCTCGTCACGACGCACTACATGGACGAAGCCGACAAGCTCTGCGAACGCGTGGCGATCGTCGACCACGGCAAACTGGTGGCATTGGATTCACCCCTGAAATTGAAAGCTTCCATCCCAGGCAAAAACATCTTGGAAGTAAGTTTTTCGAGCGTGTCGGCGGACTGGAAGGACCGTGTTGCGGCATTGGCGGAAGTAGCGAACGTCACATCGCAGGAAAACGTATTTCGAATCTCCTCAGAAAACGGCCCACGAACGACGGTCGCGCTTTTCGACGCAACGCGTGAGGCCGGCATCACCATCACGTCGCTCTCGGTGCAAAGCACAACGCTCGACGATGTCTTTGTGCATTACACCGGTCATCAGTTGCGGGACGAACTCAAGACAGCCGTCTACGACGTGAGCGCGATGTACGACAGAAAGTAGCGACCCCGCTTTGCGGGGTGGAACATGAAAGGGGATCGTTGTGCATCGCATCTGGGCCATAATGGAGCGCGACCTCCGGCGATTTCGGCGAAGTCCAACGCTGGTTATCATTTCCATGGTCATGCCGCTGACGCAGTTAATCATCTTGGGATATGCATTTGGCGGAAACATCCAGAACCTGAACATCGGCGTCGTGGACCACGATCACGGCATGCAGGCCGTCAAACTCCAGGAAATGTTCTCAGCAGTCCAGGCAAACGCCAAAACCTTCCACGCCATTTCCTACGCCGACGAAGCCACCGCCATACGGGACCTGCGCCAGGGCCGGCTTCAAGGCGCCGTCAACATCCCACCGGAGTATTCCCGAAAAGTCCTGGCAGGAGCCGCACCCAACTTCGCGCTGATCGTCGACAATACCGACCAGTTTTCCTCCTCAGCATTGGAGGCATCATTCACGCAAATGCTCGTCCCGCTGAACACCGCCCCCACCATGCACGGCCTCCCCCCGCAAATCACACTCTCAATCGTCGAAGTATATCCCTACGTGCCCTACATCCAATTCCTGCTGCCCGGCTCGATCGTGCTGGCCATTTTCGTCTCCGCCATGATCGGCGGTGGCATCATCTACATCGACGACAAAGCTCGTGGCTTGCACGAGGGGTACCTCGTGACGCCCATCAGTAAATTCGAGTTAATCATGGGCTTCAACCTGGCCGGCGCGATGAAGGCCGTCATCGCCGGGTTCGTGCTGGTAACGGCAGGATCGGTCATCGCTGGAATACCGGATCCACTCAACGCCGTCCGACTGGCCAAAATGCTGCTCTTAGTCATTGTGACCGCATTGGCTCTCATCAGCATGATGTTTCTGCTGATGGTGCGGGTGAGCGACCCGCTGGTACCGCGGGCCATTTTCGGAGTGCTCAACACCGTATTATTTTTCCCATCCGGAGCGGTCTATCCGACGGCCGCGTTTCCGACCTGGATGCGATGGATCTCACTGGTGGACCCTTTCACCTACGCCGTCCACGGCTTCAAGGAACTGATCCTGAAAAACACAGCAATGGGAGCCGTTTCATTCGACCTGCTCTATCTGATCACGTTCACAGCGATCGTAATGGCAGCCGCCACGCTGCTCTTCAAACGAACATTGTGACAAGGGAATTAGCCGACCTGACGGACCCACGACGCCTGGACCAACT
The DNA here is from genome assembly GCA_009781185.1 of Phycisphaerales bacterium. Classification (GTDB taxonomy): domain Bacteria; phylum Planctomycetota; class Phycisphaerae; order WQYP01; family WQYP01; genus WQYP01. Next base: position 6,837 of record WQYP01000025.1, on the reverse strand, counting down.
GTTCCACCAAGCCGTCGCGACCGGAGCGGCCACAGACACCCCAAGCGAACGCCTACGATGGTTCGCCGCCGCCCAGCGTGCCCTGACCCTGAGCACCCAAAACCCGTGCGGCTTCTTCATGCGACTGTTCCGCCAAAACCTCTGGCACCACATCACCAACGCCCAGGAAGACGCCGCCCGCGTCAAACTCCGGCAGCTCGATAACGAACAAGGCTTTGACGGCCTGAGCCAGAACGAACTGCAGATCACGATGCACCGGAAAAGACGGCGTTGTGGTTCGGTAATAGCTGGTGATCGCCGCCTCGTTCTCACCTTGCTCGACTCGGAGGAAATGAAGGTTGGACGGGGCGAGGCGATGTATGGCGATCATTCGCTTCAACCCCTCATCGCTGTTCGCACAGCCTACCATGCCGAACTGCACCAACACCACCTTGCCTCGCAGGCCATGCTCGCCGAGGACTTGATCCAAGGCTGTCTCGCCTTTGGCCTCCCCGGACTGCTGACCGCATCCTCCGAGCAGGCATCCCGCTACGATCACGAATGCCGCAATGCAGATACACGGACAAAGCAAGGCGTTTGCCAAGTTGAATTTCATTCGATTCCTCCCGGTCGAGTTCCAGCCCGCGACCGCCACGAGCTGTTGAAGTTAGTCGATGACATTGTATCGTATCATTTGATTTCGATGCAGTCGCCGCAACAACATGCTCTAAAATCCCATGCTTGGCCGCAATGGGTAAAATAATTACTTTAGTGATGACTTAAGTAAATAAGCGATAACTTAAATAGTAGGCATTATGCAATCTGCTGCTTTTTTGTTGTTCAAGGTGCTGGCGGATGGCCGATGTGGAGGCCGCCAAATCCCGATGCGCGACGGCGTTGACGATGATCTCTGCGATGGCGTCCTTGGGTATCTCGAACTTTACAGGGGCGGCAGCACTGACCGCTCTCGTGCCGACGGAACGGTCAAGTTTGGACATGACGAAATCAACTGCATTGTCCACTTGATCGTACAGCGTTCCTTCGAAGACTTGGTAGAAAGGAATGGGCTTGGCGACTTGCGTTCCGTGGAAATGGGTACATTTGATAATTGTTGATATGTGGAATTGTTGTGGATCGTTGCCGAAGAGCAGGATGGCCGCGTTGGACATTTTGCCGCCGTGCCGAAGTTTCAAATGCGTGAGCGTTTCCACGGGAGATGCTTTCGCGGACAGATTCAGTTTTCGCTCTCGCCGTGCGGTTTTGAGGAACCACTTGATTTTCTTCGGTGAGATGTCGTCCATCGTGGCACCAAGGCACGCGGCTGCGTCAAATGGCTTGTTCTGAATGATCCCGTGCTCTTCCAGGTAATCAATGAGGCTGTCGTACACGAGTGATAAGAGGTCCGATGTGTTGCTGAACCTGCGGTAGACCAGTTGCGACTTGGCTTTGCCGGTGAGTGCTGCCATCTTGGGGTGCGGCTTCTCGTTTTCAATATCTTTCAGGAACACAAGGCGATGCTTGGCCTTTGTCGTTGCCAAGTCGAATTCTCGCTCGGTTGGCGAGATGCCGTCCTTCGGATCTTCCCAGCCGTACTCTTTGGCGAAAAGGGCGAGGAAGATCGAGCAGCCCGCAACCTTGTCCAGGTAGAGATCATCCGGTCGTCGATCTTTGGCCGACAGATCCTCGAACAGAAATACATCGAAATGCCGGGATAGCAGCCGGTTCCCGCAGATGAAATCACGCAGGGCCCGGCGCTCTGCCGCCAGTTCCTTTTGTACGCTGCTGATGAATATTAGTTGCTTCACGACTTCCTGCCTTGTGGACGACACTCGGCCTGTGCCCGACCTATGCGTTGATAACCTCACGGCGAAACCGCCAGTGACGACCGATTCGGTGAAGAAGCATTATCTCAGAAAAGCTGCTCGAAGCATACCGAGGCGAATCCCGTGTGTGGCGAATCCGACTTGACGTGATTTCATTTTTGATCAGACATAATGGACCTCGGCAACGCCAAAAGCATAACTGTTGGTTATGTGGAGCATTCGTTGAGGATGGCGACACTCGCGGATGCCTGCACACTTGTACGTTTGATGATCTGCCGCTTCTTGCTCATACCAAGGGTTCCTCTGCGAACGTTTTCATTCGTTTATCATCCGCTTTGGCATCCTTTGCGCCAACCCTTTCAATATTCGTCGCTCGTAATGAGCTTGGCATGAAAAAAAACGAAAAAATTTCTGGCGGGGACATTTTTACATTCACGGCAAAATGTCCCCGCCAGAAATTTCAATGTCCCCGCGCCGATTTGCGAACAATTACATTACGAAATATCTACAATCGGCAAAACAAATCGTATGAAAAGAACATAAAAAGCGTCACCAGCGGACGGAAAAATCTCTCGCCCGCTCGCCTTCAAACGCTGCCGAATAGCACCGGCCGATTTCGATCCGGCTGGAAGGTGTTTTGGGATCAAGAGTCGTTCGTTGACATGCGACAAGAACACAGATCACCGCACGAATCCAGCATGTCGCCCAGCCGTTCCGCCGGCGAAGACACTATCGTTTTGAACGCCGACGGCCAGCCGACCGAGGTGACACTTAAATGCGGCGGCATCTTCAAGGCGGACATTTACAGCCAGAATGAGGTGGAGGGCATTGCGGATCGCGCGTTGTCTCAGTTGGTGCTGATCGACAATTTTGAGGCTGATGCCATTGCCGAAATCGTCGTCGGTATTCGAGCCGTCGAAGCCAAACTTCAGGCCAGCGCGGGAATCATCCGGCCACTGCAAGAGCAACTCGCCGCACTGGACTTACTGCGGAGCACTCGCGGTCACAAGGTCACCGACCATGATCGGTTTGCTCAGATTCATAGCGTCCGTTGTCGCCGCCACGCTGGCATCTGACGTTACTTTTTCAACCACTGCATTCGCAAGCAACTTTCCGTCCCGTGTGATCGTATAACGAATTCCTTCCTTCACGCCGTCACGGATACCAAGATCGACTTCCACCAGCGTTCTGCCTGCCGACACGACAGAAGATTTCACCTTGCCGTTGAGAGGAGCTGTCGTTTGCGTTGAAGATACTGCCACCGTTTTATTATTCACACGGGTCAGTTCCGCGTTCTGCTGGATCAGGCGGGTGATTTCAGAAGTCTTCTGCCTGAGTTCATCGCTCACTCGAGTGTTTTCTTTCACCAACGATTCGCGTGCCGTCGTCAACTGCTTAACCTTGTCCTCTTCAGCAGTGACCTTGGCCTTGAGTTCATCGCGTTCAATCTCCACTTCGCCCTTTTGCTTGGTCAGCGTGTTGATCTTCTCATTCGAAAGTTTCCTGAACTCCTCCAGCTCCCGGCTCAGCCGGCTGATCTCCGCCTCCTTTGCCGCAATCGCTCCGATCCGAGCCTGCAGCCCCGTCTCGCTCAATTGCACTTTGGCGTTGAGCGTCTCAATCTCTTTCCGTGCCTCTTGGGTCTCTTTTCGTGCATCTATCGTCGTGGTATCCGCCGCGACGGCGCGTTTGGCTTCGAATTCAGCCTTTTTGAATATTATATTTACATCTTGATTTGTAATTGTAAGCATTGATCCTGATATTTTATAATCCCATGGCCCACGTCCATAGTTATAATAACGACGAGATATGCTCTGTCCATTATGTGTTTCAACGCTATAATCTACGTGTTTAAACTCAAGACGACCACTTTCCACCTTCCAACTGATCCTGTCGCCTCCAATGGTTCCGGCACCATCTTTTAAAAGTTCCAAGACAGTTTCTTTGAGTATATACTGATTATCATATTCATACCCGCCATGAAGTGGTTTCACTTCTTCTAGCGACCATTTGCCTATCAGCGCGGAGGGGTGTGGGCCTTGGTTTCCACTTTGGTCTCCGCAGCCGCTCAAAAGCGTCGGTGCGAGGCAGAAGAGGCACAACATGAAGATGTTGGGAACGTTGACGATTTGTGAAGAAGGTTTGAATGTTGTTTGCATGATGATATCCTTTTATGGTTTAATGAAAAATGCCGGGCGCAACAGGCTCCCAGCTCAGATTGCCTCGGTAACTGGTTATTTCGTACCGCCATTAGCGAGCAGGCGGGTGGGCCGGGTGTTGGGGGCCACGGGTCTGGGACAATCTCGGTCCCAGACCCGTGTTCCGCGCGGCACGGGCCTGCGAACTGCGCAACCTGTGGCACCCGGCACCCGGCCCAACCACCCGTCTATGCAAGTTTTTTATAGCATGCCGCACAAACAATGTGGTCATTCCACACGTTCGGCGTTTCAAGTTTGCCAATTGTTTGCCCACAATTCTCGCACACCTTCAGCACAACTGCCGCAACTGGCTTAGTCACCAGCACGGCTTCCTCTTCCGGAAACCCCAGTGTCTGTGCCAGATCGCAATCTTCTTCGACTTCCTCGATTTCCTCTTCCGTAAGTCCCAATGCTCCCAGCGTTCGTTTCTCACTATCGTCCAAATACTTCTGATGCGTTGGGTAGATATTCTCTATCGGCTTCGACCGGGATGTTTTCTCCACACACAAATCATCTAAAAAAGATGTGATAACGACGCCAATGCCGGAAAGAATGGTTAAATACCATCCAGATCCAACAAATTGAAACGGATTAATGCATCTGTCAAAATGTATATATCTGTTTATTTCATTATATATCATAAGTATCGTGAGAAGACCAAGTGCAACACAACCAATTCCCGCGACCACATTCCAACTGAGCACATATCCTGGCAACGGTTTCGACCCTTCCCCCACTGTACGCAGTGTAAGAATAAGAGGAACTAGAAAAAGTATAAATGAAAGCAATCCGATTGGCCATCCCAGAATCTTGTGCATGCCAACTCCACTTATTGTTCCTAGAGGCGAGACGTCAATCCATGGAAGGAATGCGGACAACATACCCACCACCGATGCGATTAAAATGATTATTTTTTGCGTATTCATGCAACACCTCTTTGACCATAGGCGGCACACCGCACATCACGTGTCACTGACATGATTGAGTTTCTCCTTAAGATTAAAAAAAGCCCGAATCCGTGGTGGATTCGGGCTGATCCGTTTCGTTGTTGACGGGCGGGCTTAAAAAAAGGGACGCTGTCCGCCGCGTCTGATCGAGGCTCCGACAAGAGGCCCGTGTGAAAACGCAACAGCACAGCGCCCGAAGGCGCGGCTGTGAATTCACACGGGGGGGGAATTCAGAATCTTGTCGGATTTCGATCATTCCCAAATTATGACGCCAACCTACGCGGCGGCGTTTTTGTTTCGTCTACTACGGCGGCAATATCCTCCATCAGGTCAACCGAAATCGGCCGGGGCATTCTCGCTCCACGGCGGCGAACATTTTTATTCTACATCCACCCCGCAGCCAATGCCAAGTGATTGAGATCGCCGTGTCGGTGGGCTTTGCTCGCCTGGCCAACGGCGAACACCTGCTGGCGGAAATCCGCAGCACCCCCAAGCTGCGGCACATCCCGGTCATCGTCATGACCGGCTACGGCAGCGACGGTCCCAGCCTCGCCGTGCGCCTGATGAAAAAAGGCGCAGTGGACTTCGTGAACAAACCGTTCAACAACGACGCCCTGGACCGCGCCATTCTCGACGCCCTTGGCCGAAAGCATGAACAAAGCTCACCACTTCCTCCCACCGTCCCAAAGCAATTCGACGGCGGCATCATGACGTTCTTCTCTAACGCCGTTGAACTCTGCGGCGTTCGCATCGTCAGCGGCAATCGCATCAACCTGATCTTGCGAATCCTCAACGCCCTACGGCAAAAACGAGAGAGCGGCAAATACCTCGCCTTCGAAGGCAGCGAACTCGCAAAGCTCGTCAAATGCAGAGGCGGCCAGAACGGTGTCGCTGGTGCCATTCGGAATTTTCGCGCAAACATCACAAAGATCATGCAGGATGAACTGGCGATCACAGTTGGCCAGCAGGACGTGATCCGAAGCGGCGGACAAGGTTATCGGCTCGCCGACTGGATCGAAACCAAAACCGCCGACGAAAACGCCGTGACACTGCAAAAAGATTTCCAGTGTCAAGCCGAACATGACACTGGAAACGCCAACCGTGACACTGGAAATGGCACTACAAATGACACTGCAAACGACGACGATGGCACTGCAAATCGACGCGAGCAGATCATCGAACAAATCCGCCTGGGCACGAACACGCAAGCCCCTGCCATCGCCCTCGCCATCGGCTACTCCCTCAGTACCGTCAAACGCGATCTTGAAGTTTTGAAAGCCAACGGCACGATCACCTTCAACGGCCCGACAAAAACAGGCGGTTATCGCCTGCAAACTCAGCCACAACAGACTCAACCGCAACGAAGCAATCTCGCCGCCGAAACTTCAAACGCTGCTGATTGACCGAATCGAGGCCGACGTTGCCGCCAGAAACGCCTTGGCACTACAAAAAATTTCCAGTGTCATAAAAAAAATCCAGTGTCATTTCCAGTGTCACGCCGACCGTGACACTGGAAAATTTGACCGTGACACTGGAAATGACACTGGAAACGATGAAGATGACACTACAAATTCGACGGCCAACAAAAACGGACGCTATCACCTGCAATCTCAGCCACAACGGAGCAACCTCGCCGCAGAAGTCTCAAATACCGCAGGTTGATCCGCCAGCACCGAGGCGATACGCTCCACAAAGCTGAATGGTTCAAACGAACGGCAGTCGCCCTGGAGGTGCATGTCACTTTAGGCGTGGGTGCCACGGATCTGTGGTCCCATACCCGTGTTCGCTTGCGGCACGGGTCTGCGAACTGCGCAGCCCCGTGAAGATATAGGAAGCAGAGGGCTTCTCCGAATCGCAGCGATTAAACTGTGTTTGTACGACGCAGCTATC
>WQYP01000024.1 GCA_009781185.1 Phycisphaerales bacterium | reverse complement strand
CCCCCCCCCCCCCCCCCAGTTTAACATTGGCTTCAATTCATGTGTGATGTGCGTGACGCGGGCATGTTCCGCGCGCTCCACGAAGTTTGATCGCGACTCTCGGATCGCCGCATGGCAATGTGGGGGGGGCCGACACCAGAAAAAATCAATCAGAGCCGAGAGCGTAAGCTCACGCAGTCATGAGCACAATCGCACTGCGCGAGCTGACGCTCGCGGCTCTGATGTTATTGCATTTGCCCATTCGAGCGTGACCGAAGGAACGTTTACCGATTTATCCATCGAACCAGGAGGCGGTGGATGGATCCTTTTTCTTTTTCCTCCTGCGAACCAATAGGAGATTTGGTATGCCCGGAATGTTGATGGAACCTCGTCGTGCTTTTTTCAAGAAGACGAACAAAGCGTCGGGTGCAGCCCCGTGGTCGTCGCCATCATGGCGAACAGAAACCGCAGGCGTGAATCGGGACATCCGTGTGGCTAGTAGTTGTGCTTATAATAGCTGCTATTCCAATTGTGATGGAACCTGTGATAGCACCTGTGCCGGCGGTTGCAAGCGCAACAATTACAACTATTAATTCTCCTCATTTTCCTTCCAAATGGCAGAAAACAACAGTTGAGCAATATGTCTTGCGAAACGACCGGAGCGGCGTGAGCCAAAAGATCCGCCGCCCGGTTGTTTCGCAAAGATATCAAGTAAACATTTGTGTGTAATAGTAACACGGTTTCCGTCCACAAAACTTTCAAGCCAGAGTATAACCAGATGACTCATCCTCACGAGCCAGTTGAAAAGACAGACATTCAGTTGACCCGGAAGATCAACGCTTGGGGAGAAGACAAGGCCCGCAATATCACGTTCATTCTCACGGAGAATTGCCAGCTCCGGTGCAAGTACTGTTATATCTGCGGCAAAAACTCTTTTACTGTCATGACCTTGGCAACTGCTAGGAAGAACATTGATTACCTGCTCTCCCATCGTAATATTTTCAATGAACAGAGGGTCATTTGGGAGTTCATCGGCGGAGAACCCCTGCTGGAAATCGGGCTTCTGGATCAAATATGCGATTATCTCAAACTTCGCATGTATGAGCTGGATCATCCGTGGTTTGACAATTATCGTATCAGTTTGTCCACGAACGGGCTTCTTTACGATCATGTGGACGTGCAGCGTTTCATCGAAAAAAATGGAACACACTTGAGCATCGGGATTTCCATCGACGGCACAAAAGAAAAACACGATATGCAACGTGTTTATCCGGATGGAAAAGGGTGCTATGACGAGATTGTGCGTCAGATTCCGCTGTGGCAGAAGCAATTCGCGGCGAGTCATACGAAAGCGACGATTTCTCATGATGATCTTCATTTGGTCAAGGATTCCGTTTTGCATCTCTGGAATCTCGGAATCCATGAAGTCGCCATGAACGTCGTTTTTGAAAACGTCTGGCAAGATGGGGATGACGGGATTTTCGAGCAACAATTGATCGCTCTGGCAAATACAATCATTGAGCAGCAATTGTATGCCGAAAATAAATGTACGTTATTCGACCGATCTATCGGATTTCAGATGGATCGCCAGTTACAAAACGAGAATTGGTGCGGTGCCGGGAGAATGCTTTCCATCGATACGAAAGGCAACTTCCACCCCTGCATCCGTTTCGCACAGTATTCATTGGAAAAGAAAAAAGAAATTACCGTCGGGAATAAAGAGGTCGGTTACGATCTGAACAAACTCCGTCCGTTCCTGACTTTGACGCGTTGCAACCAGTCTCCGGCCGAATGTCTTGACTGTGAGGTTGCTTCCGGTTGTGCTTGGTGCCAGGCATATAACTATGATGCCGCCGACACGGACACGATTTTCCAACGAGCGACGTACATCTGCAAATTGCACAAGGCCCGAGTGAGGGCGAACAATTACCTCTGGAATAAGCTTGACCGTATCGTGCCGCCACCAGAAAAAGATATTCGCGTGCAAAATCTCCGCGTGCGCAAAGGTATGCAATCGCTGATGGTCTTGGCGAACAGCTCGGCCTCGTCATTCTGCCATTATCCGTCGCCGAATTCGGAAAAGCCCGGCGAAAAAATGTCGGTCGAAACCCTCCAAAAACTGGTCTATTACGGCCTCACGAACAATCTCACCCTCAATGTCATCGTCGGCAACGAGCCGCTTTCCCCGGAATTTCGCAACGCTTTGAACGAGTGCGATCACGTTCTCCTGAGGCCGATCGCCGCGAAAGAAAATCATGCGGCGGATACCTCGCTGGATGTCTTCGATTTCGAAACAGATACCTGGAACGATAGTTTCAGCGGAACCTCGCTGATTTTGCGGATGAACCGGGAGAATCTTCCGAAGCTGCCGGACTGGCTGGCGAAGCACTCGCTGGCTTACGATCGCATCTCCTTGTTCATTAAAAATCTGGCCCAGGCGAACGAGGAGGATTTTACCACGTATCGTTCCGTGCTCGAATCAGTCGCCGCCTGGTTGCCGGAGCGGGAGGAGAAAAAGCCGTTGGAACTGTCGTTCCTGACCGATCGGCTGATGCTCACGGAGCCGAACCATTGCGACGCGGGGATCAAACATCTGACGGTCTCGCCGGACGGCGGTTTTTATCTCTGCCCCGGATTTTATTATCTGGGCATTTCCGAAGCGAAGCCAAATTCAGCCAATCCGCGAAAAATCACGGACATCGATACCGTCTTGAAAACGCACGAAATCCCGATCAAGAATAAACAGCTTTTGCAACTCGATCACGCGCCGATCTGTGAAAAGTGCGATGCGTATCATTGCAAACGCTGTATTTTCCTGAATCGCGAGACGACGTTGGAGGTCAACACGCCATCGCGGCAACAATGCGTATACGCGCATCTGGAGCGGAACACTTCCCGGACGTTAATCGAGCCGCTGTTCCTGAAGGAAGACGTCTCGATTCCCGAAATCGATTACTTGGATCCGTTCGACAAATTGATGAAGAAAGACAAACCTCAAGGGAAAGTCGAAGAATGTTGAAAATACGGATACACAACGCAACCAGAGGGAGTTTCAAACCATGAATAAGAAGATCGTCGGCCGCGTGACTCCGGAGCAGCGCAGTGAAATCCAGAAGCTTTTCGAGCGGCGCAATTCGCTCAAGGAGCTGTTTATGATCGTTGATCCCAAGGATCAGACGCTTTATGAGAAAGTTGTCGCCGACATGGGAGCGACCGGCACGAAGTTCCAAAAGTGGTGGGACGATCGAGCTGCGGAGTATCACTGGGAGAGCAGTAAAACAGGCAGTTGGGAAATCGATTTCAATACGTGTGAGATATTTTTGCTGGAGCGGGAAGAATGCGGTTGCGTACAAAAGTAACGTTGTGTGCTCTCGTCGTGGAATCACTACGCGCTGCCTGACAGTCGTGTTTCGGATGGCGTGCTGGAGTCCGTCGTGCCCAGGGATTGCAATCCCTGGGCTTTTTGGGGTTGTGTTGGGGACATGGGCGGGATGCCCATGCAGATGGGTGTTGAGGTGGGGAATCGACGGTATAATGCCGGAAAGACAATTCACTAACGAGCTTTCTTGTGAAGGAGCTTGAGCATGAAGTATTCCGTAACGGGTGCGAACAAGGAAACCGGGGAAGATGTGCAGATTGTGTTGACGGCTACGAGCCGGCATGAGGCTGAACAGGCGGCGGTCCGACAGGGAATCATGGTCGCGGAAATCAAATTGCTGATGGAAGAGAAGGACACGTCGGCGTTGTCGATGGACGATGACGGGCCGGGAGAGGATGGGGGCGAAGGTGATACGGGGTACTGGAAAGAGGCCAAGAGCAAGGAGGGAGGAGGGAAGGAGAGTCACGGGACGATCACGATGAGTGCGAATTCGCCGTCGGGCACGGCAAGCACGGGGGCGGCAGGGCAGATGCAGGGACAGGCCAAAGCGGGTGGGATGGAATATCATATCATCATGAATCAGGCGATGTATTTGCTGGAGACGGCGGTGAACAAGTTTCTGGCGGACGGATGGGAACCGGCGGGAGGACTTACCGTGGGCATCAGCAACAATGCGATGCAGTATTTTCAGGCGGTCAAGCGGAAGAGGAAGGAAGGGGGAGAGGGGCAGGAGGAGCCGAAGCATTGAGTTACTTCCCAAGGTCCTTTTCTGAAACAAACTTGTACGATCCGCCGTTCTTCCTGGCCAATTCCTTGAGCTGGTCTTCGGAGGTCGGATCATTGATGACGAACGCGAGGGTGTTCACACGTACTTTCCTGGCCTTGTTCAAGCGGTTCGTCACGATGTCGATCAGTCGCGGATCAAAGCGGCCGTCGGTCAAGAAGCAAATTTCTTCCGGTTGCATTGCAAACGCCGCTTCGAACGCCTTCAGGGCCGGATCCAGCAGGTCGTCGTTCATCCCCTGTGCCCGGAAATTCTGCAGTTTTGAGGCGAAATCCTTTTTCGTTTCCGTCGTCGCTCGCTGCAACTGCGGAAAAATGACCGACTCACGTTCCGAGAACATCACCACGCTGAAGGACTGCACCGGAAGCATGGCATTGACCGCCCGAATCGCCTCCTGACGCAGAAAATCAAACGTATCGAGCATCGAACCCGAATGGTCCAGGATATACACAATCTTTTTGGCCGACGGCAGCCCGTAAAACTTCGTTCCGATCCTCCCGCCAAGGTTCGGCACCCCGTACGGCGCCAGCACGCCCCCGGCCCCATTCCCCGCACCGCCTGGTCCTTTCCCAACATGTGCGTCTGTTCCGACGGCAATCATGTTCGCCATGTAATCCCCCGGGCCACCACTGAGCATGCCCGCCACATTGTCCAGCGATTCCGTCTGCGCCCAACCATCCGTCGTGGTAAACTTGAGGTTCTGCGCCGTATTACTCTCCAGATTACCAGTTCCCTTATATTCCACCTGCTGCAAGTTGCTCGCGTCCGGAACAAACATCGGAATCACGATCGGTACCGTGTCATCCACCGCCTGATGCACACTGACGTACAACACGAACGCAAATACCAGAAACAGCCCCAGGTGCCCCGTCACGCTCACCGACCACGGAAACACCGCCTCCAGCCACGCCGGCATTCCGACATCTCCCTGTTCCTCCAACGGATTGTTTTCCATCTGTGCATTGATTTGCGTCGCTTGTGTCATAAGGCACCTCCATCACTTTCACGCCACGGACCTGCATTGAACGCTGCGTTTGGCATTCAGAGTTCTGCTTAGGCAACCCCTGTGCCGCAGCACGAAATCTCCCATTCCGCCCAAATCCGCTCTCCTTTTCCAAGGGAACTCCGCTATCCACCGATACTTACGGCTTTTCCTTCCCCCATCGCCTGCCCGCCCTTTCCTCCTTTCCCCCCTCGTTCTGCTGACAATTCTGTCAACCACTCCGCTGTCACATGCCACCGCTGACACATTTAATAGCCTTGCGTTTCCACGCAAGGCTAAATGCCCCGCATTCAAGGGACGTCCCCAAACCGCCGATGATCACCGTGTATCTTGCAATTTCTCGCTGACGGTGCGCTATGGAAAATCTCAAGAGTGACGTGATGGAAATCGAAAACAGCGGCGGCATCTGCATCGTGCTTATCCAGCCCCGCGAACTCGATTCCGCACGGGCCGAGGAACTCTCTTCGCATCTCCTGGCGCTCCTCAACGAAGGCAACGGCAAGAAATTCCTGCTCGACTTCGATTCCGTCCGCTACATGGAATCCGCCTGCCTGGGCGCCCTGGTCACTTTCGTCAAAGAGCTCAGCCGCCGCGACGGCAAAATCGTCATCGCCAACGTTTCCGAAAACGTCCGTTTCCTTTTCGCCGTCACCGGCCTGGACAAGATTTTCCCCATCTACCGCGACGTCCCCACCGCCATGGAAGCGCTGTAAAAATCATCCGAGCTGCAATCGTAAGATTGCGATGACAAGAGCGCCATAGGACAAACCGCAATCTTACGATTGTGGTTCTGATGGCATTGTTTTACTCTGACTCCGGCGTCAGCGGCGTATGCGTCTGATCCGACGGCACGTGATGTTCCACGGCAACATCATTCCCCCGAGCCTTGGAAGGCCCTATTCCGCTCACCACCAAGCGTAGCGTCATGCTCATTGCCACCGCCACCACCACCGTCGTGAACATAATCACAAACGCAGGATCCATACCTTGTACTTTGGATTTGTCTGCCGATGACGACATGGCGGCCTCCTTACCCCCCTTATCGACCACCGCCACGCCATTTGTTGCACAATTCCGTCAGCCCCCGGCAGAGCCGGGGGCTAACTTCTGGTTTCTAACTGCTGGCTTCTTTATTCGAACATTTTCATCTGGTGCCGTTCCAGGCCGAACTTGCTCAACTGCATGTCCACGGGGATCGGATAATTCCCCGACCAACACGCCGTGCAGTAATGGTCCCCCGGCTTGCCCATGCACTGGAGCATTCCCTTCAGCGACACGTACGCCAACGTATCGACCTCAATGAAATCGCGGACCTCCTCCACGGTTCTGCCGTTGGCGATCAGCTCCGTGGGCGTGGGAAAATCAACCCCGAAGAAGCACGGATGCCGCACCGGCGAACACGAAACCCGCATATGGATTTCCTTAGCGCCCGCTCGCCGTAACGCCAGCATCTTGCCACGCGTCGTGGTCCCGCGAACAATCGAATCCTCCACCACCACCACTCGTTTGCCGCGGATCATCTCCGGGATCACCAGCAACTTCATCTGAACCGCCAGGTCTCGCATGTGCTGCGACGGCTGAATGAACGACCGCCCCACGTAACGATTCAGAACAATCCCCTCTTCGAACGGCAATCCCGACTGCTTGGAATACCCCAGAGCCGCCGACCGCCCGGAATCCGGTATCGGCATCACGATATCCGCGTCCACCGGGCTTTCGATCGCCAGTTGCCGCCCCAGTTTCTGACGCACATCCATCACGACATCGCCGAAGAGCGTACTCGACGGGCTGGCGAAGTAGACATGCTCAAAGATGCAATGCGACGGCTGTTCCCGCGACTCGATAAAAAACCGGCTCGTCAATTCCTTCCCCGTCCGATCGATCGTCACGATTTCCCCCGGCTCCACCTCTCGCAGATAACTCGCCTGGACGCTCTGCAGCGCGCAGGTCTCCGACGCCACGCAGTAATACCCATCCCGCGTCTGCCCGATCACCAACGGCCGGAATCCCCACGGATCCCGACACGCCTCAATCCGATCCGCAAACAAAAACACAAACGAGAACGCCCCCTGCAAATGCCGCAACACATGCGCCAGCGGATCAGACTTCTCCTGATGCGTCGGCTTCGCCAGCATGTGCAGCACCACTTCCGTATCCGACGTCGTATGAAAAATGTGCCCGTGCTCCTGGTATTCGTGCTTAATCTTCGCCGCGTTGACCAGGTTCCCGTTATGAGCCACCGCCACCTGACCGCCGATGTATTCCTCCAGGATCGGCTGCACGTTGCACTTGCGGCTCGAGCCTGCCGTCGAATACCGCACATGCCCAATCGCCATGCATGACGATTCCGCCATCAATAGCCGCAGCATATCTCTGTTGAACACATTCGCTACCAGTCCCTGGCCCGCGTGCGCGTTGATGACCGTTCCATCCGAAAAAGCGATCCCCGCCGACTCCTGCCCGCGATGCTGAAGCGCATAGAGGCCGTAATAGCAGCGTTCGACGACATCCGGCGGCCCGGCAATGCCGAACACGCCACACTTATCCTTTTTTTCGTCATCCGTCAGCCCCCGGCTCTGCCGAGGGTTCGGGCTATCGCCTTGGGGAGAGGAAATGCCGCATTGAGGGAGGGAAACGCAACGAGAAACAGCGTGACCGCAAGGGTCCGAATGCATCGAAAGCTCCCGCATAAAATTCAGGAACAACGCTCAAAGGCAACGGAAGCTATTCTAGAAAAATCACAAAACTTTTTCCAGAAGCCGGGAAAAAATTGAAAATCAAAAATCAAAAATCGAAAATCATTTTCACGGCGTTGTCCCGTGCTTGTACTCCGCATTCATCGTCGTCGTGAGCTTCTGGGTGATGTCGAAACTCGGATGTGCGTACATGATCTTCCGTTGCGTCAGGATCGCGTCCTGGACCGTTTTGACATCCGGCATTCCTTCGAAGTCCAACTCGTCGATGCAAAAGACGATCGCAATCCCATTCGATTTGGCGTATTTCTCGATCGCCGCGTTGATCTTGCGGTAGAGTTCCACCGTCTTGAGCCGCTTGATCATCATTTTACGCGTATCGCTTACCGCCACGAACGCTCTGTAACTCATCGAGTCTTCGAGCAACTTGTCCTGCGCCTGCTTGTATTCCGGCGTTCCCGGCTTGAACATCGACGTCGCCGAATCACGCAACGCATCGCTCTGACGCTTGAGACTATCTTCCCGACGCGTTTGTTCCGCCTTCAGGTCGCGATCCAACTTCCGGACCTCCTCGGCCCCATCCTTCTGCTCATCGAGCGACTCGAACACCTTGACGATATCCACCACCGCCAATTGCGTCGGCGGCTTCTCCCCCGGCTCCGCCGCCAACCCCCAGCGAACGGACATCCCGCCCGCCACCATCAACGCCGCCAACGCCATCACACAAACAGCCTTACGATTCTTCATGATCATTTGAAAATCTCCATTTCCTGTTCCACTTATTACAACGGCACGCCCAGCGAGAAACTCACCAACTGCGTCTCATCCTTCGGACCCTTCGTCACCGGCACGGCGAAATCCACCGCCAACGGGAACGGCGTCCCAAACAACGGCACCGTGATTCGCGCACCAAAACCAACGTCCGAACGAATATTTCGGATAGTAATATCTGATTCCACCGTTCCCACGTCTACGAACACGACACCGCGGAGAATCTTCTCCCAGATCGGGAAATTCGCTTCAACCGTCGAGACCCATTCAAAATCTCCGCCCACCGGATCTTTCAGCGGCCCAGATCGCGGACCTACGCCGCGGAACTTAAATCCGCGAAGCGATCCGATGCCACCGGCATAAAAACGCTCGTAGAACGCCGAATCCCCAAACGCATCGAACCCCACCTCATTGCGGAACGCCAGCGTCGTCTTACGATCAAACAGATCCTCATACAACGTGAAATATTTGTCGAATCGCACGACGATTTTCGAGAACGTCAGCTCGCCTCCCATCAAGCCGTATTGTTCCCAGGAGAACGCCGTCCGCGAGCCGGAACTCGGCAATATCCGGGAATCCGTCGTGTCGCGCACCACGCCGGGCTTGATCGACGTGAGGAAATGCGAGCCTTGCTGATCCAGAATCTCTTGGGCCGTGTCGTTATATGGACCGACCTGCGCGCCAGTCTTTGGGTCTATCAGGAAATATTTCGTGTCCGTGATCCCGTTGTGATTCGCATCCTGCGGCCTGCGAATCGCCACCTGCTCCGCTCGTAACGCCAACGAGATACCCCAGACATCCCCAAACCGCCGCCCAAACGTCACCACGTCCCCAATGCGGCGTTCGTCCCACGATTCACGCCACCGCGTGAAATAATACATATCGTTCGAAAACGAATACGGCGAATCGAAAACGTAAGGCTCTTCAAACCTCACCTGATACTGCTGATACTCCGTCCCTGGCGCCAGCATAATCTGAAAATACTGCCCGGCTCCCTTCCACGCCTGCCCACGCAAAAACTCCCCCATCGACCGCGGCGGATTCAGAATGTCAAAGTTCTGCTGCTCGATCGAAATCTGACCCACCAGCCCCGAGTTGCTCGACACGCCCGCCCCGACCATGAACTTGCCCGTCTGACCCTCCGCTATTTCGATGAGCGGATCGCGTACCGTCGGATCATTCCCCGTCGGCGTGATTCGCACCTCCTTAATGATCTGCACGCCCTTCAACCGTTCGATCGTCTGGCGGACCAGCACCGTGTCGTATGTCTGGTCCGGGTAGATCCGCACCTGCCGCCGGATCACGCGGTCCTGGATCGTCGAATTCCCGCGAACAATCACCCGGCCCACCAGAAACGGCGTACCCGCCGTAATCGTAAACGTCACATCCACCACCCCAGGCACATCCGTGTACAGCACATCTATCTTCACGTCTCGATAGATGTACCCCTCGCGACCGTATTTGTCCTCGATACGCCGCTGCAACGCTTCGAGCTTGTCACCCTCCGCATACGAGCCAGGACCGAACTTGTGCAGGTCCCCCAGCACCTCCTCCCGGCTGAAAATCGCATCGCCCACCCAATTCACGTTGATATTCCCGATCTTGTACTGCGGCCCCTCTATGATCGAAAATCGCAACGTCAATTGCGTCTTGTCTTCCGAGTAATCCAGAAAGTACCCCACACGCGCATCGAGGAATCCCTTCTTCCGATAAATATCTCGAATCGTGACCAGGTCCTGCTGGAGCTTGTCGTCCTCCAATATCCCCTTGCGGAAAACCCAGAAGTAGGTATGCGTTTGAATTTTGAACTTCAAGTAACTGGACTTGACGTTATAGTTGCCTTCAAACAGGATCGACGTGATCTGTGCCCGCGGCCCTTCCGTGATCTCGAACCGCACTATCCCCTTCTTGAGCAATTCCGGATCCACCGCCACGCTCGCCTGCGCAAAACCCTTCTTCCGATACATCTCCTGAATCGTGCGAATGTCCGTCTGGATCGTAAACTGATCGATCGCCCCGTTCACGCGGCTCACCAGCGCGTCACGCAATTCCTGATCCTTAAATTGCCGATTCCCCTTGATCTCCACCGCATTCATCACGCTGCGTTCTTCCACGCGGAACTGCACCACCACCCCTCTGACCTTGTGCGTCCGCGGATCCTCCTGCGGAATCACATACGGAATCACCGTCACAAACCGATCCAGCGACGCGATCGTCCGCGTATCCACATCAATCTGATTCCGCGAATACAACTGCCCCGGCTGCGCTCGCACCTGATCCAAAATCAACCGATCCGACGTATTGACATTCCCCACCACCTCCACCCGCAGAATCGGCAACCCTTCCAGCGACGCCGTCGCTGCCACACCACTCGCCCGACCTGCAGGTTGCGTCGTCTGCGCCCCCAATGGCTGCGCCCCCCCCCCTAACACCACCGCCAACGCCAGCACCGGCAAAGACGGCCCCAGCGCACACGCCATGCGCGTAGCCACTTCCAGCACAGCAGAACGACGACAAGATAACCGTGGCGGCATAAAGCCTCTGATCGAATGCCCAGGAAGTCCGTACGATGAGCCGCTAGTGTAACAAACCCTCCCACGACGGCAACCAATTCAACGCCATCTTGTGGACTATTTGGGGGACGCGACATGAAATGCAAACCAATGTAGCGACCCCGCTCTGCGGGGTGGCGAGAATGCCACGCTGCTACTCCTTCAACTGATAACATCAATTTGCCAGTTGACGGTCAAGCTGGCAAAAAAATAGGCCCAGTCTTGCGTAAAAACGCAAGGCTACTACGACGCCCGCCATTTGGTAGAATCTCCTCATCCTCAAGCCCCCCACCGACCCCGAAAGGCGGCACTGATGAAAAACATCGCTCGCAAACTCGCACTTCTTGCCACCGTTTCATTCCTGCTGACCGCCTTGCCCGGCTGCCAGTGCTGGAACGCCTGGCTCGACATGTGCAAATGGCGGATGGCAGACGACAAGCCCAACCACCCGAACGGCGACTCCGCCATCAAACTCACGGACGCCACCACCTCCGCCACCGCCGGCCCGACCGCCATCGTCCCACGCGTCATCGTCCACCGCATCACAGCCCCCGTCGGCACCTTCTCCACCAACGAAAAAGTCTGGACCGAGCTCAGCGAAGACGCTCTCGATTCCAAAACCTCCGTCCTCATGGCCCAAAACGGCCTACGCGCCGGCGTCGCTCCCACCTCACGCTGGCCCAATATCGCCAAACTCATCGACGGACCAGGCGTCTCCTCCGATCAAATCCTCTGCCAGACCGACGGCCGATCCAGCGTCTCCATCATGACACGCCAAAGCATCGCCGAACAAATCGTCGTTTCCATCGATCGCGACCTCCAGCAAAAAGGCCGTACCTTCGAAAAATGCGACAATGGCTTCAAACTCTCCATCCGCGGCCTCCGCGACAAACCCCAACTCCTCGTCTCCATCGAACCCTTCGTCTCCCTCGGCAGCATCGCCTTCCAACGCACCGACCGCGAACTCGGCATCACCGGCCAGAAAGGAATCACTTCCGAAGAAACTTTTCCCGACCTTCAGATGTCCGCCCCCCTCGCCGCTGATCACTTCCTGCTGATCTCCTGCGTCGATCCGAAGTCAAACAAATTCAGCATCGGCAGTCTCTGGCTCGCCGATCCCGACAAAGTCCCCCCCGTCGAAACCGTCCTGATTTTCGTCCCCGCCGCCAACTCCCCCGCCACTCCACCCGCTAAATAATCCAAAATCTCTCGCATCAAAAAAAGCCCAAGGATTGCAATCCCTGGGCTTTTGGGGCACAAACAAAAGCCCCGCGTTTCCACGCGGGGCTCCTTGAAACGCGAAATTTTATTTGATGCCGAGGGCGGCTTTGGCCTTGGCGACGATCTGGTCGAAGGCGGCGGGATCGGCAATGGCGATCTCGCTCAAACTCTTGCGATTGAGCGTGATCTTCGCCTTGAGCAAACCGTTAATGAACTGGCTGTAGCGGAGTCCGCGCGCGGAGCAGGCAGCATTGACGCGGATGATCCAAAGACCGCGATATTCTCGCTTCTTGAGCTTGCGATCGTTGTAGCGATGATTGCCGGCTCGAAGGAGCGTTTCATGCGCTGTTTTGTAGAGTTTGCTGCGACCACCGACGAAGCCCTTGGCTCGCTGGAGGAGACGTTTGTGCCGCTGTTTACGGGCGGCGCCGATGCGTGTGCGTGGCATATATTATACCTCTTTGGTCGAAAGTTAAAAGATAAAAGTCAGTGGTCAAAGGTGGCCACATGACTTGATTTAGCGAGCGCCTGGTCCAAGGAGCTGGATCATCTTGTCAGCGTAAGGCCCGGTGATAGTTTTGGTACGGCGGAGACGGCGCCGACGATTGCCGCTCTTGTTGGACTGAAGGTGGCCTTTGTTGTGTTTGTGGAACTTGACCTTCCCGCGGGCGGTGACTTTCACCCGCTTCTTGATCCCTTTGTGGGTCTTGAGCTTGGGCACGGTGATGCCTCCTGTATTTCACCGCGGAACATCACTGCAACGAGCACATTCCGAAGATCGCACCGTAGCACGGGCGTCCCGCCCGTGAACATGGGCAGGATGCCCATGCTACGCGACCTTTTTGGAGCTCTCAGGGGGGCGTGCAACGCCGCTTGTAGTCCCCGGCCCGGTGAGTCGAGCTGAGCATCATACAGGATCGCAGAGTCAGGGTCCAGAGGTTGGCGAAAATTTACCGCATGCGGGTGTGGCCATTTTTTATGGCAAATCAGGGCGATCAGAGCCGCGACCGTCAGGAAGCGACAGGCTTTATTTCCGCATTGTCGCACGGATCGCTCCCTAACGGTCGCGGTACCAAGGGCAGACCGCCTCAAGTGTCATGCACCCCTTGGCGAGAATCCGCCATATGCGTATACTAACAACATGGTTCCGGAAAACCTTCTTTCTCGCATTACCGTCGATCCCGGCGTCTGTCATGGCAAGCCCACTGTTCGCGGTTTGCGATATCCCGTTGAAACCATCTTTGGGTATCTTGCCGGCGGCGACTCCACGGAGTCTCTGCTGACACAGTTCCCCGACTTGACACGCGAAGACATTCTCGCCTGCCTTGAGTTTTCACGCCGGATGCTCGCCGCCCAAACCGCTCATTTGGTGTTGACGTGAAATTCCTCATAACAATCGGAGGCAGCCATGCCTGTCATTTCCATGTTCTACGGCGTCATCGTCATGATGTACTTCTTTGACGACAAAAAACACCACTCGCCTCATATCCATGTCGAACATGGCGACGAATCCGCGGTTCTGGCCATTCCCTCCGGCGAAGTGCTCACCGGTTCGGTCAAATCTTCTCGACTTAAACTCGTGCAGGCTTGGATCGAAATTCATCAGGAAGAGCTCATGGCCAACTGGAAACTGGCCGTCAACGGCGAAAAAGTCTTCCGCATTGAGCCGTTGAAATAGGAGTCGCCACATGATTAAAGTCACCGCCGTCAAACCGCTGGAAAACCACCATTTGGAGCTTGCCTTCAACACCGGCGAAACTCGCATATTCGACGTCCGTCCCTATCTCGACAAAGGCATCTTCACCGAACTACGCGATCCGACCTACTTCCGCTCCGTCCGACTTGCCTTCGGAACCATCATCTGGCCCAACGAACAAGACTTCGGCCCGGAATCCCTTTACGTCGAATCACGGCCTGCCACCTGATTTTATGTCCACAGGTCGAAAGTGGCATGTTCATCCATACCTATTTTGGCGGGGTACTTTTCATTTCCACTGGAAAGCCTCTGAACTCGGGTTGTGTCTTTCGCCAGGCCAGCCAGAGACCGGCGGCTGAGAGAAGCACCAAAAACCAGAAGGGAATGGCAACGACGAAGATGCGGCCTGGACCGTAATCTATGTATTGAACGCTGAAACCGAAGTAATATTGAACGTTCTCTGGATTTTTCGACGGCCAGAACTCGGGCAAAAACTTAGGTTTCGGTAAACGATACCCCCATAAACCGCTCGACGGTGTGTGGCGGGTTGGGTCTTTGACCAGAACACCGCCGACGACAATTGCACCCGGTCCCTGATAGAGGCCGATCCACTTGCGACCATTTCCTAGCGACGCACTCCAGTAAAAGAACGTGCTCAAAATCCATCCGTCCATGCAGAGCGACAGGAGCCCGAGAAAGATAGTCCGAATGACCCAGCGGCGTGACATTGAGGTTACACAGCATTTCGCGATGATTGTGCGGCATGCACTTCGAGTTCGGTCATCAGAAGCAGATCCAGTATGCTGAAGCTGTCGTCCGGTTGATGTACGATGACGGTTCGGCCTGATGGTGAGCGGGAAAGGAATTCAGGATGATCGACGCGGAAGGAGCGACCGTCGCCCATGTGGATGGTAAATGGAACAAATGGATGGGCACCATGAGCATTTTTAAGCTGTTCGGTAGTCATGGCATTATTCTCCTTTATGACGATCCTTGCCGATCTTTCTACCCTTTTATTTTCCTTACAAAAGTACGCAAAGTCAACGTCTGGACACTCGACGCAGGTTCTATACAATACCCCCATCTGCCGCCATCCGAGACGCGACCATAAGGGAGCGACTGGGGGGGGGCGGAGTTCACGCTTCAGCGTGCATGGTCGCTCCCTCACGGTCGCGGCTCAGATGGCATTAACCTCTCTTCGCAAAATAGGAGCTTTCAAGTGATCCAACAAACCGAAACAGTCATCAACGGCATTAAAATCCCCACCTACACCCTCAACACCCTCGTCGTCGGCTCCGGCGCCGCCGGCCTCAACTGCGTCAATCGCCTCTTCCGCGAACTCGTCGAGTGCGGCGCCGAAACCCCCAAAGACCAGGTCGCCCTCCTCACCCGCGGCGTCGGTCTGGGCACCTCCCACAACTCCGGCTCCGATAAGCAAACCTACTACAAAATGGGCCAGGAAGGCGACCTCGCCGCCGATTTCGCCAAAACCCTCACCGCCGGCGGTTGCACCCATGCCGACGTCGCCCTCATTGAAGGCGCCAACTCCCTACGCGGCTTCTACCGACTCGCAGACCTTGGCGTCCCCTTCCCGCACAACGCCAACGGCGCCTTCGTCGGATACAAAACCGACCACGACCCTCGCCAACGCGGAACCTCCGCCGGTCCCTGGACCTCCCGTTTCATGGTCGAAAAGCTCCACGCCGAATTCAAACTTCTCGGCATCACCCTCTTCAACCACTACCACCTCCTGGCCATCCTCAAATCCCCCGACGGTTCCATCTGCGGCGCCCTGTGCGCCCAAACCAACAAGCAAAAAGATCCCAATCACGGCCTGGTCCTCTTCAACTGCACCAACCTCGTCGCCGCCACCGGCGGGCCCGGAGACCTCTACGAAATCTCCGTCTACCCCAAAGGCCAGATGGGCTCCTACGCCCAACTCCTCGAAGCTGGCGCACGCGCCCACAACCTCACCGAATCCCAGTTCGGACTCGCCTCCCTCGACCCCCGCTGGAACCTCTCCGGCACCTACCAGCAGGTCATCCCTCGCTACTACTCCACCAACCAAAAAGGCACCGACGAACAGGAATTTCTCAATCCCTGGTTCAACGACATGTCCACCCTCGCCACCGACATTTTCCTCAAAGGCTACCAATGGCCCTTCGACCACGACAAAGTCGCCAACCACGGCTCATCGCTGATCGACATCCTCGTCCAAAACGAAATGATCAACAAAAACCGTCGCGTCTTCATGGACTTCCGTGAGAACCCCCGCGCCGGTGACAACCTCCAGCCCTTCAAGCTCGAAGACCTCAAACCCGAAGCCCTCGAATACCTCCAAAAATCCGGCGCCCTCCAGCCCACCCCCATCGCCCGCCTCGCCCACATGAACCAACCCTCCATCGACCTCTACACCTACCGCGGCGTCGACCTCTGGAAAGAGCCCCTCGAAATCGGCGTCTGCTCCCAGCACTGCAACGGCGGCTTCGCCGTCGATCACTGGTGGGAATCCACCGTCCCCCATCTCTTCGTTGTCGGCGAACTCGCAGGCACCCATGGCGTCAAACGTCCCGGCGGTTCCGCCCTCAACTCCGGCCAAGTCGGTTCCATGCGCGCCGCCCAACGCATCGCACACGTTTACACCCAAGCCCCGCTCCCTGCCGATCAATTCCAAACCCTCGCCGCCCCTGTCATCGAAATTTTCAGCAAAACCATCTCTTCCATTAAAACCCCCGCCGCCGAAGCCCTCGACGCCGCCGCCGAAAAGAAAACCATCCAGCACCGCATGTCCCAATACGGCGGCATGGTCCGCTCCCTCGAAGGCGTCAAGACCGCCCTCGCCGCCGCACGCGACCAATACCAAAAAATCCTCTCCACCGGCCTGAAACAAAAACCCCCCGGCTTCCTCCCCGCCCTCGAAACCCGCGAACTCGCCCTCGCCCAGCTCGCCTACCTCGAATCCATCCTCGCCATCCTCGAAAAAGGCGGCGGCTCACGCGGCTCACACCTCGTCACCGACCCTGCCGGCAACCTCCCCCACCCCAACCTCACCACCGAATGGCGTTTCATCCCCGAAAACATGCAACTCCGCCAAACCATCCTCGGCATCACCTACGACCCCGCCACCCACTCCTTCACCCGCACCGAATCCGCTCCGAACACCCCTCCCGCCAACCTCGACGACTGGTTTGAAAACACTTGGGCCGCCTACCGCAAAGCCGAAGTCTTCCGCAAACAACACGCCGACACGCTGAAACCTTATAAGATCTACGCTCATTGATAAACACGTCGGCGAACAAGGGCGCAACGATGCACTCGCATGATAAAAAAATAGGAATAGCAACTCTTCGGTCCCAAAATTATGGTGCCGTGCTGCAAGGCTATGCACTGCAAAAAGTTCTCGCGAATTTCGGGTATCACGCCGAATTTATTAATTACCGCCCCCCCAAGTCCTCGCCTCCTCCGTCCCCCCCCTTGTCCCTTCATTATCGATTTGCAAGGTTTTTCTATTGGCTGTTTTTCCATCCATCCCGTTTATTGCCGAAATCGCGGATGCCCTCAAACAACAATGTATTTCAAGAATTTATGGACAAATACACCAATCAATCACAAAAAATTGACCAATATTCCCAATTGGAAGAATTGTCGTCGGATTATGTGGCATGTATCGCGGGAAGTGATCAGATATGGAACCCGAATTTCGCTTTTCATGGATTTCCATTCTACACATTATCTTTCATCGACAAGGCAAAACGTATATCGTATGCCGCCAGTTTCGGAGTTGATGAAATACCTCAATCGCTCCGCTCCCATTATGAACGTTGCCTGCCCGAATTCGTCGCGATTTCCGTTCGTGAAGATAAAGCGGCGGAAATCGTCCATGAACTGACCGGCCATAAAGTAAAAGTCGTGTTCGACCCGACTCTTTTACTTGATCAGTCGGCATGGAATCAGCTCGCGGACAAGGAAAAACGGAAAAACTCATCAAACGATAGTATCCTTTGCTACTGCATGGAAAACGAAACAGGAGAAACATTGGCTGTCATTCGACTTGCGAAAGAATTAAGCCGGCGCATGGGTGGACGCCCGGTCCTTGCATTTTCCACGCTAAATGGCGGCCTTCCGATGAATTGCTGCCGCGAAATGTGCCAAAAAGAAAAAGTTGATTTCGCCGGCAATGTGACGCCCGTGGACTTTGTCTCACTTTTCGCCAATGCGGCCTATATTGTCTCGAATTCTTTCCATGGAACAGCATTTGCAATTATCTACCGTAAACCATTTGTCACGCAATTACGATCCGATACGAACAAAATCTCATCCACGAACTCACGTCTGACAAACATTACTTCCTTGCTGGGACTATCCGACAGACTGTTGCCTTTTAACACCCCCCCGGCGGAGCGGCATTTGAACCTGCAATTGGATTACGCCCATACCGAACCGATTCTTGAGCGGATGCGCCAGGAATCATTACAGTATCTGCAAAATGCTCTCGAAAGCGTGACGAAAAACCAGCAACAACTGGGAAAAAACAGTTAAAGGATTTGAATCGATAAACAATCTGATCCGGTGTGCCAGAACTTGTCGCCGACCATCACTGACCATCGTGAACTCAATGAGGAAAAAAATGACGGAAAAATCGATTTGGGTATCCATTATCATCCCGCTTTACAACAAAGAGCCATACTTTGAGCGTTGTTTCAATTCCGTGGTAAAGCAAACTTATAGAAATATCGAAT
The DNA here is from genome assembly GCA_009781185.1 of Phycisphaerales bacterium. GTDB lineage: Bacteria > Planctomycetota > Phycisphaerae > WQYP01 > WQYP01 > WQYP01. Next base: position 17,776 of record WQYP01000024.1, on the reverse strand, counting down.
GTATCATAGTAGAAGATTGCTCAACCGACCATTCACTTGAGCTGGCGAATCGTTTGGTTGACAACTATAAAGGGGATATAAAATTTTCGATTATCAGGCACGAACAAAATAGTGGTGTGTCTGCCGCAAGAAATACAGGAATAGACAATTCAAACTTCGAACACATATGCTTTTTGGACAGTGATGATGAAATGACCGGAAACTGCATTGATTCACTTGTCAGGCTCGCTCAGAAATATCCCGGCGTGGATATCGTCCAGGGAAACGTTTATCAATATCCACGAATTGACAAAGACCCTTATGAGCTTAAAGGCAAATTGCCTGAATTTGTAAAAGGCAATCTGGAAATAAAAAAACAATATTCCGCGATTTTGCCGGTACCTTCGTGGAGTAAACTTATTAGAAAAAAATTTATTAAGCGAAATTTATATTTTAAAGAACGACTTTGCCACGAGGATTATCACTGGCATTTTTTCATGCTTAAAAAAATTGAAAGTTTGGCTTTTACTGATGACTATTGTTACATTCGATATTTTGTGCCCGACAGCACTATGACAAATCCAAATTTAACATTTTCGATTTCTACATATTTGATGATTTCCGAGGATATGTTGTGTAATCTGGATGCCGATCTGTTGGATCAGCAATTCGAGGTCATCTTTTCATTATTGAGGCAACAGAAGCATAGAATTCTTTCCGACGCAAAGTACGCACATTTTCTTCCGAAATATCATGAATTGATGGAAAAAATTCCCAAAAGAAACCTTATTCAACTACGTTTGAAAGAAATGAAGGCAAAAATCAAGGCCAGGATCAAAGCACAAGTGAAACGGCTTCGCTTATTTCACACCCCCGTTCGTTCGTGACTCATTCACATCCTCTGCCTATGGCTGTCAATCTGGAGTCCGTCATGAAAATCACATTCGCCGTCGCCGCCGCTCTTGCGTTTCTCCCACTCACCGCCGCCGCTCAAATCTGCAATCTCAAGCTCGTCACCGACGCCTCGCCGGACTATTCCGACATGAGCTCGATGGTTTATTCCATCACCTCTCGCTGGGACACGCCTGCGGAGAAATGCTGGGCCCTGTTCTATTGGAACCACATCGCCCGCCGCCAGACTTCGCCGATGCATCTCCGCGGCGTTGACCTGACCGACCCGATCATGCAGTACAACGATTACGGATTTACGATGTGCTCGACGGTCTCGGGCATCAACACCGCCACATGGGATTTCATGGGGATGCCTGTCCGCTACTGGGAAATCGGCAATCACACGGTTTGCGAAGTGCAGTACGACAACCGCTGGCACATGTACGACAACTCGCTCTCGGCGATCTACACGCTCTGCGACGGCAAAACCATCGCTGGCGTCGAAGACATCGGCGCCGAAGGCGCCTGTGAACTCTCCAACGGCGTCAAAGAACTCGGACATATCGCCAAATATCACTGCCTCAGCGGCACCTCCCCCAACGGCTACCTCACCGGCGCCGACTGCGACCGCACACTCGACTCCGAAGCTCGCTCCTTCAATCCCAGAAACATCAAATACCAATACTTCTACAAATGTGACGAGTACGGCCATCGCTACATCCTCAACCTCCACGACGACGAAACCTACACCCGCTACTACCACCGCCTCGACGAAAATGGCCCCAATACCGTCGGCAAAAACAGCAACTTCAAAAACGACCCCGCCTATTACGTCCCGATCGTCCGCGAAAACCGCCCGCCCTTCGATCCCGAATCCTCCAACCCCCGCTACCGCATCCGCGGCAACGGCATCCGCGAATGGAAACCATCACTCACCAAAGATTCCCTCCCCACCGTCGTCTACGCTATGACCAACATTAAAGCCCGCGACAACGGCAGCGGCGTTACTCCCGCCGAAGCTGACAAACCCGCCGAGATTATTTTCAAAGTCGAAGGTGCCAATGTCATCACCAGCATGAACATCGATACCAGCGTGGCGGACGGGTTCCTTCCAGAGAAGGGCAACGTATCGAATGTCACTTTTGAGATCAGTTGCGATGATGGCCGATCATGGAAACCCATTTCCATGACCAAGAGGACGTACAAGTCTGGCCTTTATGACAGCCTCAGCTTCAACCTCCTTGACGAAGTCAACGGCAGCTACAACGTCCTCGTCAAAGCCAAGCTGCAACCCAACTCTTCACTCATGTCCATCAAATTCACCACCATCACGCAGGTCAACGCCAAGACGCTGCCGAAGCTCAACATCGGCAAGAACACCATCTACCTCGGCGCCGGCGACCAAACCGAATCCATCGTCTTCACCCCCGACCTTCGCAAGGGCCAGTTCGAAAAATACGCCGCGAAGATCGAGAATCTCACCTCCGTCGCCTCTGCCGACTCCGGCCGTTACGCCGAGCTCTACATCGACGACGCCGCCGTCCCCAAAGGCTGGGTCGATTTCAAAGTCGACGCCCCCACCGACATCACCAGTTTCACCTACGGCGCCCGCATGTGCATCCGCGCCCCAAAATCCAGCGTCGAATTCCACCACTCCTTCGACGACGGCAAAACCTGGATCCAGGACGCCCATTACAACACCACCGAAGCCCCTTGGGACCTCACCCGCTACCACACCATCAACGACATCCCCCCCAACACCCGCTCCATCCTGTTCCGCTACCGCCTCGACAGCTACGAAGGCACCCCCGCCCTCTGCGGCCTCTACTCCGTCCGCATGGAACTCCACCACAAAATCGCCGAGCCAATCCAAAACGCGACAATCAGAGCCGCGACCGTAAGGGAGCGACCGATTGCCTTGCCGAACGGGTCGCTCCCTAACGGTCGCGGCTCTGATGGGCCGTTGGAAGTCACCTTCAATTGGCAGGAACGCCAAAAAGACTACTCCGCCATCGCCCGCTCACACACCCAACTGATCGACAAACTTCCATTCACCTACACGATCAACGTCGCCGGCGAAGACCACCCTGTCATGGAATCCGTCACGATCACCCCCAAAGGCACCCGCCCCGACGTCAAGTACGGCTACTCTGACGACAACGAGAACAAAACCGCCAAAAAATGGACCGGCACCTGGTCCACCTACGGCACCAACCTCGCCCTCCACAAACCCTACACCACCTCCGCCCCCTCCCTGACCAACTGGGGCGCCGGCGACCCCGACGGCAAAAAGCTCACCGACGGCCGCGTCGGATCCTCCTACTCCGGCGGTTCCTCCTACAAAGAAGGCCTCCTCTGGCCCCCCAACGCCAACCCTGAAATCATCGTGGACCTGGGCTCTCCGCAAAAATGTGCCGCCTTCCGCATCCACACCCACGGCTATCCCGCCTGCGACGCCATCAAAGGCCAAAACAAAGACCAAGTCGAACTCCTCACCTCCCTCGACGGCAAACAATACACCTCCGTCGGCAACTTCAACTTCAACCTCCGCTGGAAAGACATTCCCGTCAACTATATGTGGACCGACGAAGAGACCTTCAACGCCCACAACTTCCTCCTCGCCCCGCCTTCCGACAAAGCCCCAATCGAAGCCCGTTACGTCAAGTACAAAATCACCTCTCCGCGTATGATCGACGTGACCGAAGTACAGGTCCTCGACGGTTTCGAATTAAAACCTTTCGACCTGAAAATCGCTCTCCCGAAATAACTTCAAAGGGAATGCCCATGCCGAGGTCATCGCACCCTAACTTGGTTTTTATTTTCGCCGATCAGCTTCGTGCTCAGTCGCTCGGCTATGCTGGCGACCCTAACGCCAGGACGCCGTTCCTGGACCGGTTCGCGAGCGAATCGCTCAACTTCGTTAACGCCACCAGCAACTGTCCGATCTGCACGCCGTACCGGGCCTGCCTGCTCTCCGGGCAGTACCCTCTGACGCATGGTTTGTTCATGAACGACCTGTGCCTCCCCGACAACGGCCATTCGCTTGGCCAGACATTAAAAAAAGGCGGCTACCAAACCGCCTGGATCGGCAAATGGCATCTCGACGGCCACGGACGAACTTCGCCCATCCCGCCGGAACGTCGCCAAGGCTTCGACTACTGGAAGACGCTCGAGTGCACCCACGACTACAACCGCTCCCATTATTACGAAGGCGATTCGGTTGAGTTGAAAGCCTGGCCAGGCTACGACGCCTACGCTCAGACCGACGACGCGGTCGCATACATCCGCAGGCACAACTCAGACACCCCTTTCGCGCTTTTCCTCTCCTTCGGAACGCCGCACGATCCGTATGATACGGCTCCCGAAGACCTGCGGCGGCTGTTCCCGCCCGACAAGCTCACGCTCCGCGGCAACGTCCCGCCGCATCTGGAAGCTCTCGCGTGGAAAGAGTATTCCGGCTATTACGCCCATATCCTGGCGATCGACCAGTGCATGAAAAAAATCGACGCCGCGATCTCCGCCTGCGGGCTCGCCGAGAACACCATCCTGGTCTTTACCTCCGACCACGGCGACATGCTCGAATCGCACGGCTGCTCGCCACGGGCGTCCAAGTCGCCACGCAAACAGCTTCCCTACGAGGAATCGGTACTCGTTCCATTTCTGCTGCGGTATCCCGCTCGCTTCCCCCCCCCCTCTTCACCGCGTCGGGTGGCCGCACCCATGGCCGCTCCGGACATCATGCCCATGCTGCTGGAACTCTGCGGGCTGGGCGTTCCCGAGGTTGTCGAGGGCGTCAACGTTCTCAAATCGCCGGAGCAGACCGGGGTGCTCATCGCCAGTTACGCCCCTTTCGCCGATACCCGTGTGGCTCTGGGCGGCCGCCCCTACCGCGGCCTGCGAACGCCACGATACACCTTCGTCCGCGACCTCAACGGCCCCTGGATGCTCTTCGACCGCCAAACAGATCCGTGGCAGATCAACAACGTGGTCGGCTGGATGCAATACGCTAACATCCAAGCCGAACTCGACGCGGAACTGACTCGGATATTACGTGCCCAGAACGACCCGTTCGAACGCCCGGAGGATTTGCTCAGACGCTACAGCTATTCGGTCAACAATTCGGGAGAAATCCCGTTTTCCTGTAAAACTGGATCCTGTCTTGGTTGACGCTTACCTCTTGGATCGCTAAGCTGCTGAATTCGCCGTTGTTGTGGCTTTACTAGACGAGGATGTTCCTCGCCCAGGAGGTCATTTATTTCTGTTCCAAACCGGCCCTTCCCACGCACACACCGGCTTCGGACATCACCCAAGCGATGCACAGCAGGCCCCCCGGCGAAGCCCGCTACGAGATCGCTGATTCGCGGAGCATTTCCATGGCAAATCCTCAATTCGTCAAGGACCTCATCGACGCAGGAATCCATTTCGGCCACCGACAGAGCCGCTGGAACCCGAAGATGAAACCCTTCATCTACGGCAAACGCAACCTTATCCACATCATCGATGTCCGCGAAACGCTCAAAGGCGTCCTCGCCGCCAAACGCTTCCTCAACCGCCTCATCGCCTCCGGCAAAGACATCGTCTTCGTCGGCACCAAACGCCAGGCACGCTCCGTCATCGAAGAAGTCGGCAAACGCTCCGGCATGCCCTACGTCGCCGAACGCTGGCTCGGCGGAACCCTCACCAACTACCGCACCATCCGGTCCCGTCTGCAACGCCTCGAAGAGCTCGAAGCCATCCTGCAATCGCCCGACATCTCCAAAAATTACTCCAAAAAAATGGAATCCTCGCTGAAGCGCGAGTACCGCAAAATCCTCCGCAACCTCTCTGGTATCCGCACCATGGACCGCCTCCCCGGCGCCCTGTTCGTCGTCGACGTCAAACGCGAACGCAACGCCATCAAGGAAGCCCAGAAGCTGCGCATTCCCGTCATCGCGCTGATCGACACCGATTCCGACCCAGACGAAGTCGACATCGCCATCCCCGGCAACGACGACGCCATGCGAGCCATCGAACTGATCCTGAAAGAAGTCGGCGACGCCGTTGTCGAAGGCAAAGCCGGTCGTGATGTCCGTGAAGAGGACAAAGGCGGTGGAGGCGAACGTGGTAGCGAACGGGCTCCGCGTCGCCGCCGCCCAACCTCAACTTCCGTCGCCGAAGCCGAAGCCGCCTCCGCCGAAAAACCGCAACCCGAAGAACCCACCAGTCCCGCCCCCTCCCCAGCAAGCGACGCCTAAACCCAAGGCTCACAAAAACACATCAAGCCCAGGGACTGTCCCCCCCAGTCCCTGGGCTTTTTGACGGAACTGCCGATGAACGCGACTGCCGCCAGATTTTGGACCGCCATCGATCAACTCGTCCGCGATTCGACCATCAAAATCGATCGCCCGCAAGGCTCGCATCATCCGCGATTTCCCGACCTGATCTACCCCCACGCCTACGGCCACCTCGAGCAGACCCGCGCCATGGACGGCGGCGGCATCGACATCTGGCTCGGCAGCCTCCCGGAAAAAACTCCCACCGCCATCCTGGCCACTGTCGATCTCTTCAAACGCGATTCCGAAATCAAAATCCTCCTCGGCTGCACCGCCGCCGAAATCCAAACCATCCTCGCCTTCCACAACACCGGCTCCCAATCCGCCGCCCTGCTACAACGGGTGCGTGGCACGAAATGCAAACCCAATCCGAGACGCGACCGTTAGGGAGCAACCCGTGCAACAATGCGGAAATAATGCTTGTCGCTCCCTTACGGTTACGGCTCTGGTAGAGGATTGAGACAGAGCACGGGCACGCAACTTTTTAGAGTGTGCCGCAGATGTTTACTGGCATGCCGAGTTCCTGCATGGCGGCGGCTTTGGCGGTCAGGGCGCGGATCGCATCCTTTTTCGAGGGAGCGTAGGCGACTTGGATGTGGTTGGATTTGTGCTTGGCCATCAGCTGATCGCGAGAGATCCCTTGCAGAACAGCGTGCATGATCGGCCATTCGCTGGTGGTCGAGGTCCAGCGGTCTTCAGTTTCGGATTGAGGGAGTTCGACGACCTGGGCGAGACCGGTGTCGAATTGGAGTTTGTTCGATTCGATGTAGATGCGTGACCAGACGACCCAGCCGGGCTTGGAGATGCCTTTGAGGGTGCCGCCGCCAAGACGGAAGAACATCGGCGTTTGGCGTTCGGAGGAGGCGCCTTGCCAGCCGTTGGCGAAATGGGCCGGCGGAACGGCTCCGGAGATTTCAAAGACCCAAACGAAATCGTCAACGGTGGATTTTGTAGAGTCGGGGTACTTGCCAGGCCCGGAGTAGTGGCGGCCCCAGCGGATGTCGTGCAGCGTGTTTTCCGGCGGGAGTCCGAGTTGTCGCCAGAGGCGGTAGGTGATCAAACCGTCGAGCCCGGCGCATTCGTCGGCTTCGTTGAAATGCGGAAGCGCTTCGCCGGGGAACAACTCGCGGCCGTCCTCGGAAAAGGCCGGCGGACGCTCGACGTTATTCAGCGTGCCTTCAACAAGGTCGGAAGCGGGGGCGAGGTCCTTGAGACCTTGTTGGTACTGAATGCCGATCGTGCCGCAACCGAATTCGTCAGCGAGTCGCAACGCCGCGATGTACATCTTGCATTGCTGCACGACCTGATTTTCGGTGAGATCGTTTTCTTCGGTGGCGGGAGGGGGGCCGAAGCGGAACTTCACGCCGCGGGCGATGTACCAGTCGTAAATCTTGCGGGCCTCTTCGTCGGTGACGGTGAGCATTTTCGCCCACAGGGTCGATTGGCTGAGCCGTTCCTTAAAAACGCCCAGCGGGGCAAGCAGTTCGTCCTGGATGATCGCGTTATACATGCCCATGCAGCCTTCGTCGAAGACGCCCATGATGGCTTTTTTCTCGCGGAATTTGCGAGCGAATTGCTGCCCGAGCTTGAGAGCGGCAGCGGGCAGTTTTGTCTTCACCAGCGGCTTCACATGCGAGAGATCGTGTTTCACAGGTTTGCCGGCAAGCCAGTTTTTCAGCCCGCTGAGGAATTTTGCGTCAGTGAAATCATCGGACCAGAGCGTGGTGTAGGGCACGTTTGCTTTGGTGAGCGACCCGTTGAGGTTAAGCATGCCGACAAGCCCGGGCCATTGGCCGGACCAATTGGCAACAGTCAGGATCGGGCCTTTGTGGAAGATCAGCCCGTGAAGAACATGGTGTGAGTATTGCCAGACAGCCTCAGCGACCACCAGATGTGCATCAGGCGGAATGCCGCGGAACACTTCCATCGCATATTTCTGCGAGTCGAGAAAACAGTGCCCGTCGCGATCAACCGGATGCGCCCGCTTCACGGCAACACCCAGACCCTTGAACGCCGCAATAATTTGTTTCTCCATCACAAGCTGCGCCGGCGTGCATTGAATATTGGCGGCAAGCCGGAGATCACCACTTGCAATCAGATAAACAGCCCCGGGACTTCGGACGGCAGATTTCTTCCTGGTTGGCATAATGGTCCCTCGCATGGAAATAAATAAAATAGCATGGCAATGAAATAGCCTTGCGAGGAATCGCAAGGCTTCGAACGCCAGGGACTTTCCTGGATCGCATAGATGAGACGCGCAGGAGGCATTAAGCCTTGCGTTTCCACGCAGGGCTATTGTAAGGCTATTGGGCGGCAGGGTTAAGCGAGTAGAGGAGTATATTACGGCCGATAGCTTCAGCAGTCGCCGGAGCATAGCCGATGATGCCCCATGTATTCACGCCCAAAAATCCGCTGGAGATATCCCAGGCGGAAAAGAGGATTCGCGTGCGGCCTTTAGTTTCAATGGCGTCAATAGCCGGAGTGGTCACGCGACGCTGAAGCTTGAGATTACCGTAGGTACGGAATTGCACTTCCGTAATGGGAGCACCGCCGGGCATGGTTCCGGCAAAAATCGGATGGCTGCCACTGTAACGGGCGAGCGATTCGTTCGGATACATTTCCTTAATAAGAGTTCTGCATGATTCGATAAAGTCCGTATTTCCGCCGCCCCCTCCTCCCGCGGCGTCGATAAAGAGCAGTCCGCCAGCCTCTGTGTAGTTGGTCAGTGCCTGCACGTCGGCGGGGGTGAAAGCATACTTGGCGGTACCGGTAAGATGGGCAATAGGATTCTTTTTGGCGTCAAGAGACGCGATGGGCACGGACGTGATGTTGACCTGTATTTTGCACTGAGCGCGAAGGATGCGAACCAATCGCGGCCATGCGCCGGGCTCCGGATCGGCATTGCTGGGATAATCCACGCGGGCAAGTTCAATGGTCTTTTCAGGCTCCGTCGTGGTATCGGCGATGATGGTCGGCTGAAGCTTGCTCTTAAGACTCGCTCTTCCGCTGGCGTAAAAGTAAAGTGCAGCGCCGAGTTCAAAATTTTTCGAGGAGAACTTCCGCATCTGCCAGTCCGCGCCAACATCCGCGGTGGAATGGATCCACAGTTCGCGGACGCCGTTGCTCATGCCCATCAGAGGCAGCGCATTGGGCAGATCGACGCCGATATCTTTGCTGTAAAGCTCGTGATTCCTGGGGAGCTGCCGCATTTCGTATTTCTTGTTGACCAGTTCGCCGGCGTATTTTTTGACGGCAGTAGTGAAGTTGCCGCCGTCCTTGGTGCCGCCGTCGGCAGTGGAAAAAATCATGCCGCCGTTGTTGACAAACCAGCGAAGCTTCTCAATATCTTCCTTGGTGAATTTGGGGTCGGTCGAGCCTGTGATCAGGAGAATGGGCGCGTCGAGCCATTCTTCAGGTTTGACCTGGAGGTTGACCACCTGCCAATTGATCGGTTTTTCAAAGCGCTTGCCGAGCCATCGGGTAATGTAGGCGTTGTCATGTGTACGCGCATTCCAAGGACCGTTATATTGGAGTTTATTGAAGACGACGGGGTTGCGTCCTCTGGCAAGGAAGAGCAGCGCATAGCTGGTGCTGACGACAGGCGACCAGTTGCCGACCCATGCGCCATCGGGTCTCTGGCTTTTGACGATGCGCGTCGCGCCGATTTTGTACCAGTCCTTGGAACCGAAAAACTTGTATCCGCTGGAAAGTCCGACGCGTTCAACACCGTACATATAATAAAGATTACCATCGCCGGTGTATTGCTCCGTGAGCCATTTGATACCGGCGTCGATATTTTTGTCCGGCTTGGGCAGCAGGCGAAGTTCGTTGTCGGTAAATTCCTGGGCGATAAAAAGACTTGCGAGCCCCGCGACGCCCATGGTGGGCCTGGTCTCGGTGGGATTGCCGACGGTATAGGACCAGCTGCCGTCGGGCTGTTGGAGTTTTCGCCAGAATTTATTTTGCACGATCCAGTACTTATCGGGGAGTTCCATGCCGAAGTCGGAGAGTGCCCATCCGCCGAGCGTGCCGTACTGCGTGTTGGAAAGATCTCCCCAGACGACCCAACTATCCTTCTGGTGATCCTCGAGTTTTTTCACGGTGGCTTTGAGCGCCTCGATTTTTTGGGCCAGCTCTTCCTTCGTCATGGGCTTTTTGGTGGCGTCGTTAGTGAGGCCGGCTGGGTTGCCCTTGCGCTCTTCGAGCTGCTTGAGCTGGTTCTTGTTGTTGTCGAGTGTGCGGCTCTGATCTTCGGGCGGAGGCATCTCTTTGACATACTTTTCGAGTTCCTTTAACTCGACGTCGATTCTGGCAAGTTCGAGTTTGTCTTTGGTTTTCTTCTGACGATTCCGCAGACCGTCGATGGTCGCCTGGATTTCCGATTCGGGTCCGCCGAAAGAGTAATAGAGATTTTTGACGAGCGCGTCGAGGGCTTTTTTCGTTTCAGTTTTGTTTCCGCCCTTGACGACCGCTTCGAAATATGCCTGCCAGGTTTCTTGGAACTTGCTGCGACCGTCGTAGGTATATCCGCCGTCCTTTCGCATGGCCCCCAGCACGTAGTACTTGCATTCATCAAGTGTGCGAGCAAGTCCGTCGTCATCGCCCTGGCTCACGTAAGCAGCCTTCGGCAGCAGCGTCAAAGCACTGGCCATCAACCCCGAAGCATAAGTGCCACCAAGCTCATTTTTCTTGATAAACTCGAGCACCGGCGCAATTTCCTTGCTACGCCAATGAACCTTGGCACTGTATTCCGGATCGTCCTGCAGGCTTTGCCCGGCATGCAGGAGCGCATAAAGAGCAATCGCCGTCTCGCCCAGAGCGAATCGCTTATCGCCGCCAAACTGGATTTCCCAGTTGTCTCCCCCACCGCCATCCTTTCCTCCTCCTTTTTTCGCCTTGAGCAGAAAGTCGATAGCCTTGTGCATCGACTCAACAACCTGGGCGTCGGTGACAGAAGAGCCCACCGCCGCATCCTCATCCGCCGCACGGACCGGCAGACTAGCAGCAACGCCCGCAATGATAATCGCCGCAACGCCGCAACAAACCGCGGAACTCCGAATGCTAAAGGCTGAAATCATCTTGATTCCTCCGTTTACCTGTCGTTGATCGCGTCACTCGGTACCGAAAACGCTTGCGGCGTCGCGGACCGTGCTGACCGACTTACTTCGCCTCGGCCTGGCCGCCGGCAAAAAGCAGAATGTTCCGCCCAAGGCTCTCCGACGACCGCGGCAAATACCCAATAATACCTCATCTGTTGCTCCCAAGAAACCCACTGCAAATGTCCCCTTGTGAAAAGGGTGCGTGACACGAAATGCAAAACAAAGTAGCGACCCCGCTTTGCGGGGCAGGGTGGTAGTGGTGGTGCATGTCCGCACAAGTTTAGCCGTTGATCGAAGATCAACGCTCGTTCGCCTTGGATGCGATATGAGAAGGGGGGAGCCTGCAAATCATGTCATGCACCCTTGTGAAAAAACCTTATCTAAAATGATTGATATTGAAATACCTCATCAATACGCCTGTTGAATGCTTGTGCAATGCGAAACCCCAGCGCCAGCGAAGGTGTATATTTCCCCGCTTCGATCGCGATGATCGTTTGCCTGGTAATGCCCGTGCGCTCGGCAAGTTCTTCTTGCGTCATTTCATCATGCTCAAATCGCAGCCGCCGAATGCAGTTGGTAATCTCCGCCATTATCTGCCTCCCCATAACGCCCATAAAGCACAAGTATCACGATGCTTCGAGTAAAAAAGAAAGCGATTCCTCCAAAGCATATAATAATGCCTAATACATGAATACTCGCCTGCACCTCTCGATGATAGCCGAAGACGACCCCCCACGTTCCCATGCAGCCGACGATAAAAGTTTCGTATCCGGAAGGCTTTTTTTTGCACGAAGACACGAAGAAAAAATAAATAAGTTGAAACTTCGTGATCTTCGTTTCTTCGTGTCTTCGTGCTCAAATTAAGATAGTTTAATTGTGAATCACTACACTAGTGCCGCGTCAACACTAAAATTTGGGATCACCATTTGCGTCAACCATCGTTTTTTTCTGTACATCCTCAACATCGCCATCCCAAGTTTTAGTGTTGACGCAGCACTAGCTTCCGGCTTCTTTTCAATCGCGGATGATTTCGATGGCGGAATGGAGGGTGGCGCCGGGTTGGATATTGAGATAGCGAGTAAGGAGCGTGCCGATGTGTTTGGCGGTGGGATGAACGCTGCAAGATTGGGAGGCGAGGATGGTGCCGTGGACCTCACCGGCAAGGTCGATGTGACAGGCGACAAGTTCGGCAGTCACATGAGCGTTCGGAGCGACGGTGATCTTACCGGCGGTGAGGAATCGCTCGTGCGTCACCGTGCCAGTCAGGAGAATGTCTTTAACGGAGATGTGGCGGTAGCACTTCGGGCAGTGGACGTGGGTAGCGCGAGGCGGAGCGTAGACGGGATTGCCGCAGTAGACGCAGCAGTGGGTGGGGCGGACGGGCGGCTGCTGGGCGAAATCAGGGAGAACCCAGGATTGTTCGCGGGATTGCGCGCGATTGGTGACGTGGCCGATCATGTGATTCGGTCCCTACACGTGAATGGCTGGGAAGCGGGACGGGGAGGGGTTAAGCGCGTGGTCTGATGATCTGCGGCCCGCGTTGAACGGCCTTCTGCACGGCTTCCGCACTGACCCGAACCACCGGAGCGGCAGCCGCGATCTCCGCAAGTTCCCGAGAATCCGCGGCAAGTGCATCAAGACGATGAGCAACCGATTCCGTCGCCGGCGTATCATTAGGAGCATCAATCGCCCCGACCGAAACCTGCCCGACAAAGCAGGCGCCCTCCGCAATGGAAAGATTCGCAGCCCGCAGTTCACCGGCAACCTTCGCAGTCGGACCAAGACGGCAGGATCGCGTGGCCAGAATATTGCCCTTGATCGACCCATTAATCTCGATAACAGCCCCCTGAACATCGCCTTCAATATAAGCTTCAGCGGAGATGTCGAGCTGATCCTGAGCGGTGACGGCCCCTTCGACGCGTCCGGTGATGGTCGCCGGCCCGGAACACTGGACTTCGCCCTTGATAAAAGTATGGGCGGCGATGACGGTAGCCTGGGGGGTAGGTGCGGGATTGCTCATAAAATGATCCTTCCAAAAGCGATCGCGTTGTGCCGCGATTTGACACGTTTTCGCACGTTTTTGACGCGATTTATCGCGAACAAGTGATCTATCGGCAAGGGAAGGAAATAAACGTGAACCAAAAGCTGCGAGAAAGGGGAAAAGTGATGGGGAGAGGAGGGGGCAATCCGAGACGCGACCAATCAGGGGGTGTAGGATGAGCATCCTCGGAAAAACGGGCACACCCGATAGATAAGAAGATGGGGATAATGGATGATTATATGCTCGAATACCGATGATATGGTGCCGTTCATTGATGTTCTCGATCCGAAAGGTCTCTTCTTATGGCCATCGAATTTTTCTGTCCCTCGTGTAACAGTAAAATTCGCGTCGAGGACAAACACGCCGGAGGCAGAGCGAAGTGCCTTACCTGTCAGGCCATTCTCACCATTCCAGCCAAGAGTATGTCTCCGCCGAATTTTGTTGCTGCTAGACGCCCTTCCCCGGAAGTTGCTTCACTACTCCCTGAAGACCGCACCAGCAAAAAGCCTCTAATCATTTGGGTCGGTGGGGCTATGTTAGCGGTGGTGATTGTGGCAGTTTTTTTCGTCATCTGGGCGGCGGCCAACCATACTACTGCGATGAACGAGGGTCAGCGTCAGTATGAAGAGAAGGATTACACCGGATCGGTAGAAGCCTTGGCACAACCCACCCAGACACCGGTTCTGCCGAAGGTCGCAACTTCATGGAAAGCCGAATCAGAGAAACCAAGTAGGGTTGGGCATGGAGTGAAGAGGAATTGGTTCAAACTTTTCGACGAGGGAAAAAATAAAAGATTCCAAACCACCGCATTACCATGCGGTGCTCCTTTACTTTGCTTAATCGAGCTGGGCACCGTTGTTGTTGAGGATTTTGCGGAGGTCGGCGCCGTCGATTTGGCGCGGGGGGATTTTGTTTTTAACGGCGAGTGCGGCGGCGTGGGCGATGGCGTGGCCGTAGGAGAAACATTGGGCGGTGACGCGGGCGGAGGCGATGGCTTCGTGCTGGGCGGAGAGGCAGCGGCCGGCGATGAGGAGGTTTTCACCTTTTGCCGGGACGAAACAGGTGTAGGGGATTTCGTAGGTGTCGTTGAGAAGCCATTCGACTTTGGGTTTGTGGCCGGCGTGGAGTTCGATGGGCCAGGGGGAGCGGGCGATGGCGTCTTTGTGTTTTTTGGCGGTGAGGATGTCGGTGTTTTGGAGGGTGGAAACGCCGAGGGCTTGGCGGGTTTGGCGGATGCCGACTTGCGGGGCGGTGTCGGCGAGGAAGGCGTGCCGGCAGCCTTGGAGATTTTCGATGAAGAATTGGGCGTAGGTTTGGGCCTGGAGGCGGCCGAGGATTTCGGCTTCGGTGAAGTCTTGGGCGAAGAGGGTGTTGAGTTCGCGGGCATCGGAGCCGAGGATGCGGGTGCAGTTGCAGAGGAGTTCGCCGGGGCGGGGGGTGGGGAAGAGCCAGATCTTGCCGCGGGGGAGTTTGTGGTGGAATGGGCTTTGGGGGTCGGAGTTTTTTTCGGCGATCAGGGCGGTGATTTGAGGGGGCATGATGGTGTCGGTGCCGTAGGCATTTTGAAATTGAAAAATGTCGACGTTTTGCAGGCGGAAGATCATGGTGGGATTCTGGACGTTTCCCGTTCTGCTGGATTCGTCGCCGATGAAAGTCGGAAAGCCGGCCATAGCAACGATGTCGGCGTCGCCGGAGGCGTCGATGGTCAGTTTGGCTCGGATCGTGGTGGGGCCTTGTTTGTTGTAGGCGGTGATGCCTTCCAGTTTGTCGCCGTCGAAGAGGACTGCGGTGGCGGTGGTGTGGTAGAGGATTTGGACGTTGGCGTTGGTGAGGAGTTGGTCAGCGGTTTTTCGCCAGGCGAAAGGATCGTGGACGCGGGCGTAGGTTTTGCCGTAGTGGACGGGTGGGCCGAGGCCGTTGTTGGATTCAAGGACATGGATGAATTCGTCGATGAAGCCGTGGACGACTTGTTTGGGCGGGGCGGAGGGGTTGTCGGAGGCTTCGTACATGCCGCAGATGGTGCCGGAGAGTCCTGCGACGGCACCGCCGCCGCAGAAGCCGTAGCGCTCGATGAGGGTGACTTTGAGGTTTTGCCGTGCGGCGGTGACGGCGGCGGCAAGACCGGCTGCCCCACCGCCGACGACGAGAATATCCGTGTTCATGTTGAGAGGATTGCGTTTGTCGATGATTGGCATGTTGCGTTTCTCAGTTTACAAGTTAATGAAGCGGCTCGCTGTTGGCCGCGGCTCGGCGGAGGCGATGGGCCAGAAGAAAGAAAAAGACGGTGAGGGCAATTGCCATCGCCGCTCCAATGATACCCCAACAGATGTCAAGCAACGGGAATTCAGGGAGATGCAATCCCACACCGTGTAGTTTGGCAAGATCGTTTGCTGTGAAGAACAGTTCACTCGTGATGATCAAGAGGACGGGACAGAGAATGGTCGTCGACGCGATGCGAAAAGTCCTGTCTCGCAGAAAGGCGGCGATCTGCAGAGCGTAGATGAAACCAACAGTATAGGCTCCGGCCGCCGCGCCGAGGGCCACGACGAACACCGGCAGGTAGAAGCTACGGTAGTGAATAACATAGCCGGAAGAGTCAAGCGAAAACATCCCAAACACATAAATGCAGTGCCCCGCAGCGTAAAGAACGACCAACAGCAGGATGAGCCGGCGTGGCCAGGGAGACAGTCGCGGCGACGCGTGCCGAGCAATATCCGCAATGTTAAGAACAATCGCGGCAGCGACGAGCAAACTGGTACTCGTGCCAACGCACGCGGCGTTGATACGCCAGAACATAACCCAGGTTTCGATCGACGCTATTGGAAAGACAAAAGCAAAAGATATAGCGGCAGTCAAAATTCCAACGATGGCGGCGATGGCGAAGAGCAGACACGCCAGGGAAGCGAGGCGAGGGCGATGGAGCGCGGCGGGGGGGATGCCGTGCAGGTCGAGGATGGGAGGGGAATTTGGATGCATCGGGAGTTCCGTGAGGGGTTTCGTGAAGTCGTTCAATCGTCAGGACAAACGCATTTGGCCATCCGAGACGCGACCGTAAGGGAGCGTTGGGCGTAATCTGAGACGAAAACGCTCCCTTACGGTCGCGTCTCGGATTGGTCAAACAAAGATTGCGTTATTGTAACCGCAGTCTTACGATTGCGATTCTGATGGGCGAGCTTACGCTCGCAGCTCTGAATGCTTACTGGAGGTTTGTGATGACTTATCTGGATTCTTCCGCGGATTCGCCTCGGGCGTTTCTGTTGATGGAGGCGAATTTGAAGCAGTTGCAGGAGCGGCGGCCGAAGGTGGCGGTTTTGCCGTGGGGGGCCACCGAGGCGCATAATTATCATCTGCCGCATGGGACGGATAATACGGTGGCGACGGCTTATGCGCATCATGCGGCGGCGGCGGCGTATGCCAAGGGGGCGGAGGTGGTGGTGCTGCCGGTGATTCCCTTTGGCAATAATGCGCAACATATCGATCAGGTGGCAACGATACATATGAGCACGGCCACGACGTATGCGATTTTGCGGGATGTGTGCCATTCGCTTAAATCGCAGGGGATCGATCGGCTGGTGCTGGTCAATGGGCATGGCGGAAATGACTTCAAGCAGTTGGTTCGCGATCTGCAGGAAGAGCACAAAATCATGATTGTGCAGGTGAATGTTTTTCAGTTGATACCGCAGATAAAAGGGGAGACTTTTCCGGAGCCGGGGAATCATGCGGGGGATTCGGAGACGTCGATCATGCTGCATGTGTGTCCGTCGATGGTGGTGATGGGGAATGCGAGTTCGGGGCGGTCGGTGCCGTTTGATATCCCGCATTTGAAACAGGCGGGTGTGTGGACGCCGCGGATCTGGTCGAAGAATCAGCCGGATACGGGGGCGGGGGATCCGCGGCCCGCGACGGCGGAGAAGGGCAAACGTGTTTTTGAGGCGGGGGTGAAGGCGCTGGCGGATGTGCTGGTGTCGCTGGCGGCGGCGCAGAAGGGCGAACTGCCTTACGTGTGATGAAATAGCCTTGCGTGGAAACGCAAGACTTATGACGCCAGAGTCTTTCATGACAACGCATGGATGAGACGCGCAAGAGGCGTTAAGCCTTGCGATTCCTCGCAAGGCTATCAAGTCGTAGCCGGAATAAGTTGTCGAAGCCGAGCCTGGTACGTGTCGGTGCGAAGAGGTCGATGGGGTTTGACGACGACGAGCAGATCGTATCCGGGGGGGATTTCGTGTTGTATGAGTCGGAAGGCTTCGCGGAGGCGGCGTTTGATGAGGTTGCGCCTGACGGCGTTGCCGCAGCGGGTGCCGATGGAAATGCCCAGACGTGAAGGGGGGAGAGGGGGGGGGGGGGGGCGTTTCTTTTTGGGGGGGGGCGGCAACGGGGGGGGGGGGAAGGGTCGCTTTTTTTTCCCGTTTTTTTAAATTTCTTGGAAGGGCGCGTACCCCGGGGGCGGTGGG
>WQYP01000023.1 GCA_009781185.1 Phycisphaerales bacterium | reverse complement strand
GCCAATCAGACGATTGCCCCGGAAAATCAGAGCCGCGACCGTCAGGGAGCGACAGGCGTTATTTCCGCATTGTCGCACGGATCGCTCCCTGACGGTCGCGGCTCTGATCGCCCTGATTTGCCAAAAAAAATGGCCACACCCGTCGAACACGACAGGTGATTGTAAGGTTGCAGTGATCGTTTCGCACTCTTACGATTGCGTCTCCTGATCATGAGGAACACAAACATGGCGAGAAAACCTCACATCCTGGTGACGGCCGGTCCGACGCGGCAACAGATCGATCAGGTACGGGATTGGGGAAATATCTTCACCGGACAAACAGGCTTGGACCTGGCGCTGGCGTTCCTGGAAATAGGCGATGTCACGCTGCTAACGAGCAACCCGCAGCATGCGGAAAAATATCATTGGCATGACGGCAAGGGAGGAGGAATGTTGGGGGTGGAGACGTTTCGTTCGCATGAGGAACTGCGAGACTTACTGATGAAGCGGATGATGGTGATGCGTGAGGAGGACCGCGTGGACGTGGTAGCGATGACGGCGGCGGTGGCGGACTATCGCCCGGAAGGGACGTATCGGATTGTGGAGAAGAAGCCAGCCCCCCAGGAAGCCAGAAGGGAGGTGTGGGTGGTAGAGGATGTTTCGGCGGAGAAGGTCAAGAGCAACTTTGAGGAGATCGCGGTACGAGGAGTTCGGACGGAGAAGTTGGTGGATCTCTTTCGCGGAACGTGGGGGTTCAAGGGGATATTGATCAAGTTCAAGCTGGAAGTGGGGATCAGCGAGGCGGAGTTGGTGAAGGTGGCAAGCGCCTCGCGGACGGCCAGTGGAGCGGATTTGATGGTGGCCAATACGCTGGCAATGGCGCGGCCGAAGGAGGGGGAGGCGGGGGGGGGGGCGGCGTACCGGATTGATGAGTGCGGAGCGGGGCGGGTGGGAAGGAAGGAGTTGGCGGCGAGAGTGGTGGAGTGGGTGAGAGGGCGTCAATAGCCTTGCGAGGGATCGCAAAGCTTGGGTGTGGCCACACCCGGTTCATTCGAATTTTTGGCCTTAGATTGCCATTTACATCCAATGAATTATCATGCACGCGGTCGGGAGGGGGGGCATGTTCTTATGAAAGGAATGTCATGTTCATCAGATCACGTTCGCATCTTGCCGCCGTTCTTGTCGCTCTGCTCGTAGCCAACGCTCTGCCGGCCATGGCCGCCGAACTCCAGTACAAACTCCTGAAGGAAATCCCCATCGGCGGCGGTAGCGGCTGGGACTATCTTTCCGCCGATTCCGCAGGTCGCCATCTCTACGTCACCCACGGCACCAAGGTCGTCGTCATTGATATGGACACGGATAAGATCGTCGGTGAAATTGCCGATACGCCCGGCGTTCACGGATTTGTTGCCGCCCCGGAACTCAAACGCGGGTTCTCTTCCAACGGCCAGGAAAACAAATCCAGCATCGTCGATCTGGAAACCCTCAAAACGATCCAGAAAGTCCCCACCGGCAACAATCCCGACGCGATTCTCTTTGAACCCAAGTCCGGGGAGGTTTGGACGTTCAATGGCCGAGGCAAGTCGGCGACCGTTTACGACGGCAAGACGGGCAAGGTGATCGCCGAGGCCATTGCGTTGGAGGGTAAGCCCGAGTCGGCCGTTGCGGATTCCGAGGCGAATCGGATTTATGTCAATCTGGAGGACAAGCACGAAATTGCCGTTCTGGACAGCAAAGAGCACAAGCTTCTGGCGAAATGGCCCATTGCGCCGGGGCAATCCGCTACCGGGCTGGCGATCGATCCCGTGCTGCACCGGCTCATCATCGGGTGCGGCAATTCGAAAATGGTGATGATGGATTCGACCAACGGCAAAGTCGTCGCCACGCTGGATTGCGGCCAGGGCGTTGACGCCGCCGCCTTCGATCCCGAAACGCATCTGGCCTTCGTCTCCGCCGGCGGCAGCGGCACGGTCACTATCGCCAAGGTCGAAGCCGACAAGTTCACGCTTGTGCAAACCCTCACGACCGAGCGCGGCGCGCGGACCATGACCGTCGATCCCAAGACCCATCGGATTTACTTGTCGAATGCCAAATCCCGTACGGATGCGACCAGCTTCAAGGTGCTCGTTTACACCCCTGTCGAGAAGTAGCCACGAAAATAATTGTAAATGGTAAATGGTAAATGGTGAATAGTGAAAAGGAAATCGTGGATAGCGAAAGGCATCAGGCTGTCGGAGCGGCCATTCATTATTCACTATTCACAACTCACTATTCTCCGCGTTCATCCGCAGCTTATTTCCGTCGTCTGTCCGTGTCTGTCTGTGTCTGTCTGTGGCTCATTCTCATTTCGGCCTGCCAGGTGGCTTCACCGGACGTTTCCGCCGAAGCCGCGAAGCTCATCGGTATCGACAACGCCATCATTTTCCACGCCGACGTCGAATCGCTTTCCTCTCATTCCGCCATTCCGCCGAATCTCAGCGAGTGCGACGCGGTGCGTTTGGCTCTGGCGCATGATCCTCGGGTGCAAGTGGCTCTGGCCAAAGTCCGCGTCGCCGAGGCCGACGCAAAGCAGGCTCGGCTTTTGCCCAATCCGATTCTGAATGTGGATGCTCGCTTCCGCACGCATCCCGGCGACAATACCGCCTTTGAAACGACTCTCTCAGGCGATCTGATCGGGCTGCTTCAGAAGCCTGGGCAGATCGGCGCGGCGGATAAGCGTTTGCGCGAGGCGGCCAGCGACGCGCTGACGACGGTGCTGGATCTCATCGCCGAAGTTCAAAGCGCCTGCGTCAACGCCAGCGCGACGGACGAGCAGATTCAAAACGCCCACCGTCGGCAGGAACTTCTGGGGCAGCTCCGCGAGATTGCGGCCAAGCGCCTCAAGGCCGGCGAGATCGGACGCCTGGATGTCCTGACGCTCGACGCCCAGCTTGCCCAAGGCGAACTTGATCTGGCGGATTTGGAAGTGCAACGGGCGGACGCTCGACTTTTGCTGGCGCGTCTGATCGGCCAGCCTCGGGCCAACCCCGATTTTTCACTCGCCCCGCGCCCGGAACCTGTCGCCGAACCGCTGGCTCCGGAATCGGACTGGATTGACGCCGCCCTGGCACATCGGCCTGAAATCGCTTCGAAGATTTGGGAACTCAAGGCCCTGGGGGATGATTACGCGGTCGCTTCCTTCTCGCCGATCACCGGCAGTTCCCTGGGCGTCCATGCCGAACACGATCCCAATTGGCGAGTCGGTCCCGCGCTCGATATTCCTCTGCCGTTTTTCGATTTTGGTCAGGCATCGCGGGCCAAGGTAACGGCTCAGCAGATCGCCGCCCGACATGATCTGCTTCAGAAACAACGTGAAAGCATCGAGGAAACCCGCCTTGCCTACAGTAGCTGCTCCCACGCTCGCCGCTCTCTCGACAACGCGCGACAGAAGCTTTTGCCGCTCCAGCAGCAGCAACTCGACCAGGCTCGCCATTTGTATCAGGTCGGAGAGACCGACTTGGGCACCCTGCTGCTGGCCCAAAGCGATTACACGACCGCCCTCTCGAAAATCATCGACCTTCAGCAAAAAGCCGCTCTCGCTCGCATCAAACTCGATCGCGCCGTCGGCGGCGCCGCTATCGCGCCGCGGTGATCTGGAATCTGGTAATCTGGTGTTTTGATGATCACGGCGCGGCGAAGCCGCAACCAAACTGCGAAACGACTTTAGCACGGAGACATTTTTTTAACTCCGTGTTCTCCGTGTTTTCCGTGGTTAATTTCCTCATTCAACTGGGGAAGAACTGCTCTGTCTCAACCCTTCGCAAGCGATGATCAGAGCCCAAAAAAACCAACTCCGCCAAGTGATAATACTCCGCCCGTGTAAAACGACGAGTCTGGCGGCTTGCATCAACGGTCATCGGCATGGTCATAGTCATAGTCATATGAGCACCAAGAACATTATACCATTCTATTGATCGCCATTTCACAAATACTTTTGCAAAAAATCCCATGCTTTTTTCGCCACTTCGCCGGCCGTCGATTCGTACGGATACAACTCCACCGTCAACCAGCCGTCGTATTTGATTTCCCGAATCGCCGCGAAGATTTCCGGCCAAACCATCGCTCCCTCGCCCGGCACACGGTGTTGATGCACGCGGTTTGCCTTGATGTCTTCCAGGTGAATGTGCTCGATCCACGGCGCGCATTCCCGCAGCACTTTTGCCGGGTCTTCTTCCATGCAGTAAAAGTGGCCCAGATCGCAATTCATTTTCAAATTCGGATGATTCACCTGCTTTAAAAAATCCACGCACTCCCGCGAATACTGAATCATCAGGCCCGGCTCGGGCTCGATCAGCAACTTGATATCTAATTGTTCTGCGGTCCATAAGCAGCTCCGGAGCCCGTCTTCATAGCGTTTTAGGGCATCCTCCCGTTTCAGCGTGCCTTGGGGCCCTCCAGGTTGAAGCGAAATGGTTTTCGCTCCGATTGCAAATGCCAAATGCATCACGTTATGCGTATGTAGGACTCGCTGCTTTCTTAAGGCAGGATCATCTTCAATCCAAGTAGGATGGTAGGTGTCCCCCAAAGCAAACAATGTAAAAGCATTCACGTTCGAAACTTCGAGCTTCAGATCTCGCAATTGTTGGATCAGTCTTTTGATGCGATCCGGCGGCATTTCTGGCGGATACGCATGCGGCACATCCGCCATGATTTCCACTCCGCGATACCCAATCCTTCCGATGACCTGAATCGCATCCTCAAGCGTCGTCTTCTTAAATGCATTCGTCGAAAATCCCAGCTTCATGGTTTCCTCAATCTTTGTGGTCCTCCGCCACCCCGCAAAGCGGGGTCGCTACGTTTGTCATTTCACTCGCACCACGCCGCGGCCACGCGCATTGCCTCGCACAATCCCCACCTGCACGTCCACCTCCTGCTTCACAGTCTTGAGCAGCGTTTCCGCGTCCTCCACGGTGTTCACGTAATAGCGTCCCATCTGGTAGAGCACATCCCCTTCCTTGAGCCCTGCCGCGCTCGCCGGGGAATTCGGCTTCACGCTTTTGATCCAGATGCCCCGCGTGATCGCCAGCTCGTTTTTCTTCGCGATCAACGGCGTCACCGTCACGCCCTCCACGCCCATCTTCGTCAACAGATACTGCTCCGCCGGCGGAGGCGCGGCCTTGCCTACTGACACCGACATCGCCATCTTCTTTCCGTCACGCAGCACCGTCACCGCCAGGCTATCCCCAGGCTTAACGCTGGCCATTGCCACCAACGCGTCAATCTCATCGCCAATCGCCGTCGTTCCCACCGCGACGATCTGATCTCCTGCGACCATTCCCGCCTTCGCCGCCGGACCGTTTGACTCCACGCTCTTGACCAGCACTCTCGCCCCCACCGTCGCCGGCGACTGCATCACACGCTTTTCTTCCACCGTGAAGCCGACCTGTGCCCGGTTAATCACCCCCGGATTCAAAAACGCCGGCAGCAGATCCCGCATGTTCGATACCGAGATCGCAAAACCGATCCCATGCGCATCGGCCCGAATCGCCGTATTCACCCCTACCACCTGCCCGTACGCATTAATCAACGGCCCCCCCGAGTTCCCCGGATTAATCGACGCATCCGTCTGTATCAATCCTTTATACGTTTTATTCGGCCCAGCCTCCAGCGTCCGATTCACCGCCGATACAATTCCTCGCGTCATCGTTCCCGCATAACCAAACGGATTCCCGATCGCATACACCGGCTCGCCGATCATCAGATCATCCGACGCCCCCAACGTAATCGCCGGCAACGGCCCCCCCCCTTTCTTCGGTTCCACCTTCAGCACCGCCAGGTCATGCTCGCTGTCCGTCGCCAACACTTGCGCCTCAAGCTTCTCACCGCTTGAGAGCGTCACCTGCACATCCGACGCCTGATCCACCACGTGTTCGTTGGTCACGATGTAGCCTGCCGGATGAATGACGAATCCCGAGCCCAGCGACTGTGCCGGTACCTGTCGAATCTGTCCGCCGAAGAACCGATCGAAAACCTCGTCTCCCGACGACACCCGTGCATTGACCACCCGCGTCGAGGAAATATTGACCACCGCATCCTTTGTCATCTGATAAACACGCACCTCATTGGTAACCCGCAGATTCGCCCCCCCCGCCTCCCCTGCTTCCCCCATCGGCGTCACCGGCAAAGCCGCCGGCATCGTCGCCGCCCCGTGCAACTGCCACCCCCCGCCCATCCACACGATCATCAACCCAACCAGCGTACCGGCCACCGCTCCCCGCCAAATCATTCGCGTCATACTCAATCCTCATCTTGAATCCTCACCATTGTATCCAACCGATAGCCTTGCGTGGTAATTATTGACTCCAACATAAGTAATGTTCTTCGGAAGATATAGCCGATACAGTGATATGAGACCACATGGAAGCGTCAAGACGTTGGAGCATCGGCGGGTGGAAGGCCGTGGGGGCTTCCCCTATCCCGATTGACCTCGCAAAAGAGCACCGAAAACGCTTGCGGCGTCGCGGACCTCGTCTTGCATATGACCATTTGCCATAAAAGATAGCCACACCCCATCGCATTGAAACAGAAAAATCCACTTGACATTGATTATCCTTAGTGTACTATGTTATATAGTACACCATACAGAGGAACAGATGATCAGTTTTCGTATTACGCCTGGGTCGCCCTCGCCGATCTATCAGCAGATCGGCACGCAGATTCGCCATGCGATCGCGACG
This sequence comes from Phycisphaerales bacterium, assembly GCA_009781185.1. Taxonomy (GTDB): domain Bacteria; phylum Planctomycetota; class Phycisphaerae; order WQYP01; family WQYP01; genus WQYP01. Next base: position 30,029 of record WQYP01000023.1, on the reverse strand, counting down.
GGGGCGATTGAGCCGGGGGAGTTGGTCCCGTCGGTCAGGGCGCTGGCGGAGCAGCTTTTGATTAATCCCAACACGGTCGCCAAGGCGTATGCCGATCTTTCGCGGGATGGGCTCCTCGAAGCGTTGCCGGGGAAGGGGCTGGCGGTAGCGAATCATCGGCCGAATCTGGGGATGACCAAGGCGCAGCGGTTGGCGCGGCTAGAGCCGATCCTGTCGCAATTGCTGCACGAGGCCGTGGCGCTGAACCTCTCCGCGGAAGACTTGCAACAACTCATCGAAAAGAAATTCGCGGCGGTACTTGAAACTTGAAACTCGAAACTGGAGACGTCATGGAACACGTGATTTCGGCGAATGGCCTGACGAAGTATTTTGGGCCTCATTGCGCGGTGGATCAGGTGTCGTTCGAGGTGCCGCGGGGATCGGTGACGGCGTTCCTGGGGCGGAATGGTTCGGGCAAGACGACGATGCTTCGGATCCTGCTGGGGCTGCTCGAGCCGACGCGGGGGAGTTCGACGGTCTTCGGTCACGACTCGCAGCATCTGCCGCCGGAGTTGCGAGGACGCATCGGCTATCTCGCTGAAGGGCATCCCGTCATCAGGTGGATGACCGTTGCCCAATCCGCGAAATTCCAGGCGGCCTGCTTTCCTCGATGGAATCAGCAGATTTTCGATGCGACGGTGCAGCATTTTTCTCTGTCGCAGGATGCAAAGGCCGGGCGTCTGTCACGCGGGCAACGGGCTGGATTGGCCTTGGCACTCACGCTGGCGGCGGAACCGGAACTGCTGATCCTCGACGATCCGGCATTGGGTCTGGACCCCGTCGCACGGCGGGCACTTTTGGAGTCGATCCTCTACATCACACACACCCCCGGCCAAACCGTGCTGCTCTCATCGCATCTGCTCGATGATATCGAGCGTGTCGCCGATTACGTGCTGATTCTCGACAAATCCGTCCTGCGAGCGGCATGTTCGCTGGACGAATTCCGCAAGCGTATCGCCCAATATCACCTGACCTTCCGCGGATCTCCGCCGTTGCCCCCCTCACTGCCAACGTTGCCGGGCCTGCTCGACATCCTCGTCACGCCAAACACACTTCGCCTCACCGTCGCCAATCCCCCAACCGATCTCGAAGAGCAACTCGCCGCCCTGCAGCCCGTCGATATCCAACAGCAACCTGTGAACTTCCAAGAAGCGGTCACGGCCTACATGTCCGATCACCGCTCCCGCACGTTCTTCCTCGAACAACTGAATCAGACCGCTCCCACAGGAGGTGCCGCATGAAAACCACCACCTTGCATCCGTTAGCCCCCGGCTCTGCCGGGGGTTCGGTCGGCGTGAACACTGGTACGGAAACCCAAAGCAAAAACCCTCGGCAGAGCCGGGGGCTAACGGCCTTTATCGTCAAGGAGATTCGCCAGAACCTGATCTACGTCGCCCTGATTTACGGCCTCGCAACGATCGTCGCCACCTTCTGCCTCGTCAACACGCAAGGCGATAGTATTAACATGCTTAAAAATGACAATCTCCTGGGAGCCATCCTTTTTTCCTGCATCCTCGGCGGTCTGGTCCTGGGCATTGTTCAACCGATCGCCGACCTCCATTTTGAACGCTGGTCCTTCATAATGCATCGCCCCGCTCCGCGTTCGCTCCTGTTCCTCGGACGCGTCCTCGCAGGCTTCTTCCTCTACATCCTCGCCATCGGCCTGCCGCTCCTGGCCCTCCTTGTCATCGCCGCCACCCCCCTCGGCGGCATCTATTTCATCTGGCAATTCACCCTGCCCGCCATCGCCTTTTTCCTCCTGGGTTTCGCCTGGTATTTCGCTGGCATGCTGGTCTCCGACCGTTACGCCCTCTTCTACGGCTCACGCGTCCTCCCCTTCGCTCTCGCCATCCTTGCCTTTTTTATCGCCGCCCTTCCCACATTTTCGCTTGCCGTACTCGGAATGTTCGTCATCACCGCCCTGCTCGCCGCCGCGTCCCTCGGTTCGTTCCTCACCCGCGGCTACAGCCTCACCCCGCCCAAACCGCTCCGCGCCGTGCTCATCTTCACCTTCCTGCTCTGCTTCACCGCCCTGCTCTACCCCGGCTTCACCGCCAGGCGAGCGTCGATTCAACGGCTTCGCTCATACCTCCAGTTCTTCCCGGAACTGCCCTATGCCACCACCAGATACACCCTCTCCCCTGACGGATCACTGGCCCAAGTAACGACTGAGGTATCACGCCCCAACAACAATAGTCAGGCAACACGTACATCCACCTATTCCGACCTCGCCGGCAACCCTCTCCCTACCCCGGCTGATTCCGACTGGCACGCCATCTATCATGGCTGGATGCGCCTCGATCCCCAGCCCGCATACAATTACTCCAACCTCGACTTGCTCGTGTCCGAAATTACTCCCCATCGGCTCTTCGACAACACACGCGGACTTTACATCCTCTTTCAGGCAACTTACGAACCAGGTATCGACAATCGTCCCGAGCGTGTCACCCTTCACCGCGAAGGAACGTTCGGCTCTACCGGCTTCGCCCCCGCAGGCACATCCGCCCAACCTTTCCGTGACGTCGTCAAACGATTCACCACCGACTCCATCGACTTCATCGCCACCCGACAACAGCTCCAGCGAATCGATTTCAAGGATCGCCAGGCCACCACTCTCTTTACCGCTCCCGACACGGAATCCATCGTGGAACTCAGCACCTACAGCACTAACGCGGACGACAAAAAAAAGGCCGGCGTCTACATCGCTACCGCCAAAAACCTTTACATGGTCACGCTGGCCGGCGAAATCCAAAAGCAATTCCCCCTCACCCACGACCCGCGGCAATACGCCTTGTCCATTTGGTACTTCCCCGAGCAGCATCGCTGGGCCATCAATTACAACGACATCCGCGATTTCCTCGGCTCTCAATTCTGGGAGTGCTACGACAACAGCGGCAAACTCATCGAATCTCACGAAGGCCCACAATTCAATGTTTTCCCGCCTCCGCCACCCGCCCTCAGCGAACAGGAAATAGCGATCAACAACAGCATCGATCTTCGCGACGGCCCACTCGCCGCCGCCGCAAACCCACTCACCGGATACGTCGCACGCTTCGTCCTCCGCCACATCTTGAACGAACCCTGGTACCGGCAGGACCAGGAAAGCCTCGACCATATCTTCGGCCCACCCACCACCTGGCGCGGCTGGCTCACCTGCGTCCTCACGCTGCTCCTCTCCGCCGCCATCACCGTCCCCCTCGCTCGCTGGTACCACCGCCGTCCGGTCCTCTGGGCGATTCTCTCCTTCCTGACCGGCCCCGCCGCCATTCTCACCCTCATCGCCACCAACACGTTTCCCCAGCGGATCGCCTGCCCTTCGTGCAAAAAACGCCGGATCGTCAGCGAAGAGTCATGTCCACATTGCCATGCGATATGGCCCACCCCGCCGCGGACCGGCACCGAGATCTTCGCTGAGCCCTGAATGAGCGAGAAGGGACAGGGTGACAAGGTGACGGGGTGACAGGGAGTATCTCCGGAGTTCACGCTTTAGCGTGTTCTTCTGCAAAACACGCTGAAGCGTGAACTCCGACGGTGCTCCCCGCCACCTTGTCACCTTGTCACCTTGTCACCCCTTCACCCTGTCACTTTTATCAGTGGGGAATCGAAGCCATGTACCGGCATCGGGGTCGTCGAGGGGGAGAAGGGTGAAGTTGGCGGCAGGACTGGGCGGGAGCAGGTCGCGGAAAGGATCACTGCGGCGGAGCGTGACGACGATCCATTCCGCTCGCCCGGCAAGACGGTTGGGCGCGGCGAGAGTCGCGGCTGGGGAAGGGGAGGGGGCGATCTGATCCATGTCAATGACGGCAAGTCGACGGAGGAGGCTCGCACGAATCTCACGGCCCATCTGCGGACGTAAGGGGGGGGGAAGATCGTTTGGCGGCTCGGCGCCGGCAATGACCAGGGCGACGGCGAAGTTCTCAAGCAGCCCGCGGCAGATCAGAGATGCGGCCAGTTCAATGGCTCGCTCAACCGCGTCAGCGCGTTCGTCGGGATTAACGATGTCACGGGCATTTCGCAGATTCAGGACAATGATGGCCTGCGGCGGGGCGTTGGCGGCCATCTCGCGGATCATCAGTTGTTGCGTGCGAGCGGAGGAACGCCAGTGGATGGAGTGGATATTATCGCCGGCTCGGTATTCGCGGAGGCCGTAGAATTCGTCGTTGCCGCCGCGGACATTGGCGGTCATGGTGCCCGACTCGGTGGCTTGCCGATAGTGCAGCGAAAGACGGCGGTCGAGTATGCCGATGCGAGGATAGACCACGAGTTGTTCGGGGACGTGGAGGTGAATGGCGCGATTGAGGAAGCCGAAGGGGAAGGAGCAGGTGACGCGGATGGAGTCGAGGCGGATGATGCCGCGATTGGAAGCGAGCAGGCGGGAGGTGACGGTAGCGGATTGGCCCGGGCCGATGTGAAGGCAGAAACCCTCCGGAACTTGGGCGAGCGCGGCGGAGGACTTGATCTCGGCGATACGAACGGCGAAACATGGCCAACGACGCTTGTGGTTGGTGATGACATACTGAATCGCCGCGGGTTCGCCGACGACAATATGGTCGGTAATGATCCGTTTGACGGTGACATGGTGAAGCAGGACCGCGCTGAGTACGCCCGAAGCGATCAGTCCGCCGAGCATGAGACCAAAGGCGATGTAGAGGGTGTTGGTATCGGTATGGATGGCGAAGACCATTATGAGGAGGGTAACGCCCAGGAAGGTCAAACCGGAAAGGGTAACTTCATGGCGGCGGCGCCCCTGGCGAACGATGGAATCGGGAGTCGGCATGTGGAAAGGGTATAAGCAAGAGAGGGCGGGCTGCAACTCAACAACAAAATTTCTCTTCACGGATTTATGCGACGTATTTGCTATTTTGCTTGTCTTTTAGGGTACAATGATACAGATCGTCGGCCTTTGGCGGTCAGGGTATCCGCTGCTTTGGCCGATAATGTCTTAGCCGGTTTTCTTGCGTCTGCCGGCGACGCGTTTTGAGGTGCCATCGGCGTAACTCCATCATGTGGTTCCGAAAAACCAGCCCACGACGTCAGGCCATCCGCGAGGATGTCGCTGAATCTGAGAGCTTGGCTCCTGCCCAGTGCAGCCGCCGCGTTCAGGTGATCCTTATCGTCGCAGTCTTCTTCCTTGTGGCCTGTCTGGTTCAGTTTTGGCCCGGGCCGATCGCGCCTTACTACGTCGGCCAGACCGCTCCGGTAACCCTCCGATCTCCGGTTTCTTTTACTCTTGTTGACGAAGCCAAAACCGCCAATCTCCGCGAAGGCGCACGCGCTGTGAGTCCTCCGGTTCTCGTGCCCGAGCCCACGGGGGCCGATCACGTGATCTCAATGCTCATCGCCTTCCGCCAGGACCTTCTGGACGCCACGACCGTCGCCGACGTTCCCGCCCACATCAAAGACGCTCTTCCTTCTCTCACCGACAGTGCCCTGCGTCAGATTCAGAACGTCGATCCCACCGGCTACGGCACCGTCGTCCGCACCTTCGTCCCCGGCGAATTCAACAAGGTCCCCTTCATCTCCCAGGAAGATTTCGACGCCCTCCCCCGCCACCCCCCCCCCCTCACTTCCCCTCCCTCCGAATGTGCCATCATGACCGTGCCCGGCTCCGTCGAGGAAAATCTTCTCATCGAACCGATCTCGAGCGTTCATGTCATCGGGCAACCCGCGACGCCGCAACAACTTGCCCGCCTCAAGACCCTTGCCGCCAAGGACTTGGGCCAAGGCATGGGCGAGACCATTGCCCACTACATGGCCGCCGCCATGAACCATCCCACCCACGCGTTCAGCCCCAAGTACAGCCAGACTCTGGCGGAATTGCGTGCCACAGAGATTCCCCCCAGCGGCCAGTTTGTCGCCGAAAACGCCATCATCATCGAGGCCGGCAAACCGATCACCGCCGAGACCCTCCGCATCCTCGACGCCGCCCAGGAAACCCTTCAGCAGCAAGTCCTCGCCGGTGCCGCACCATGGGCTCGCTGGTCACACTGGCTCAGCGCTTTGGGTCGCATCCTCACCGTTCTGCTGATCACCATGATCGGCGCGTTTTACGTGATCCGTATCAATGCCGCCGCTGTCGCCAATGGGGGGGGGGGAGGGAGGAGTGCCAGGACGCTTCGGCAGGGTTGGACGATTTGCGGGTTACTCCTGGTGGCGTTGATTCTTGCTCGTGCTCTGGTCGGGCATTGGCCGCAGTCCGCCTACATCAGCGGCATCGCGCCGACCCTCTTCGCCGCCATCATTCTGGTCATCACCTACAGCCAGCGATTTGCCCTTGTCATGGCCAGTCTCCACGGACTGCTCGTCGCCGTGACGCTCGGACTGGGCATCGACTTTTATCTCGCGCTGCTTGCCGGAGCGTCGGTTTACTGCTTCGGCCTGGTCGAAATCCGCACACGCAGCAAGCTCATTGAAATCGGCGCCTTCGCCGGTGCCGCCATCTTCCTGACCATCTGGGCACTGGGTCTCACCCATCTCATCGGCCTGGTCTGGAATCCCTGGATCGTCCCCACCGCGGTCCCCGTCCTCTTCGAACAGAGCCTTTGGGGCGCCGGCGGCGGCATCCTCGTCGCCACCATCATGTGGGCCACACTTTCCTACGTGGAACGCATTTTCAACATTTCCACCGCGACGACGCTTCTGGAGCTCTGCGACGCGAATCGCCCTCTGCTTCGCCGACTTCAGCAGGAAGCGCCCGGCACCTTCAGCCACTCGCTGACGGTCGGCATCATGGCCGAAGCGGCCGGCAACGCCATCGGCGCCAATGGCCTGCTCTGCCGCGTCGGGGCTTACTACCACGATGTCGGCAAGCTCTCCAAGCCGCACTACTTCATCGAGAATCAGACCGGCGGTTCGCCCAACCGCCATGAAAAACTTTCGCCCGCCATGAGCCTCCTCATCATCGTCGGCCACGTCAAGGACGGCATCGAGCTTGCCCGCGAATACGGCTTGCCCTCCGTCGTACACCCCTTCATCGCCCAGCACCACGGCACCACGCTGGTCGAGTACTTCTACCATGCCGCAAAAAAACGGCAGGAACAGGAAGCCGGTGACAGTCCCGTTGTGAGCGAATCGGAGTTTCGTTATCCCGGCCCCAAGCCGCAGATCCGCGAGACAGCCATCGTGATGATCTGCGATACCTGTGAATCTGTGGTTCGTTCGATTGAGGAGCCGACCGCCGGCCGCATCGAGACCGCCGTCCACGACATGATCCGCAAACGTCTCATGGACGGCCAGTTCGATCAGTGCGATCTGACGCTCCGCGATCTTGCGACCATCGAACAGGCCCTGATCCGCACGCTCGCGGGCATCTACCACGGCCGCATCGCCTATGCGGCCCCGTCTGAAACGTCTCCGCCCCCTCCTTTCCAGCCGGTGTCCCAATCCGCATGAGCGTTCGCCTGATGATCACCAACCGCACCCGTGCCGCGATCCGGACCCGTTGGCTTGCCCGGCAATTGCGGCAACTCCTCGCCCTCCAAAAAGTCACCGGCGGTTCCTGGTCGATCACCGTCGTCGCCGACAAGACAATGCGAGCCCTCCACAAACGCACAATGAACGACTCCACTTCCACCGACGTGCTCACTTTCGATATGCAGGACAACTCAAAAAACAAAAATCAAATCAATCTCGACACCATTCTCTGCCGCGACGTCGCCGCCGCCAATGCCAGGGAGTACCACCATTCACTCGATCACGAACTGCTGCTCTACGCCCTGCACAGTCTGCTGCACGTTCAGGGCTACGACGATCGCACCTCCGCCGACTCTGCCCGGATGCATCGACGCGAAGATGCTCTTTTGATACGCTTGGGCGTTGGCCCGATTTACAAGCCACGTGGAATCGGGTGATCTGGTGAATTGGTGATCTGGTGATTGAACCAATTTCAAATCACCGGATCACCAGATTCCCAAATTCCCAGTCCGTTCAACCGAAAGACTCCCCCGTGACCCACTCGCTTCTGTTCTGGATCTTCACTGTCAGCCTGCTGCTCAGTCTGTTTTTCTCGACTGTTTCGTATTCGCTTCGCAACATGTCTCGTGTGCAGTTGGAGCAGGCGTTATTTCGCCGCCGTCGCTCCGGCGCTCTGGAAGAGATTCTGACACGCCGTTACGACATTGCTCTGACCGCATCGATTTTTCGCCTGACCGCCAACGCCGCCGCCATCATCGCCGTTGCCGCCTATTTCCACGTCGGCGATGGAACGGCTCCCAGTCCTCATCCCTTGCGGATTGTTGTATGGACGATCCTGATCAGTGTGCCGATCCTGGTCATTATTTCCGTTGCCATTCCGCAGGCCTGGGCGAGGTACGCCGGCGAGCATTTCCTGGCCACGGTCTGGCCGGTGCTCAGGGCGATCCATTTCCTGCTCTGGCCGCTGGTCCGCGTGCTCAACGTCTTCGATGAGATCGTTCGCCGTCTCTCCGGCGTCTCCATCGGCGAGGATCCCGACACCGCCGCCGAAGCCGTCGAGCAGGAAATCCTGGCCGTCGTCGCGGAAGGCAGTGCCGAAGGGGCCGTCGACGAGGAATCCAAAAAAATGATCGAAGGCGTGATCTCCTTCCGCGATCTGCAGGTCGGTCAAATCATGACCCCGCGGACCGAAGTCACCGCCATTGACGTCAACTCCCCCATCCCCGAAGTAACCGGCAAAATCGTGAAGGAAGGCCTCTCCCGCGTCCCCGTCTACGAAGGCACCCTCGACAACATCGTCGGTATCCTCTACGCCAAGGATCTCCTCGATCTGCTCTGCACCCCTCCCGTGTCAGCCCCCGCCCCCCCCCCAACTGCCGGGGGTTCGGTCGGTCGTACCCCCATCACCATCCGCCAGATCATGCGAACGCCGCTGTTCGTCCCGAGCACCAAGCCGCTCCGCGACCTGCTCAGGGAACTCCGTAATCAGCGTGTGCACATGGCGATCGTTCTCGACGAATACGGCGGCACCTCCGGCCTGGTCACCACCGAAGACATCATCGAGGAAATCGTCGGCGACATCGTCGACGAATACGAACGCCACCCCGCCTCCGAACTCAAACGCATCGACGCTCGCATCGTCGAAGTCGACGCCCGCATGAACCTTTCCGACCTCAATCGCGAACTGGGCCTCTCGCTACCCGAAGACAGGGACTACCACACCATCGGCGGCTTCGTGATCTCCACCCTCGGCTACATCCCCGCCAAAGGCGAACGTCTCGTCCCCCCTCTTTCCCCCGGCCTGACCCTCACCGTCCTGGAAGCCGAACCCCGCCGCATCAACAAACTCCGCCTCGAACTCCCCCCCCCTCAACGCCAGTCCGCCCCGGAAGAACCACAAGCCCATAAGGATCACACATGACCGCATCATTATCCCCGCAGACTTCCGTACAGCCCTCTGCCGAATCGACCGCTTCGCTCCTCGCTGAGCCGGCCAAGCCGACCTTCAAACTCCTCTCGATCCTGATCCCCGTCTATAACGAGGAGCAATACCTGGTGGCTGTGGTCAAACGGGTCGTGGAACAGGCGTTGCCGGGAGAGGGAGGGGGACTGGCCCGCGAAATTATCCTGGTCAACGATGCCTCTAAAGACAAAACATGGCAGATCATGAAGCAGATACCGACGCTGTTCCCGGTGGGGGGGGTGACGTTCAAGTTGCTCAACAAGCCGAAGAATGAAGGCAAAGGCGCGGCGTTGCGGGATGCCTGGTCCATGGCCACCGGCGATCTGCTGATCGTTCAGGATGCTGACTTCGAATACGATCCGGCGGATTATCCCAAGCTGCTTCAGCCGATCCTCGACGGAAAGGCCGATTGCGTCTTCGGCTCCCGCTTCATCGGCGAACCCCACCGCGTCATGTATTTCTGGCACCAGATGGCCAACAATCTCCTCACCATGCTTTCAAATATGTTGACGAATCTGAACCTGACCGACATGGAAGTCTGCTACAAAGTTTTCACCCGCGACGTTTATCAGCAGATCAAGATCAAAAGTCCACGTTTCGGCGTGGAGCCCGAGCTGACCGCCAAGGTCGCCCGCATGCGGCTCAACGGCAAGAAAGTCCGAGTCTACGAAACCGGCGTCGCCTATGCCGGCCGTACCTACGAAGAGGGCAAAAAGATCGGCTGGAAGGACGCCGTCTCCGCGATCATGCAGATCATCCGTTTTCGCTTTTTCGATTAACGTGAGTTCGACGTAAGGAGCACCGCGTGGTAACGCGGTGGTTGACTCTCAAATGCTGCCCAACCACCGCATTACCATGCGGTGCTCCTTACGTTGTACTCACATTAAATACATTTGCTTTGTCTTTTCAGTCGGCAGTCAAACTGCCCGATAATCAGGATGGTGTCATTTTTGCCCAGCCAGAGGATCTCCATGACCGTAACGTCTTCCTCCCCTTCTCCTTCACTCAGACACCTGATCACCGGTGCCGGCGGATTCCTCGGCTCTCATCTCACCGACACACTCCTGGCACAAGGACATCATGTCACAGGCATCGACAACTTCGTCACCGGCTCACGTGACAACATCTCGCACCTCCAAACACATCCCAACTACGCATTCATTGAACACGACCTGACCAAAGGCCTGCCTGAACAGCTCGGCAATAAGGGAGGGAAACCGAATCGCTTTGACCGAATCTGGCATCTGGCTTCGCCCGCGTCGCCGGTGGGATATGTGAAGCACCAGGTGGTGACGCTGAAGGTGAATTCCTGCGTAGCAATGCAACTTCTCGAACTCGCTGAAGCTCACAAATCTCGGATATTCGTCGCCTCCACTTCCGAGTGCTACGGCGATCCGCTGGAGCATCCGCAACGCGAAACCTACTGGGGCCACGTCAATTCCGTCGGCATGCGTTCCATGTACGACGAAGCCAAGCGTTTCATGGAAGCCGCCACGATGGCCTATCACCGCGAACGCGGCGTCGATACCCGCATCGTCCGCATCTTCAACACCTACGGCCCGCGTCTGGCGATCAACGACGGACGCGTGGTCGTCGCCTTTATCACACAGGCCCTCAGGAACGAATCGCTGACCGTACAGGGCGAGGGTCGCCAGACACGCTCGCTCTGCTACGTCGAAGACGAAATCCGCGGTTTCCTGGCTCTGATGGATTCCGACTACCACCTCCCCGTAAACATCGGCAATCCCGACGAAGTCACGATGATCGACCTTGCCAAGGAAATCCGCGAGCTGTGCAACAGCAAGAGTCAGATCATCCACACCGAACTTCCACCGGACGATCCGAAACTGCGATGTCCGGACATTACTTTAGCGAAGGACCGTCTCAAGTGGACACCGATCGTTTCGCGGCGAGAAGGCCTTAAACGCACAATCGAATTCTATCGCAACAAGCTCGGGCTATGATGAAGAAGCCAGAAGCCAGAAGTTTTGAATAAGCCGCGAATTTCAAATCTTCTGGCATCTGGCTTCTTCAGGAAAATCGCGACAAGCCGGAAGACTGCTGATCTCAATCGGCGGCCTTCCGGCTTGCTTGTTGATGGGATAAAAATGGATATTTATACGGAAATCGAGCCCATGGAGAAGTTGGCCTGCAACTGAGCGATGGTGATGGTGACCAGTCCGTCGTTGGGATTGCTGTCGTTGCCGGCGCCGTCGAAGCCCCAGGGATTCTTGACCACGACCCACATGGTGCCGTTGCTGTCGGTGTACGCGCTGAAGATCGAATAGGCATGTCCGCCAATGATCGGCGAAACGGCGCCCGGAATACTGATGATGGAGACAGCCTTGCTCGCGGCCAGGGCGGTGACCAGGGTGTTGTAGAGGGTGGTCGCCGAGCCGCTGGTCATGAAGGTGGTGCTGTTGACGCCAAAGTCGCTGTAGACGTTGCCGGTCCAGCCGTTGCTGAGTGAAGCGTAGGTATTGGCGCCGCTGCGGAAGAACGCATAGGCTTTTTCCATGATGCACCCCCAGATCGCTCCGCCGGCGCTGGGGCTGTTGTAGAGCAGTCCGCCCCAGGAGGCCGCCGGCAGATCGCCGTCGACGCGAACATAGGTCGTGACTCCGTTGCGGGTGAATTGCACCGCATACGTCCCGTCGCCCAGGTCCACAGCCATCTGCATCAAACGCGCAGGAATGTTGTGAGCGAAACTGGAAATCGCGGCAAGGAAATAGCAGTCGCCGACCTGACCTTGATGGATATCGGTATCCGACGGTCCTGCGCCAAAGAGGCTGTAATTCGAGTAGTTCAAGGTTTTGCCCGAATCGGTCGGATCGGCAAGATTCTGGCCGTCCCGCTGGGTACTGACATTGCCGTAGAAGCTGCTGACGCGATGGACGCAGCCGTTGGCGGTTTCGGTGGCGGAGGCCTTGACGGTGTCGCCGGGGTTGACCCAGAAGGCGGTATTGATGCCGTTGCCGGTGACCGTGCTGGTGCCGGCGCCGATGGTGACAATGAAGCTTTGCGCCGAGCCGGCGGCCGTCAGATTGTTGGTGCCGGCCCCACCGTACAGCAGCGTCATGATATTGACCGACGACTGCACGGTGATGGTATCGTTGCCGTCGCCGGCGTAGATCGCCAGCTCCGTGAAGTTGCCGGTGACGGTTTGCGTTTGGCCGTTGGCGACGATGGTGAGCGTCGAGCCGGATTGGGAGACGATGATCGAGTCGTTGCCGGAGGTGCCGGTGATGACCAGGCGTTTGTAGATGCCTTCTTGAATCTGGCTGATGGTGACGGGATTGCTGACCGGCGGCGGCGTAGGCGTGGGATCGGGGGCGGGCGTGGGATCGGGGGCGGGCGTGGGAGTGGGAGTGGGAGTGGGGTCAGGATCAGGTGTGGGTGGAGGCGTGGGGTCAGGATCGGGCGCGGGCGTAGGCGTGGGATCGGGATCGGGTGTGGGTGTAGGCGTAGGATCAGGATCAGGAGTGGGAGTGGGGTTGGGGGTCGGCGTTGGCGTCGGATCGGGCGCCGGATCGGGCGTTTTGAACGGCGAGGGCGTTTGGAAATTGGACTTGAATTCATCGAAGAATCGCTGTGCGTCGGGCGCGACGGTGTTGTTCCACTCGGCGCCGTAGGTGGCCGGGTTCGTGGAGGTGGTCGGGTCCGTGGAGGTGGTCGGGTCCGTGGAGGTGGTCGGGTCCGTGGAGGTGGCCGAGTTCGCGGAGGCCTGGTCGCTGCTGAGCGCATCGGAGCGGTAAATCCGGGTCGGGGTGCTGGCATCCTGCGAAACGACGGCGCTGGCCGTCGCCGGAGCGGCAGGATACAACGTGCTCAGCGTTGAGAGATTGAGGCGGCTTTCAAGGTGCTCGATCGCGAGGGTATTGCTTAATCGAGTAGCCATGCAGGAATATCTCCAATGGACGGACTGTTTGACGACTGAAAAACGTTCCAGAAACAAATGTCAAATACAGCTCTGCACTGAGCAAGAAAATTGGGCAAGATTTTGCGTTATCAGAGCGTCCGCAGCGGACTGGCCGATAAAGTGACGGGGAGATAGGGAGACAAGGAGACAGGGGCAACCCCTTTCGATCAGGGATGATTGTTACCCACCCCATCCCCCCCCCCTAGTCAATTCTTCCTCCCCCCCCTTCCATCTTTCAATGCCGGTATCGCGGCGGCGGTTCTGGAAACAGTGAGGCTTGTGCCGGTGGCGATGGCGGCGCAGGTGTCGGTGATGGGAGCGGTACCGTTCCGCCGCGTCCTGGTCGTAAGTCAACGAACGACTCTTGATCCCAAAACACCTTCCAGCTTGTGTGGAAGAGTGCGCCGACAGTCGCGCCGGTGCAGTTGGTGTCGTAGCCGCAGTTGACGGCGATGCAGAGGGCGTTGGCGAAATCGGTGCCGTAGAGCAGGCCGATGGTTTGGAGACCCATGTTAATGGGAGAATGCATGGAATTGTAATGTGGTGTGGCTTCCATGACTTTTTGACGGGCGGCTTTCCAGTCCAGACCATCTTTGTGGGCTTGGCGTGCCGCATTGATGGCGGCGGCGGTTTTGGTGCCATCGGGGACGTAAGAGCGGCCGATGTCGAGGAGTTGCTGAAGATCGGAGATGAGGAAGATTTAGGATCATCACCCACGTCAGCCCCCGGCTCTGCCGGGGGTTCTTCACCGTGCAATCCTAAATTTTGCCATTGACAATGCACTCGGCGAAGTATTGTACAGCACATGGGAATCGAAGTGGCGTGGTCATGGCGAACGCACGCTGAAGCGTGAACTCCGATGACGAGAGGTGAAATCAGCGTCAACCCCCGGCAGAGCCGGGGGCTGACGGGATTGTTTAATAAATGCACAATTTGCCGTCGGGGATGAAGCTTTGGTCGTTGGTGATGATGAGTTTGTTCAGGTCGAGTTCGTTCACGCGGCCGCCGGGGATGAGGGTGATTTTGATGGTGTTTTCGCCGGCTTTCAGGCTGTAGATGCCCTCCGTGCCTTTTTTGATCCACACGGAATAGCGCGACCAGAGGAACTCCTTGCTGATGAGGTTCCCGTATAGCAAGCCCATGTGGTACCACTCGATGTGATTTTCCTTCTTGTCATTCAATTCGATGTGCACGGTGGTTCGATCGGATTTGTCCATGCGCCACTGATGCCAGATCACGTAATCGCCATCCACCGGGACGTTGAATTTCACCGTGAGAGTTTCATTGGGCTTGAGCACCACCATTTTTCCGTTGGAAGCTTTCGGGTCGTCCTTGATCGTGCCGCCGGTGCCGGTGGCGTAATCGACGTTTACGGTCTGCACGGTGATGGCGGGAGTTGCCACGGCAATGGCGGAACTGGGCTGCGAAACGACGCCGTCGTAATTGACCGCCACGACTTTGTAGTAATACTGCGTGCCGGGCTTGAGACCCCAATCGACGACACGCTCCGTTCCCCTCTCATCCACCGGCGGCGAATACAGCAGGTTCGCCTGGGCCGGAACAAAATCAGGTTTGTCGGCGGCGTAGACGTTGTAGTAGCGAACGCCGGGGATCGCCGCCCAGGTCACTTCCGCCGCGAAGGGACTCTGCGGCTTGGCTTGAACATTTGCCGGGACCGGCGGCGTGAACGAAGCTTCCGTGGGGTAATCCAGACCGCGACCGGTGGGCGTGCTGCCGTCGGAGGTCACGAAGAAGCGATTGAGTTTGAAGCCCTTCGATTCGGAGCTTAGCTTGATCTCGCCGGAGAGCTTGCCGAGGTTGACCCACGTCCAATCCGCATACGTCTTGGCGGGAATGGCCGTTCCGTTCACCGTGAACCCGACATTCGCCCCGTCCGCGCTGCCCACGCGCGCCCACACCACGGCGTCCTTGTTGGGGTTCTTGAAGCTGACCTCGCATTTCGTGATGGCCGTCGGCACGAACACGTAGTACATATTGCCCGCATTCACCGGATCGAAACCCTGCATGAATCCGCTGAATTCGCACGACTCCGGCTCCACATACGCCGCGACAGACGCACCGGCTTCGCTGGCGACATCATTGGAGTAGCGGCTTAGCAGCCCGGACCATTCCTGTGCCCGCACCGCGAAGAACGCCTTCTCGCCCTGTTTCACGCCGGGCACCACAAAGCTCATCGGATCCGTGCAGGGGAACTTGCCTTCCGGCGTCTCCACCCATCCAACCTGCCGATAATTCTGGCCGCTGCGATCCGTCTTGTAGATGCGATACCCTTTGGTCTCGCGGCTCACCTTGGCGGGCGTCCAGGTCAACTTAAATCCGCCCCCGCCCTCCGTCGTCCACTGGCCGGTGAGTTTCTGCGGAGCCTGCGGGTTCGCCGCCACCACCAAATAGGCGTTGATGCTATTCGTCAGAGACGAGAGGAACTTGACCTTCGTGCCATCGGGACTCAGCACGCCAAACGGCATGCTGTTATAGGTCAATGCCTGCGGATCCTGCGAGCACACGCCGCACAGCCGGATCACGCTGCGGTCGCCGCGCGTGCTCAGTCGCAGAATTTCCCAGCCGACCGGTCCCATCCAACTGGCCTCCGCCCAATTCTGAAGACCAGCCCAGGAGGTATGCCCTTCCGTCCGACCTTTCGAGCTAAACACGCGATATTCCTGCTCGGTCGCCATGTCGCGCCCTGAAACGCCGTCGCCACGTTCAAAAATCTGGGATTTTCCGTCCGGGCTGCTGGCGCCGTGCGACATCGGCGGCGTCTTGTTGACCAGTTTGCCGTTGACGTCCAAAAAGTACAGTCTGTTCGGGGCCAGCGAATCGCCAAGCGGACCGTTGATGGAGCCCATGACGACGTTATCGGGAGAGCGCGTGAAGGAGACGTAATGGAAGCCGCCGCGGAGGTCCGAGTCCCCCTCCTTGCTTGCCGGCGGCGGCGTCATCGTCGCGGGACTCTGCTCGTGGACGATCCCGCCGTCCCAGCGGATGCTGCGGTACATGCTTCCGTCTGTTTTCGCGACGCCAACCCGACGCGCGAGATCCTGCGTCCCTTCCAGCCAGCAGACCCACTGGCCATCCGGGGAAATCGACGTGATGCCGCCCCACATCTGCCCCTTGGAGGCCGGCGGACCAATGAGATACGCCTCGCGTTTCATCATGTCATACGCCCATGCCGCGACCTGGCCTTTGTAAGGGCCGCGGAAGTAGGTCATGTAAGGATTGCCCGGGCCAAACTGGCCGATCATCTGCGCGGGCAACCCCCAGGCACAGCTCTCCTGCTCCATCAGGAAATCTCCATGTCGAATGAATCGGCCATTGGGATTCCAGCCCCCCTGCCCCACGCTGCCGTTGATGTAATCCGTCAAACGCCAGACCTCCGCACCCGTGTACAGATCGCGGAAAATGGTACGGACGTTTCCGGTAACGCCATCGTGCATCGGAGGCAGCGCCGCCGGCGGATGATCCATCGTCACCAGCTCCGACTGCCGAACCCGCCCCCGGCTCACCAGCGTATCCAACCCCTGCCCCTTGATCGGCCGATCCAAAAACAACCACGGCCCTTGCCCGTCATATTGAATGCTGTCCAGCGTCGTGGGGACCAGGGCTTTTTTGTCGGGAGCGGGCTGCGCGACCGCCGCCGTCACAACCGCCGCGGAAAGGAGTAGTGTGGCAAAACGTGCGTGACTTGAAAACTTCATGAACGTCGCTCCTTAAAGATAGTTGCTGCTTTAGCGTGTTCCGTGCGCCAAACACGCTAAAGCGTGAACTCCGCGCGTGATATCCGCTCACGGTCGCATCTCGGAGAACAGCGTCTCGGAGAACATACGTACTTTAACGCGCCGTTGTGATAAACTGATAGGATAACCCGTGTTCGTAATTGCGCATCTTAGTACGAAATTGCGCAATGCAAGGAGATCCGTGGTGAAAAACGTTCCGCGCGTGGCGCTGGGATTCAAATTGACGACGGCCTGGGGGCGAAGGGTGATGCAGGGGGTGATCGCGTATGCGGAGCGTCATGGCCCCTGGGATTGCGAGTTGCCTCTGACGGACTCCCTCACGACCGATACGCTCCGGCAACTCGGCGACGTCGACGGCCTGATTGTGCAATCCGACCTGGCAAACCTCGTCGCGCCGGCGCTCAGCGGGAAAATGCCCGTCGTGAGGGTGGGAATGCCGCTGCCTGACGCGGAGCCGAAATTCCAGCCTCATTTGCACGAAAGCCCGGATGAGATCGCGAAGATGGCCATCGAGCATTTCAGGGAAAGAGGATTTCGCAATTTCGCCTATTATGCGTTCCGCGGCTATTACCTGGCGAGAATCTATGGCAATGCGTTTGTGAGCCAGTTGCAATCGCGCGGGTTTGAGTGTGCGTGGTTTAAGAAGGAAGCCAGCGAAGACATTCAGTCCGAGACGATCAACAGCGTCAACATGAACGAATGGATTCGGAAATTGCCCAAGCCGGTGGCGATTCTGGCATCGTGGGACGGCGCTGCCCGCGAGGTCACGATGGCCTGCCGCAAAATGAACATCGCCGTGCCCGAGCAAGTCGCGGTCATGGGTATAGGCAACGACAAGTATCAAAATCTGCTTTGCAGTCCGTATATTTCGAGCCTGGACCCAGGACTGGAGCGATTGGGATACGAATCGGCCAAAATGCTCGATCACATGCTCCGAAAACAATTAGCCCCCGGCTCTGCCGAGGGTTCTCGCGAACCTGCCGGTGGAAAGAGAGGCGTCAAAGCAAGCCCCAAGTTGGTTCCCCCGATAGGCGTGGTCACACGCCAGTCCACCGACGTGATCGCCGTCAGCGACGAGCGGGTCGTGGAAGCCGTGCGAAAAATCCATGAACACCTGACGGCGGGCGTCAACGTCAAACTCCTGGTGCGTGAACTGGGTATCGGAAGACGATCGCTGGAAATGGCTTTCAAAAAGCACCTGGGCCGAACGATCCACGACGAAATCGCGCGAACGCAAATCGAACGAGCCTGTCGGCTCCTGGAAGACGGCGAATGCTCGACCGTCGAAATTACCCAACGCTGCGGCTTCCAGCAGGTCTCGCATTTCCGCACCTTTTTCAAAAAGCATACCAAAAGCACGCCACTGGAATATCGCATCCGCAACCAACGCCAACACTATCAGGGGATTCCTTAGCCGGTTGAGGAACGAAAAAGCCTTGGGATTGCAATCTCAAGGCTTCGCTCAGATTTCAAGAAATACCGCTACCTTGATTTATTTCCGCCGGCGCGTCAGCAAGCCCATCGCGCCCAATCCCAGCAGCGCCAGGCTCGTCGGTTCCGGAACCAGCGCAAACTGGCCGTTCTGGCTCAGCACCGCCCAGCTCCAGCCTGTTCCCTGATTGTCAATGTAATAGCCCCAAGCGCCTGCTGCCTGGCTCAAGTCGGTATAACCGTTCTTGGTCATGAAGTCGTCGAAGCTCATGTTCTCGTTGAATTCGCTGGTGGTGCCGACGTACTCCCAGCTATCGAAACTGACCATGTAGGGGAGTTCGCCTGCCGCGAGATTGAGATCGCCGGGATTGAAGGAGATTTGCAGGAGGTAGTCGCCGAAGGCCTCGGCGGCGCCGGTGACGTTGACAACGTCGGAGATCAGCGCCTTTTCGGCGATGTTTGCGAAGGCGCCATTGGGATCGCCAATGTTCCCGGGGTAGATTTCGTCGGTCGTGCGGGCACGCCATTCCATGGTGACATCTTGTCCGGCAGAGCCGGCGTTGCCTTGGATGGTGGCGGTGGTGCCGACCATGGCTGCGCCTTCGCCGGTGCCGGTTGTGCCTGCGACGGTGGAGGAGAAGTTGTTCAGACCGGAGAGGGTCGTCTTGGTGTCCTTAGTGCCGAAGGTGAAACGATCGTTGCTGTTATCGGCGAGGATCGGGCCGCTGGGGGGGGAGCCGCCGTTGACCTCGTAAGTGAAGACGATTTGCCCAGCCCCGTTGTTTGTGATGCTGTAGTCTTTGAAATCAATGCCGCTCCAGCTTGTGCCAAGAACGATGGAGCCGGTGGCGCCGCCATAAGTCGTATCGATAAAGCTGGCGGGAACGGTGCCGGTGGCGTAGGTGAATAGCGTGAAATTGCCCGTTGCGCCCGGCGCGAAGGCGGAGGTTCCGTTGACCACATTCAGGGAGACCCCGCTGCTGGGGAAGGCCAGCGTGTTGACGACCTGAATCTGGCTGCTGGTACCTGACGTGTTAAAGGTGTAATCGAGCGCGGCGCCGTCGGCCAGCGTCCAAGCGCCGGTGAAGGTTAGCATCTTGCCCTGGGAGTCGACGGCGTCGGGAGCGAGGGTGCCGTAGATAGTGCCAACCTTGGATGCATTTCCTGTGACGGTGCCGAGGCCAGCGAGAGTCTGGGTTGCGGAAATCTGACGTCTCTGGAAAACGTCAAAATTGTTGTCATTCTCGCTGAGATCGTAGAACGCTCCTTTGGCGACGATGATCAGCGACGAACTGCCGATCGAGCCTGTTCCTACTCCTCCCGTGCTCCCTGCTGCCCCCACGGTCACGGCAATCTTCAGCGTACCCTCAGAGATCGTGGTGGTGCCGGTATAGGTGTTCGGGCGGGTAAGAGTCAGCGTACTGGTGCCGACCTTGGTCAGTGACCCGCCACCGTCAGTGGTGGTGTCGCTGATCACGCCAAGCACCAGGGAGTTATAGGTATTGTTGCCGATGGTCAGCGTTGATTTATCCGCGATGATCACCTTGCCGTTGGTCACCATGTTCAGCTCAGGGATTATCGCGTTACCCTTGGATTGGAGTGTGCTGGCATTCATGATGGTGACGAGACCGGAGCCTAGTGCCGTGCCGCTGAACTCGATCCATTGGGCAGAACCAGTGGAATCCTGGATGCCACCGTAGAAGCCACTATTCTCGCCTGTTAATATGACATGGCCATGGATTCTGAGATCCGCATTGCCGCTGATCGTACCGGATAAAGTAACGACGCTCCCAGTGCTCCCATTCCATCCTGTGCTGATGGTGAGGGGGCTATCGAGTTGGATGCTGCCGTCGAAAGTGCGGTTTTGGAGATTTGCGCCAGCTGAAGTGAGGTTCAGGGAGCTGAGATTATTAAAAGGAGTAGAAACGTTTTGTACATTTACATTTAAAGTTGAGTTGGCAAAATTTCCTTGGACGACAATATCGTTGGAGATCGTGGCACTACTAGTGGTTCCGAAGGTGAGGGTCGTGGCGTTGCTCATATTGCCGGTCGAACCACCGTCTATGTAGATGGTACCCGTACCGAGGGGGGCCGTCGCCGTGGCGGCAGTATTGACCGTGAAGGCACCACCAGCGCTGCCGCTGCTCTGGATATAGACAGGGCCGGAGTAGGTGGAGGGGGCAGAGTCGGTAAGGGTGCCAGTGGTGAAGTAGGCCGTATCGGTGTTATCGGGAGACCCGCTTTGATCCCAATTGGCTGAGGTCCATGTGCCGCTGGCCCCAGCGGTCCAGATGAAGGGGGCAGCCGACGCCGCCTGTAGTTGCATCGCAGCGGCGATGGCCGCGATGCTCAGGATGCTGTACTTTTTGAACAACCGGTTGCTGAGGATTCTGTGACTTGCCATTTGATGATCTCCTAAAAAGCGCTCTCACTTACAGGCCAGCTTCCCAACCGAGGGGGCGGGAAGCAAAAACGACAAAGGGAACGACAAACGCCCAAAACCGCAGTCATTCGCGATTCCGAACGTTTCTCTCGTTCCCTCTTTTTTTGCCAGCAATCGCACTTTCGCATAACCATACGAAAAAGCGCACCGCTGTGTGGAACATACCCCAAGTCTCAAAAAATGCAAATGAAAAAGTATTTTTTTTGTAATTTTTTTTATGAGGGCGTGCCCACCCCTCTCTTCGCCCCCTGCATTTTGTATCACGCGTTCGCATAACGCAGAGCAAACGCATTGGACTGTCAGCCCCCGGCTCTGCCGGGGGTTCGAGTTGCAGTACCCGCGTTCATGCCCTCAAAACCCCCGGCAGAGCCGGGGGCTGACAGACGTGAAACGCCAAATGCGCTTTCCCCTTCGCCATAACGCCACGGATAACGAACATCTTGACCTTGCGCCGCCAGATACTCATAATCCTCCGAGCGCTCATCGACTCAACAGCGGATTTCGCCTTGTCAAGGATATATTTCCATGTGCCATCTGAATAAATTTGTGGAGACGATGACGTCACGGGAGCGGGTCGTCAGGACTTTTGCGTTTGAAAAGACCGATCGGGTGACGATCGGCTATGACGCGAACCCCGGTATTGATGCAAGACTGAAAAAGGCCCTTGGTGTCGCCGACGATAACGACGAAGCGTTGATGGTGGTGCTCGGCGTGGATTATCGCGGAATAGGCGCTCGTTATGTTGGGCCGATGTTGCATGTGGTGCCGCCGGAGCGAAGGGTCAATCAACTTGAGGGCAGCATTTCCCGCTGGATTGAGCACGGCACCGGCGGATACTGGGATGCTTGCGACTTTCCACTGGCCGATGCGGACGATGAGGCGTTCGAGCGATTTCCCGTGCCGAACCCCGACGATTTCGATTATGACGCAGCGCTTGATCGAGCAAAATCCTACCACGGCCAATACGCTCTCTACATCGGCAATCCCGGCGTTCCGGATGTCATCAACTCCAACGGCCGAATCATGGGCATGGAGGATGTGCTTTGCCACCTCATCACCGGAAACCAGGCGGCGATGGATTTTATACATCGCCGCGTCGCGTTTCAGTTCGGCATGTTGGAAAGGTTGCTGACTAAATGCAAAGGGCACATTGATTTTTTATGGCTCGGCGAAGACCTCGGCACGCAGATCGCCCCGATGATTAGCCTTGAGCTGTACCGCAGCACGCTCAAGCCGATCCACAAAAAATTCGCCGATTTGGCCGCACATTTCGGCATCCCCGCCATGATGCACACCTGCGGCAGTTCGAGCTGGGCTTATGAAGACATGATCGACATCGGCATCAAAGCGGTGGACACGCTACAGCCGGAGGCGGTCAACATGTCGCCAGCCTATTTGGTCGAACATTTCGGCGGCAGGCTCGGCTTCAGAGGCTGCATCTCCACCGCAGGAGAACTTGTGAATGGGACCGTGGACGATGTGACGACAGTTTGTAAAAATACCATGGAGCTGATGAAAACCTGTCGCGGCTACCACTTCGCGCCAACGCACCAGATACAGGATAATACCCCGGTGGAAAACGTCGTCGCTATGTATCAGGCGGCTCATGATTACGGAAGATATTAAAAGTTGAAAGTTAAACGATAAAAGTTAAAAGGTGAAAGTATGCAAAACAAACCCAATATCCTTTACATCATGTGCGACCAGTTCCGATACGATTGCATAGCTTCGCTTGGCAACAGCAAAATCTCAACGCCGAACATCGACCGTTTGGTGCATCGCGGCGTAACGTTTACAAACGCCTATTCGCCCTGCCCGGTCTGCGTTCCGGCACGATACATCGTCCGTACTGGGCGCGACCCGCACACGACCTGCTGCTTCAGCAATGCGAGACCGGCCGCACTGGATGGCCAGCCTGCCGGCATGGAAGAACGCTGCGGGCCGTATCTGGCGAGGTTTTTAAGTTCGCAGGGCTACCGAACCTTCGGCGTTGGCAAGTTCCACACCTACCCGCCAAAAGAAGAACTTGGGTATGAAACGCATCTGCACACCGAGGAAGTCTGGGGCAAACCGGAACATCGCTTGGCCGACGCCTACGGCGCGTTCATCGCGAAGCATCCGGCGTACAGTCACATTGAACAACTTCAGGGCGAACGCACCGAGATGTACTACATGCCGCAGACCAGCCCGTTCCCGGCGGATATGACCGTCGAAGCGTTCGTGGCGAGCCAGGTGATTGAGTTAATCAAGTCGCCCGACCCGCGACCGTGGTTCGGATTCGTCTCCTTCATCGGCCCGCATCCGCCCTTTGCGCCGCCGATACCGTTCAATCGTATGTACAATCCTGATCGTATGGATAACCCGGTCAGCGGCGACGTGGCGACGGACCATATGGACGAGCATCTGCCGTGGATGAACCGTCTTATTTGGGCCGACGAGTTAAACAACTTCTCGGCACGGATCGCGAAATCACGCTATTACGGCGAGATCAGCTATATCGACGGTTGCATCGGAAAACTGCTCGACGCCGTGGAAGCCATGCCCGATCCGGACAACGTGTTGATCTGCTTCTTCACCGATCACGGCGACCACATGGGCGACCACCATTCGTGGCAAAAAGAGAGCTGGTTTGAGCAGTCGGCGCACATTCCGTTCCTAGTATCGTGGCCGGCGCGGATGAAAGGCGGCGTTCGGAATGGGGAACTCGTTGCGTTGACGGACCTGTTTGCGATAGCGTCATCCGCGGCAGGAGCACTCGATACACGGGACGGGATTGACGTGCTTGGCATGTTGGCCGGAACGGTAGAACCGCGAGAATCTTTATTTACCGTTTACGGCGAGCCGGGTACGCCTGCCTTTAAGTTCATGGTACGAAAAGGCGATTACAAATACATTTTCTTCTCCAACGGCGGCGGACGGCAATTGTTCAACCTTCGCGACGATCCGAACGAGTTGAACAACCTCGCGGAAACACAGCCCGATGTGGTCAAAGAGTTGCATACTTTGGCGTTGTCCCGTGCGAACAGGCCGGGACTTCTGGCGGCACTCGAAGGCGGCGATTTCAAAACGTTCCCTCGCACAGAGTATCCAAGAGAACGCATCAACCAAATGGCTTACGATCTTGGTGTCCGGGACTTTTCATTTCTTAAATAACAGGAACGATACGATGAAATATGACATTGCCGCTTACATATGGCCGGCCTATACCGGCAAAGAGCCGCGCGCTCATCAGTTTTGGCCGGAGAAAAAGGGCGAATGGCAGACGGTACGAAACGCTCAGGCAAAATTCCCCGGCCATCAATGGCCGAGGAAACCTCTTTGGGGTTATGTGGATGAAGCCGACCCGGATGTCATGGAAATGGAGATCGAGGCAGCCGTTACGCATGGGGTCAATGTATTTATCTATGATTGGTACTGGTATGATCGCCGTTCGTTTTTGGAACAGTGCCTCAACGAAGGTTATCTCAAGGCGAAAAATAAACATAAGATGAAGTTTTATTTGATGTGGGCGAACCATGATGCCGTGAATGTATGGGATTACCGCCTTTCCGACGACGAAAAAACGGTCATTTGGGACGGCAAAGTCAACATGGAGGAGTTCGTCCGACTTTCCGACCGTTTGATCGAAAGATATTTTAAGTTGCCGTGCTACTATAGAATCGACAATCGTCCAGTCTTTCAAATATATGACACGGCAAATTTTATCAACGGACTTGGCGGCATGGAACAGGCCTGCTTGGCACTCGACGGTTTGCGAAAACGTGCCGTCGCTGCCGGTTTGCCGGGACTTTGGCTGCAAATGACGCTCTGGGGAGACAGAGCGCTGGACATCAGCGGCGTCGATGGCAGTGAAAAACCATCTCTCCGTGAAATCATCGCCACGCTTGGTTTTGACAGCTTAACCCATTATCAATATGTCCATTTTACAAATATATCGCGGGATTACGGACAGGTTTTGCCCGATGTTGTGCGCGAGTGGAATCGGGTGGATAAGGCTTACGGGAAACCTTATTTCGCGCATGTATCACTGGGCTGGGACAACAATCCCCGGCACAAAAAGTATAGAAAAAACATTTTGACCAACTGTACGCCGATGGAAATACGAAAAGCGTTGCAAGCGGCCAAGGACTACGCCGATGCCCACCAACGCCAGACGCCGTTGATTACGATTAACAGTTGGAACGAATGGACGGAAGCCAGTTACCTCCAACCGGACGATCTCTACGGGTACGGCTATTTGGAAGCTGTGAGAGATATTTTTATTTGATTGATGAAGCGTTACTTTGCGTCGAAAGTGAAAGGGTGGTCTATAGTGGCGAACAGGATAATGCAGTTTACGGTTTTTGTGTTGTGTTTATTGCCATTGTTGTATGCAACAGTGGCATGCCACAATGACCAAATGTCGCAAGTGAAAGGACGGTCTCCCATGACCAGGCAAAAACAAGCCATCATCCTTCCGGGCCAAAACGAGGGGGTGGCGGCCCCCCCCCTAAAAATCCAGAGAAGGGCCGTGGAACGCCTATGCGATTACGGCGGCAATTTTGACATCCTGCACGGCGATCCGAGCGAACACAATCTCGGCAAATATGATCTAGTGATTCTGCTTGGGGACACGGAAACTTCCTGGGTTCGTGATAGACTTCCGGGTGACACAACGAAAACTCTTGGCACGAAGGATTCGTTTGCCGTGGTCACGCTGCGCGATCAACCGCTGATCGTGGCGGCGACGGGGAACGGCCCGCGCGGGATGCTCTACGCCGCGTATCGGCTGGCGGATATGCTGAAAGTTCAGGACAGCCTCAAAGGGCTTCGCGTCGTGAAGACACCGCTCGTTCCGGAACGGGTGGCTTTGGTCACGCCCACGGTCCTGGGCGGCGAGGAATACAAGCCCGGCCTGTTTTACAGAACCATGCGAGAACTGCCAAGGTACGGATACACTGCGGTCCAGATCATCGCGGGCGGGCAGTGCGGCACTCCCGTTGCGCGCAACGCCCATCCCATCCTCATAGATGCGTCCGACAACTTAACGGTCAACCGGTTCCAGGTGATTGAATGGCGGAAGTTCTTTGCGGAAATGTCCGAATATGGGCTTGATGTGTTCGCGGAGGCTCCGCCGTTGATTCCTCATGGGTTTGATGAAGCTGCCGTCGAGGCGTTCTATCGCGGCGGCCCGGAACCGAAGGGTTTTTTACCGGCGGTGGCTGTCCTCTTTGAAAAATATCTGACCACGCTGCTCGATACGTTTCCGGAGATTAAGGGCGTCGTGACAAGTTCCACCGAGGGCAGCGAGTACGGCCGATACAAACGCTATTTTAACATCTCTGAAAACTTCAGCGGCTCCAACGTCAGCCGCGACCCCAAGGCACTCAGCGCTCAGTACGAAACCAACGAAAAAATCCTCCGCGTCTATTTGGATGTCATGCAGCGTGTCTGCCGCGAGCGGGGCGTCAAAGCGGGTTTTTGGAGCCACATCTACGGCATCACCAGCGACGGAATGAGCGTCATGCGGCGGGTCGTCTACGATTACCCGTATATTACCTGCATTGAGGACGACTACTGGAACAACAATCTGTGGATTTACGATTTGCCGGTGATGAATTATTTGTCGGACGCGGCGAAGCAGGAGGCGGTGAAGCACAACTTCGGCATGTCGCAATGGGTCACCGACGCCGAATATTACGGCGGAGCCAGCCTGCCCAACGCCTATCCGGACCCCATTGTTTTCTCAGCAAAAGAAGCCGCTCGCCTGGGCGCACGTGTGATGCAGCAACGCCTTAACCTGCACGATCGGACGCCCTACGGCACCTTGTTCAACATGGCCGAAATCATCCCCTTCGCCTCATCGCGGCAGCTTTGGAGCGGCGCGGAAGATATAGACGCGTTGTGGGACGAATGGGCCGTTCGCCGATTCGGACGAGAGGCCGCCGGGAATGTCGTCAAGGCGCTGAAAAACTCAAAGGCCATTATTTTCGACGGTTTGCAGATCAACGGCAGCCATTTGATGATGCACAGCGCCATCGAACCGTTTCATTGGGCTCCCGTTAACGGCGCGGCTTTCAAACTTTTTGGCAAGCCGGGCGTCAGACTGATTAATAAAAAACCGGGCGACGTAATCCACAGCGGCGAGCAGTATCTCTATCAAATGAAAACGACTCCGATTTCCATTTCGGACTATAGAAAGAACAATGCGTTCGCGCTTCAAAAAGTAAATGAGTCTCGGGAACTTCTCCGCGCCGTGGAGAGCAAGTTGAACGCCGAAGACTATCGTATGCTGATGGACGCATTCGACGACGGCGTCATCGTGCTGGGCATGCTGCTCCGCCTCGGAGAAGCCGCATATGCCGCCAACCTCGTGCTCGATAATTTCGACGGCGAAAGCGATCCGAAGGCACTGCTCCGTCGCCGACTCAGCGAACTTGCCGAATACCGTGAAAAGGTCATTCTGCCGCGCGGCAGTGACTTGATGAATCCGCCCTTGTATGAATCGCTCGGAAAGATCATGGATTCATACAAAACTTTAGTTGTGCAACAATAGGAGCATGTGATGTTTTGTAACGAGTCAATGACCGAGCGGCAGCGCTTTATCAATGTCATGGAGTATAAACCCGTTGACAGAGTTCCCAACCATGAGGTTGGCGTATGGGCGCAAACAAAAGAACGCTGGATACGCGAAGGCATGAACCCCTACGACATTCAATGGGACTGGTTCACCGGCGACGAGTATTTCAACATGGACGCGAGGGAGTTCTTCGACGTCAACTTCGACATGCTGCCGATGTTTGACTACACGCTCATTGAAAAGACCGATCTTTATGAAGTCTACCGTGATCGTCGCGGAATCGTACATAAGGCGCTGATTGAGGGTACTACCGGCGGGATGCGAGCCTGCATGGATGAATACATCAGCTTCCCCGTCGAAACGATGCAAGACTTCCATGAACTCAAAAAACGTTATATAGCGAACCAGAACGCTCGCTATCCCGCGAACTGGAAAAAGATCATGGGACCGCGTTGGAAGAACCGTGAGCATGTACTGGTTCTGGCTCAGAACATGGGCACGAAGGGTTTTTATTGGCGTTGCCGTGAGTGGATGGGGACGATGAATCTCAGCTACGCTTTCCACGACGACCCGGCACTGGTCCATGACATGATGACGTTCATCGCGGACTTTACGATGGAGGTCTCGAAGCCTGCGCTGGCGGCAGAGGGGGGGGGCGATTTCGACTATGTGTTCATCAACGAAGACATGTCAATGAAAACAGGCCCACTGATAAGCCCGCAGCATTACAAAGAATATATCTTCCCGCAGATGCGCCGCCTGGTCGATTTTTATAAACGCAACGGCGTGAAGTACATATTGGTGGACACCGACGGCAATTGCGAGTCGCTGATTCCGCTATTGATGGAAGCCGGCGTCGACGGCATCTGGCCGCTGGAACGGGTGGCGGATATGGACCCACTCCGCATCCGCAAAGAATACGGTCGCGACCTGCGGCTCTCCGGCGGCATCAACAAAATGGAACTCGCCAAAGGAAAAGACGCCATCGACAAGCACCTGGCCGAACTCGCCCCGCTCATCGAGGAAGGCGGTTTTATCCCGACCGTCGATCACACGGTTTCGCCCGATATTTCATGGGAAAACTTTTGTTACTATATGAAACGCAAACAGGACTTGTTATGCGGAAAGTTTTAGGATAACGCACAATCAGCGAGGATGTTATGGCAACGAATATTGTATCTATTCTGATTGACGATCTGGGCGTCCGCGATCTGGGGTGCTTCGGCTCGACGTTTTATGAAACACCGCGACTCGATGCGCTGGCGAAGGAGGGAATGCGCTTCACCAACGCCTATGCCGCCTGCCCGGTCTGTTCGCCGTCACGGGCGGCGCTGATGTCCGGCAAGTATCCCGCTCGCGTCGGACTGACGAATTGGCTCGACGGAGATAATTGCGGGAAGCTCAGCACGGTCCCGTACCTGCATTATCTGCCGTTGGAGGAGGTCTCCATCGCCAGGGCACTGCGGGAGAGCGGGTATCAAACGTGGCATGTGGGCAAGTGGCATCTGGGCGGCAAGGCGTTCTCTCCGGAGAAGCACGGGTTTGATGTGAATATCGGAGGCTGGCCAAACTTGTATTGGTCGCCATACAACAGTCCACAACTCCCCGACGGACCGCCGGGCGAATACCTGACGGACCGCATCACCACCGAGGCGATCGAGTTGATTCGAAAGCGTGACCGGAGTGGGGAGGGGCGCCCGTTTTTTTTGAATCTGTGCCATTACGCCGTGCATGTGCCGATCAAAGCGCCGCCGGAACTGGTGGAAAAGTATCGAGCGAAGGCCAAGGCGATGCACCTGGATGAGATGAATCCGTTTGTGGAGGGCGAGCCGATGCCGTTTCTGCCGCGTCGTGAGGGCGAAGTGCTGCCGCATGTACGTCGGCGGATCGTACAGTCCGATCCTGTGTACGCGGCCATGATCGAGAACCTCGATACAAACATTGGACGATTGCTCGATGCGTTGGCGGAGGAAGGATTGACGGATGACACGCTTGTCACGTTCACCTCCGACAACGGCGGTCTTGCCACGGCGGAGGGGTCGCCGACATGCAACTTGCCTTGGTCGGAGGGCAAGGGATGGAATGCCGAGGGCGGGATGCGGGTGTGTCAGATTGCGCGTTATCCGAAAAAGATCGCCGCCGGGGGGACGTGTCATACACCTGTGACGACGACTGATTTTTATCCGACATTCTTGCAGACGGCGGGACTGCCGTTGCGACCGAAGCAGCATGTCGATGGACTCTCGATGGTGCCGCTGTTCGAGAATCCCGACGCAAGCCTGCCGCGAGAGGCGGTCTTCTGGCACTATCCACACTATTCCAATCAGGGCGGAGCACCGGCGGCGTCACTTGTGACCGGCGACGGACGATGGAAGCTCATCGAGTTCTTCGAGGACAACCACCTGGAACTTTACGATCTGGTGAACGATCCGTCGGAGACACGTAACCTGGCTTCGCAAGAGCCGGAGAGGACCCGTCGGCTGTATGCTCTGCTGCAAGCGTGGCAG
>WQYP01000022.1 GCA_009781185.1 Phycisphaerales bacterium | reverse complement strand
GCAATTTTATGTGGAATTACGGGGTAGAGTGGGGGTGGGGGACAGTAATGTATGACATTCAGACGAACGAAGAGATTGACGAGGCGAGTCTGTTGGCGAAGAAGGGATACACGCCGCGGCAGGCGCGGGATGTGCTGGCCCTTACCGGCGATGCAGTGGACAACATTCCGGGCATCCCCGGCGTCGGCCCTAAGACGGCGATCAAATGGATCCAGCAGTACGGCGACATCGACAACTTGATTGCGCACAAGGATGAACTTGGCGGGAAGATCGGCGAGGTATTTCGTAGCAATTTGCAGGTGTTGGAGAATGCGCGGAAATTGGTGGAGTTGCAGTTTGATGTGCCGATTGTGCCGTTGGATTGGGAGTTGGCGAAGGTGCGGCCGGATTTGTTGCCGAAGCTGGCGCCGATATTCCATGAGTTGGGTTTCACGAAACTGCTCACGACGCTGGAGCAGGTGGTGCATTCGTATCGGGAGCTGATGCCGATGCATGCGGAGAAGCCAGAAGCCGGAAGCCAGAAGTCAGAAAAAAAAATCAAAAAACAAAAAACGACAATTGCGCCGATTATGGGCGGGTTGTTCGATCAGCCGGTGGAGGAATCGAGGGTTGATGGAGAGAACATGGGCGGGACGCTCATGCCATGGTCGAGCGGACCCCCCCCCTCCTCCTCGGCAGAGCCGGGGGCTGACGTGCCGATCGGGCTTCGCCCCGTTGTTGGTGAATACCACCTCGTCAACACTCGTGAAAGACTTATGGAAATGATTGCGACTTTGCGGGAGGAGGTTGCGGTGGGGGGCTGGCTGGCGGTGGATACGGAGACGGATGCGCTCGGGGCGATGGTGTCGAATTTGTGCGGGATTTCGCTCTCGGCGAAGGAGGGGACGGGGTATTATGTGCCGGTGAAAGGGGTCGGCGACACGCTGGATGGACAAGTGGTGCGTGAGGTGCTCGGCCCGCTACTGGCGGATGCGAATGTCAAGAAGCTCGGACAGAACCTGAAATACGACATCAACTCGCTTCGTTGTTTTGGGCTGCAGCTCAACGGGATCGATTTCGATACGATGGTGGCGTCGTACGTGATTGATTCGTCGCGGATGTCGCATGGAATGGATTCTCTGGCGGCAGATTTGCTGGGGCTCAAAACAATTCCAATCAGTGATCTGATTGGGAAAGCCTCGCAGCAGATTTCGTTTGCGGACGTGCCACTGGACCGGGCGTGTCAGTATGCCGGCGAGGATGCGGACGTGACGTTGCGGTTGGCTCATGTGCTCTTGCCGCAGTTGCAGAAGCTGGGGGCGGAGACGGAGAAGCTGTTCCGCGACGTGGAGATGCCGTTGGTGCAGGTGCTGGCGGACATGGAGTATCACGGGGTGATGATTGATGCGGGGCCGTTGAAGGCGTTGTCGGGGAAGATTGAGGGGAAGCTTGAGGAGTTGCAGGGCCGGATCAAGGCGGCGGCGGGGATGGACTTCAACCAGGACTCGCCGCGGCAGTTGGCGGAGGTGCTCTTCAAGCATCTGAATTTGCCGGTGATAAAGAAGACCAAGACCGGCCCGAGCACGGATATTACGGTGTTGGAGAAGCTGGCGGATCAGCATCCGGTGCCAGCATTGATCGTGGAGTATCGGCAATTAACAAAGCTGAAGAATACGTATCTCGATACGCTGGTGAAACTGCCGAACAAAAAGACCAATCGCGTGCATGCGAGTTTCAACCAGACGGTTGCGGAGACGGGTCGGTTGTCGTCGAGCGATCCGAATTTGCAGAATATACCGGTGAAGACGGACATCGGCCGGGAGATTCGCCGGGCGTTTGTGGCGTGTCCCGGATTCGTGCTGATATCAGCGGATTATTCGCAGATCGAACTGCGTGTGCTGGCACATTTCTGCCAGGAAAAGGCGCTGCTGGACGCGTTTGCCAAGAACATGGATATACATCGCTTAGTGGCGGCGGAACTTAACGGCGTGCCAGAGTCGAACGTAACGCCGGAGATGCGAGCGGTCGCCAAAGTCGTTAACTTCGGAATCATCTACGGCCAGACCGGCTTCGGCCTCTCGCAAGTCCTGAAAATCCCGCAGGAACAGGCCAACGCCTACGTGACATCATACCGACAACGTTTCCCGGCTATCGAACGCTTCACCCACGAATGCGTCATGCAAGCCGCCGCACACGGCTACGTCACCACCATCCTCGGCCGCCGCCGCCAAATCCCAGACATCCATTCCTCCATCCAATCCCGGCGAATGTTCGGCCAGCGAGCCGCCCTCAACTCCGTCATCCAGGGCTCTGCCGCCGACCTGATCAAACTCGCCATGGTCAACCTGCACAAGTGCTTGGCCGACAAGCCACAGGAAATCCGCATGCTGATGCAGATTCACGACGAACTGGTCTTCGAATGCCGCACGGAGAAGGCTGACGAATATGCAAAATTGATCCGTCAGGAGATGGAGCACGCGATGGAGTTACGTGTGCCGTTGAAGGTGGATTTGGGGATTGGCCCGAACTGGTTGGAAAACAAATAACCGGAGTTCATGCTTCAGCGCGTTTAGCCGTTGATCGAAGATCAACGCTCGCTCACAAAACACGTCACGCCTGGGTCAACTTCAACGCTCGTCGCAACTGTATCCGTATCCAGCACGCAGCCGCCGCCGGCGGCACAAAAAACATCAGCAGAAAAAACAACGCTATCAATATCTCTCCGTCCACCATCCCGACCACAAAAAGGATGCCTATGAGCACCCACATGAAAATTTCCTGCACGATCATCATCCCCACCGCCCCGCGCAACGCCGCGATCCGATCCAATGCTATCAGAACAGCCAACACGAACATCGCCACCCCCCACAGAATAAGTATCGGCCACGGAATGAGCCAGAGATATATCTGATCACGTGACATGTTCGAGTGCGGGAGCGCCGCGAGGCACACGTAACCCAGAAGGGCTCCGTACAGCACGGTGAACACCGCCCACAGATATAAGATCACCTCCAGGTACCCCGGCACCCGCAGCTTCGGCCTCAGCCTCGGCGCGGCATACAAAAGAATGGGAGGAGGTTCGGGGGGAGACTCAGACATGCAACCATGATACGCCATCCGAGACGCGACCGTTAGCGAGCGTTGGGCGTAATCCGCGACGAAAACACTCCCTTACGGTCGCGGCTCGGATCGTCGGATTACCGCCAGGAAAGCCGGGGGCGTAACGATTTTCAACGTAGGGAACCTCGTCTGAAATTCCTTCCCTTCATCCTGCGAAGCGTTCATCAAATCCAGCAAATCAGCATCTCGCGTGACGATCAGCGTCGCATCTGCGGCGAGAGCCAGATTCACATAATGCGCATCGTCAGGATCGCGCTCATAAACAAACAGCTCCGCAAATCCTTCCAACACGATGGCTGACGATTCAATCGCCTCGATAAAAGCCGCCACGCGATCACCCTTCAATCGCAACTTCCGAGCCACGACGGGCCGAGCTGCAACGTCTCGCAATTCCGCAATCACCGTCGGCGACACGAACAATTCCACGCGGCGGTCAAACGCCATCTGAACGCATGCGCCCGCCGCACCATCCGGCGAAGCCAACGCCTGCAACAACGTATTGCAATCAAAAACAACGCGATGCGTATCGCTCATTTGCTCCCATTCCCCCCACCCACTCCCCTCCGCCGTTCCGTCCGCATCTTGTGTTTTTCGGCCTCCAAAAAGGCGGCGAGTTCACCTTCGCTGATGCCGCTGTTCTTGAAAGCTTCTCCCACCTCGCCGCTGATTTCTTTGAGGGATCGTGGTGGAGCGACCAGTAGTTCTAATTGCCGAGTTGCGTAGGCCGTCACATCAACACCCGCCGCCGCCGCCTTCGCTCGCAGGCGAGTTTCCGCTTCCGGTGAGATGGAAATATTCAACACCATGCTCCTATTCTATCATGTTTTTCGGGGAGAAGGAATTTTGTATGATCGGTCATTGTGCCTGGGTGCCAATGGCCACATTGAAGCGTATTTCCCTTCCTGCTAGAGTTTTGCCATGCCTGACGTGCTTTCTTATCACACTCCGCCCACCCCGCCTCCTGTCTCGCGATGGCGTACAGCGATGGGTATTATTCTGCTGGTACTTTTTTCTCTGGGGTTGGTAGGCTGGCTTCGTGCTTTGCCGGAAACTGTCAGTCTGTTCCGGGAGATATGCAGGATTGGTCATGCCGGTCGTGATACGGCCATGGCGGTGGGCATCTGGGGGGCCATTATGGCGGGCGTCAGTTTCGTCCTGCTCTTGCCTACTGTCATTTGCAGTCTGCTGGCCAGGCATTTCCCGCTGGCATGGCGCATCGTGGCGCTGCTGCCGTCCTGCACGGGACTGCTGGTCGGCGCCGCATTCCTATACTGGGCGGAATTCTGCAGATAGTATTGCTCGCATGAACACAAATACAACAAACTTTGACATCATTGTGATCGGCGGCGGGCATGCCGGAGCGGAGGCGGCGTGGGCGGCGTCGCGGATACTTGCGGGGCATGGCGGTGGTAAGGTCGCGATGGTCACGATGGATCCGCTGGCGATCGGGCGGATGTCGTGCAATCCGGCGATTGGGGGGCTGGCGAAGGGGCAGATCGTTCGAGAAATCGATGCGCTTGGCGGATTGATGGGGCATGCGATCGATGCGACGGGGATTCAGTTTCGAATGCTCAACAAGTCGAAAGGGGCGGCGGTGCGGTCGCTGCGGGCACAGGCGGATAAATATAAATATGCGGCGAAAGTGCGGCAGCTTCTCGAAGAGCATTGCCCGAATCTCAGCATCGTTACCGGTATCGTTGATCGTCTGCTCACAGAAAAAGGGCGACTGACAGGTCTGGCGCTCGAAGATGGCCGTTGCTTTTCTTGCCGCTGCGTGGTCGTTGCCACGGGAACATTTCTCAACGCGTTGATGCATGTCGGGGCGAAGCAGACGAAAGGCGGCCGAGTCGGCGAAGCGAGCGCTTGCGGGCTTTCGCAATCGTTGCGGGATTTGGGTTTCGAGCTCGGTCGGCTCAAGACGGGCACGCCGCCGCGGCTGGCGAAGGAGACGATTGATTACAGCGTTCTTGAGATGCAGCCGGGCGACGATTCGCCGACACCGTTCTCCGACATGACGCGGGGGGGAGGGAGCGGTACCATTCAATCTTTCCCCTCGCTACGTCAAGTGCCGATGCACATCACGCACACAAATGCCAGAGTGCACGACTTGATTCGCGCGAATCTGCATCGTGCGCCGATGTATTCCGGGCAGATTCAGTCGCGCGGACCGCGGTATTGTCCGTCGATTGAGGACAAGGTCGTTCGGTTTGCAGACAAGGATCATCATCAGATTTTTCTGGAGCCGGAGGGTCTGGAGACCAACGAAGTCTACTGCAACGGCATTTCGACGAGCCTGCCGGAAGATGTGCAACGCGAAGTCGTCCATAACATCAAGGGCCTTGAGCACGCAAAGATCCTTCGGCCGGGCTATGCGGTCGAATACGATTTTGCCCCGACACATCAGATCGACGCGACGCTGGAGACGCGTCTGGTGTCCGGTCTCTATTTCGCCGGTCAGATCAACGGAACGTCCGGCTACGAGGAGGCGGCCGGCCAGGGACTCGTCGCAGGCATCAACGCGGCGAACAAGATACTGAGCAAGCCGCGATTCATTTTGACGCGTGATCAGGCGTACATCGGCGTGATGATCGACGATTTGATCACGAAGACGCCGACGGAGCCGTACCGGATGTTCACGAGTCGGGCGGAATTTCGCTTGACACTGCGTTCGGACAACGCGGACCAGCGGCTGACGCCGTTGGGCGCGAAGCTGGAACTCGCATCTCGTGAACGCATCGGTCGCCTCGAGAAAAAACTCGCAGCAATGCATCGTGCAGTGGAACTGCTGCACGCACTCAAAATCCGCACAACCGACGGCGCAACGACGGCGTACGACTTCCTGCGGCGACCGGACGTCACCATCGAATCGCTTCGCACACAAACCTCCGGATTGCATGAACTGTTTGACAACCCCGCAATCTTTGCAGTGCTGGCGGACGTGGAGACCGAAGCGAAATATGCGGGATATATCCAGCGGGAAAAGGAATCCGCAAGGCGTCTGCACGAACTAGAGGATAAGTCGATTCCCACGTCGTTCGATTTCGCTGCCATCCATGAGCTTCGCAAAGAAGCGAGACAATCGCTGGAGAAATTCCGTCCTCAGACCCTCGGCCAAGCCTCACGCCTCGAAGGCATTACGCCAAACGATCTGACCGTGCTACTGCTGCACCTTCGCAGGAAATAGAGCATTTTTCATGTGGTCGTGGCGTGATGACATGCGCAGGAAGCGAGAGCCAAAAGCCCCGCATTGCCATGCGGGGCTCCAAAACGCTACGGGCGAGTGAAAAATGCTCTAGCCCTGCGTTGCCACGCTCACCC
This sequence comes from Phycisphaerales bacterium, assembly GCA_009781185.1. Taxonomy (GTDB): domain Bacteria; phylum Planctomycetota; class Phycisphaerae; order WQYP01; family WQYP01; genus WQYP01. Next base: position 30,415 of record WQYP01000022.1, on the reverse strand, counting down.
TTATACACCTTTTCCCCCAAGTGGAGCATTTCCCTGGGCGTCTTCCAGCGTCAGGTTGTAGGCAAGCAGGATACATCTAAATCCACGAACCCGCTATCGCTCACACTATGCGCTCAGATACGGGACTCGGTTTGTTTTTCGTCGTTCCTCTTATCCACCCATAAATGGGTGGGCTATTATCAACGGTCCCTACGGGGCCGATTTGCATCCCTTGCGAAACGGAAACTTCTGACTATCGGCCTCTTCGCCTGCTTTCGCGAATCAAACAAATTTTGTGAATCTCACCCCATCGTTTATGCTGTTTACCTATGGCCAAGCTCAACAAACCCAAGTCCCGCTATGCGAAATCCGAAAAACTCTTCGCCGAGGCGGTCAAGCTCATGCCCGGCGGCGTTTCTTCGCCCGTTCGATCCTTCAAGGCCGTCGCAGGAGAGGGGGGGGGAGGGATCGGCCCGGTTTTCATTAAGGAGGCCAAGGGCGCCGACCTCACTGACATCGATAACAATACTTACATCGACTATGTAATGTCGTACGGGCCGCTGATCGCCGGGCACTCTCCGCCGCCGGTCCGGGCTGCCGTTGCCAAGCAGATCGACAAAGGTTCCTCCTACGGCTGCTGCACGGAAGCCGAACTCAAGCTCGCCAAGATCATCGCCGCTGCCATGCCCAACGTCCCGATGATCCGCTTCGTCAACTCCGGCACCGAAGCGACCATGTCCGCCATCCGCCTCGCTCGCGGTGTCACACAACGCAACATTATCCTCAAATGCCACGGCTGCTACCACGGACACGTCGATTCCCTCCTCATCGAAGCCGGCTCCGGCGCCACCACACACAATCACCCCTCCTCCCCCGGCATCCCCGACTCTGCCACTTCCAACACCGTTCTCGTGCCCTATAACGACCTGCCCGCCACCACAGCTGCCTTCGAAGAACGCCAAGGCAAAATCGCTGCGATGATCGTCGAACCCATCTGCGGCAACATCGGCGTCGTCCCGCCGCTGCCGGGCTACCTCGAAGGCCTCCGCGCCCTGTGCGACCAACACAACGCCCTGCTGATCTTCGACGAAGTCCTGACCGGCTTCCGCGTCGCCTACGGCGGCGCCCAGGGCCTCTACTCCATCCGCCCCGACCTGACCTGTCTTGGCAAAATCATCGGCGGCGGACTCCCCGTCGGCGCCTACGGCGGAAAACCTGAACTCATGAACCACGTCTCCCCCGCCGGCCCCATCTATCAGGCCGGCACTCTTTCCGGTAACCCCCTGGCCATGGCCGCCGGTATCGCCACCCTCTCCCTCCTCGACGACACCGCCATTGACGGCACCAGTATCTACACCCAGCTCGAAGCCTTGGGCAGCCGCCTCGAAATCGGCCTCAAAGCCGCCGCCGTAGCAGCCAACGTACCCGTCTCCATCCAACGCGTCGGCTCCATGCTCACCCCCTTCTTCCTGAGGAGGGATGGGTCTCAAACCGCCTCCATCAAAAACTACGCCGACGCCCTGCAATGCGATACCCAAGCTTACGCCCGTTTCTTCCGATCCATGCTCGACGCCGGCGTGATGCTCCCCCCCAGCCAATTCGAAGCCTGGTTCATCTCCTCCGCCCACACCGAAGGCGATATCGATCAAACCATCGACCACGCCAGGGAAGCGTTCAAAGCCGCCCAATCCATTTAAAAAAAGTCTGTTATAATGAGGAGTGAGTGGGACAAGAACTCGAGAAAGGAGCGTATGATGGGTATTCGGCAATCTTGGATGATGGCGATGATGGTCGTGATGTGTGGTGTGGGTGGAGGGATCTGCCTTGGGCAGTTGAAGGAGTTGAATTCCTATATGCTGATGGAGGATGAAGTTGTTTCGCGAGCAGCGGATGCGGGGAAAATATTGTATTACACGACGGATAAAACGCTGGCGACGGCGAAGCTCAAGGAATATGGCGTGAAATATCCGGACAACATCAGCTTTCCGCAGGGGGCGACACTGGTGATCCTGGTGAGCGATCGGGTGCAGGAAAGCTTTGAGAGCCTGTCGATGGACGCACAGAAGCAGATGCTGGTGGTGGACTTGGCGGCGGACAAGAAAGCAGCACCAAAAGTGGAGGAGGGCAAGAAGAGTTCGCGGGTGCTGCTGATCGGTTCTCCATCGAGAATAACGTTCAAAAAGTGCGGAATTCGTGGGGCAGATGGAAAAGTGGTCGAGGTGAAGTCGGAGGAACTGAAGAAAAAGTAAGCCGATCGGTGGGCAAGCCCACCGGCTAAATATTGGCTGACTCCGCGGGACAAAACACCGGCACCACAAATGTGGCACAATAATCGAGCCCGGGAATTTTTGCCCGTACTTGTAACTCCCATTGAGCCGTGTAGCTGGTCGGTGGACAATCGGCGGGAATGTTGAACGCCACGGGAATTACCCCCCCCCCGCTCTGGATGCATCTTCTTCCATGACGCCCTGAACCTTCGTGGCCTGATCCTCCCATAAAATACCCCGCCCAGTTCTACAGCGCAAGCGAAGATGGTAGCCGTCAGCGGCATGTATTGGACGATGGGTATAAATCACGCCGGCGAGTTGCCCGCCGATTGCGCCGGGAAACGTCGTCAACTCCAGCACCGACGGCCCAAACTTCGACAAACGCCGCAACTTCACGATTCGAACGACCAGCATCGTGACGCCTCCGATCACGAAAGGAAGGAAGACATACGTGGCGGCTTCTTTGATCATCTCACCGCGAAGCGCCAGCCACAAAAAGGCCCAGCTTCCTATCCCGATCGCTAGGAGCAATGTCACGAAAAAATAGTAATCGAACGCCCATCCGCAATCCGAATTGTCAACGCGGCGATTCCATCCGTTGCCACAGTGCTTCCAAGGCACAGGATCCGAATACTGTCGCAGATTGGTCGGCGATCCGCTAAACCAGAAGAAGAGTACGGCAAACATCACCAACGGTGTGCCGCAGAATAACCCGTAAATCCATCCCAGTGTCAGGCAGATGATGATACCGGTCCCGCCGAACAGCCATATCATCATGACCATGCATCTGGAACGCGGCCATAAACGCCTGGAACTTTTCGGTTCGTCAGCCATGCACGTAGCATAACCCATGTTCGGAGTTCACGCTTCAGCATGTTATGGGCCCTATGCTTTCGAATATTTCGCTAATTTCGTTTATTGCCTTTGCTGGTTTGGCCGATAGAATGGTCGTGTAAGCATGATGGAGTCGGTCATGACCGCAATGACAACAGAACCTGTGCTGCCTTCCGTGCGGGAGACGCAGCTTGCCAAGGAGTCCAGCCGCAAGCTCGCACCATTGGCGACAAAAACTTCCCCGACCGTGCAGGTACATATTGCCACCATAGGCAGACACGCCGAAACGGTTGACCTGCCCACGTCAGCCTTTCAACTCCTGATCCGGATTCTGACAGAGATGAGTCAGGGTAACGCTGTAACCCTCATGCCCATCCACTCGCAACTGACCACGCAGCAGGCCGCGGAACTTCTGGGCGTCTCGCGACCGTTCGTCGTCAAAGAGCTCAAAGAAGGACGCATCCGTTATCAAATGGTCGGCACCCACCGCCGCATCGCCTACAGCGATCTGATGGCTTACAAAGAGATGTGTCGCTCCAACCATGAGCAAACAATGGATGAACTGGTCCAGCAGGCTCAAAACCTCAAGATGGGCTACTGACGGATTGGATACGTTTACGGTCATCTTCGATGCGTGTGTGTTGTATCCAGCACCTTTACGCGATGTCCTGCTGGAACTGAGCGTTGAAGGTATCTTTCTCGCCCGCTGGACCGACCAGATTCACGACGAATGGATCAGGAACGTGCTGGCCAACAATCCGCACATCAGCGACGAACAATTGGCGCGCACACGGACACTCATGGACCAGGCGGTGCCGGACTGCCTCGTCACCGGCCACGAATCGCTGGCTGCCGGTTTGGCGTTGCCCGACCCCAACGACCGACACGTTCTGGCCGCGGCCATCGTCGCCCACGCCGGGGCAATCGTGACTTTCAATACGAAAGATTTTCCGGATCACGTGCTCGAAAGCTACGGCCTCGAAGCTCTACACCCTGACGATTTTCTCATCTACCAATTCGACCTGGCCCAAGAGACCGTCTGCACGGCAATCAAACGACTGCGGAGTCGATTGAAACGGCCACCAATGGACGTGGAGACATACCTGGCATGCCTGGCCCGGCAGCAACTCCCCAAGTTGGTACAGAAGCTTCAGCCATTCAAACACCTCTTGTCTTCCGAGCCAATCTAACCATCTGAAATCTATCGTTACATGTTGAGGAAATTGGCCAGCAGCTTTGGGCCGTCGAGGGTGAGGAAGGATTCGGGGTGGAACTGGACGCCGTGGAGGGGCCAGAATTTGTGGCGGATACCCATGATTTCGTTTTCCTGCGTCCAGGCGGTAACTTCGAAATCTGCCGAGAGAGTACCGGGGCGGATGACCAGAGAGTGGTAGCGGGTGGCGTCGAAGGGGTTGGGCAGGCCGGTGAAGAGGCCTTGGTTGTTGTGGTGGATGGGGGAGACTTTGCCGTGCATGAGCCGCCAGTTGCGTTCGACGATGGCCCCCCAGGCCTCGCCGATGCACTGATGGCCGAGACAGACGCCCAGCGTCGGCAGTTTCGGGCCGAAGTGTTTGAGAACTTCGCAGGAGATGCCAGCTTCTTTGGGCGTGCAAGGCCCCGGCGAAATAATGATATGGGTCGGACGAAGCGATTCGATTTCAGCGATGGAAGTCTTGTCGTTGCGGAGGACAGTCATGGGGCGTAAGGCGTGTTGCTCGCCGATGCGTTGGACGAGGTTGTAGGTGAACGAGTCGTAGTTATCGATGAGCACGATCATAGTTAGCGTCCAAAACGTCGGAGCCGCCATCGTAGGAGTGCGACGACAATAACGCAATCTGACGATGACAGTCCATATATTTTACTTAAACACGAATCTTCGCAAAATTCTTTTGCATTTGTCACAGGGGCGTGTATGTTTCAAGTTAGTTCAGTTCGTGAATGCCCCGAGCTCCCTGTCTGGACAGGGTGAGTGGAGTTTGTGGGCGTTGATACAATTCGGCTCGTCGTTGGACGGAGAGAGAGCATGAGACCGCCTTTTTCAGGAGGTAGAGTTTATGTTCTCTCTCAAACAGCACATGCGCCGTCATGCCATGATGATCGCCGCGGTCGCCGCCACCGTTGGCTTCGCCGCTGCCTCGCATGCAGCCACCATTTGGTATGTAGACACTTTCGGCACATACGATCCTGTTACCGTGACCGATGACGTCAGCCTCAACGACGACGTCGCTTTCGGAACTCTCACTCTCAATGACGGTGGGTACACGGTGACTGGTAACGGTCACACCATCACTTTGGCGGGGGGCAATCCGTACGTCACCAGCAGCGGGACCAATACGCTTAACGCGATAGTGCATGCGGACATTGGCGGCGGTAGTCCCATGCAGTGGAATGTCACTGGGAACCTGACCGTCGACCAGATCGGGGTTGGTTACTACGGCAGTTTTGAGAAAAACGGCAACGGCATCCTCCGCGTGGGCAATTTGAACGCCTCCGCCGGCATTTTTGTCAATGGCGGCACACTCATTCTCACCGGCCAAAGTGGTACCGGCTACAACCAGTGGGGGGGAGGAGGGGGGGATCGCCAGGGTTCTTCCCTGATCGTCTACAGCGGCAGCACACTCGCTGGCAATAACATCATCGGCGTTCAAAGTATAGTTCAAATCGATGGCCACCTCGCCCCAGGCGCCGATGGTGAGGGCAGCGGGTGGTTCCAAAACAAAAACGGAACCTTCGGCTCCATCGGAAAACTCACCATCCAAGGCGCCGACAACAACAGCGGCGTCACTTACTTCAACTTCAACTCCACTTCCAACCTCGACCTTGACCTGCTCGATGGCGACAACTACGACAGCCTCGCATTCCTCAGCGGCAGGGACATGAGCACCTACGGCATCTTCCTCGACATCTACGAAGGTGCTCAAGTCAACATCAACGACCTGAGCAACGGCGGCGACCTCGCAGGCACCTACCACATCATCACCCTCGGCGGAAACCACGCATGCACCATCGACTACTACGACACCAACGGCGACATCGTCGACAACCTCCCCGACGACTTCAGCGTTTTCTCCACTGGCGTCGTCCCGCCAGGCTACCACTACGAGTTCGTTCGCGTCACAGACATCTCCGGTAACTTCACCGGCATCGACCTCGTCATCACCCATGTCCCCGAGCCCGCCTCTCTGGGGCTTTTGGGTCTGGGTTCCGGGTTGCTGCTGCTTCGCAGAAAACGCCACGCGTGAACCAGTATCGGCGCATCGACCCGATCCCAATCGACGACGGCTCCCCAAAGGAGCCGCCGTTGTTTTGCATATCAGAGCCGCAATCGTGAGATTGCGACGATAACCGCAATCTCACGATTGCGGCTCGGATGGTTTCGTTTTGCGTGGCGGGGGAGGGAGGGAAAAAGAGGCGGAGGGAAGTGGGGTCAGCAGGTCATGGTCGTCAATGACCTGCAGCACGGGGCGGCCCATGATCTCGGCATTGATCGGCAAACCCAGAAAATAAGAAACCGTCGCAAAGGTGTCCTCAATGTGCACGGTCAGACTGCGGACTTGCGTGAGATCGCAATCTGCCCGCACGCCTGGGCCGGTGCAGATCCAAGGGATGAAGCGGGAACGGGGGTCGTTGGCGCCGTGGTTTCGGCCGGAGCCGCCGTGGTCGGCGGTGATGATGATCACGGTGTCGTCGTAGATACCCGTGGATTTCAGGGCGTCGAGCAGTGTGCCGATGGCGGCGTCGGCTCGTTCGATGCACCAGATCTGTTCGTTGGAGCCCCAGCCTTGATCCGCCTCGGGCACCCAGAAATACTTGCCATGGCCGAGGATATCGGTGGCGGACAGGTGCACGAAAGTGATGTTCGGCTTGTGCTGGAGGATGGTTTCGACGGCCTTGGCGGCAATCACATCATCGTCGATGAACTGCTTCGATTTGACCGGGGTGATGAAGCTCCAATCGACGGCGCCGGGGCGGGTGAAGGTGTTGAATTTAGGTTTGGCGGAGAAGACGGCGGAGGTCAGGCCGTGGGATTTGGCGATCTCGAAGAGGGTCGGAACGTTGGGGTAGATGACGGGGCCATCGCCGGAGTCGTCGTTCCAGGTGATGCCATGGACTTCGGGCGGGGTGCCGGTGAGCATGCTGGTGTGGGAAGGGAGAGTGATGGCGAGGGCGGTGGTTTGGGCCCAAAAGGTGAAGCTGCCTTGCCGCATGAGGGAGCGGATGTTGGGAGTGTTGGCGCGGAGCAGGACGTCCGGACGGCAGCCGTCGATGGAGACGATCAGCGCATGTTTGGCCAGCGGCGGATTGGAAGTGGGCACCTCGGCGGTCCGTGAATCGCAGCCGCTGATGAATGCCAGGATTAGCCACAGACAGCCCCAGCGCGGCAGAGCCGCAACCAAATCATGAAACGACTTAAGCACGAAGAAACGAAGAAACGAAGGACACGAAGAAAAAATAAATAAAAAAACTTCGTCTCCTTCGTTTCTTCGTTTCTTCGTGTTCAATTTTGTCAGGATAGAAAGAAGTTGCACGATAGTAATACAGACGGACACAGACAGAAGGAGGGGGGAATGACGAAATTCGAATGACGAATGACGAATCAAATTCGAATGTTCGAATGTTCGAATGACGAAACGTTTGCGATGAACGTCGTTTCGGACATTCGTCATTGGGACATTCGGATTTGATTCGTCATTCGTCATTCGAATTTCGTCATTTTTCAGGTATTGGAGTGATCGACTCCGCCGTAGCGACGGTTACGTGCGGCGTAGTTTTCCAGGGCTTTGTGAAGTTCGTCGAGTGTGAACTCCGGCCAGGATGCGGGGGTGACGTAAAGCTCCGCGTAGGAAATCTGCCAGAGGAGGTAATTGCTGATTCGCATTTCGCCTGCGGTGCGGATGAGGAGGTCGGGGTCGGGCATGCCGCGGGTGTAGAGGTGGTCGGTGATGGTCTGCTCGGTGATCTGGTTTGGGGCGAGGCGATTGGCTTGGACTTCGGCGGCGATCTCGCGGACGGCGTCGGTGATTTCCAATCGCGAGCCGTAATTGATGGCCAGGCAGAGCGTCATGCCGGTGTTGGTTTTGGTGGCTTCGAGGGTGTTGGCGAGTTCCGCGAGCACCGCCGGCGGCAGGCCCTGACGCCGACCGATCTGCACGAACTGGATATTGTTGTCGATGAGAAGCTGGCGCTGCGATTTCATGTACTCGACGTAGAGTTCCATGAGCATGGTGACTTCGTCGGGCGGTCGGTTCCAGTTTTCGGTGGAAAAAGAATAGAGCGTGAGCTGTTTGAGACCGATGCGGGCGCATTCCTCAACGATCTGTCGAACGGTTTTGGCGCCGGCGCGGTGTCCCACCGCCCGCGGCAGGCCGCGTTGACGAGCCCATCGCCCGTTACCGTCCATGATGATCGCTACATGATGCGGCAAGCGATCGGGCGAGGGGGGGGGTTGGGAAGTTGCGGATTGTGTCGCGGTCATGAAGTCATTGTAACGGACGTGGAAAGATGAAACCATCGGAGCCGCCTCCCCCCGCAATCGTAAGATTGCGGTTACAATGTCATCTGGTGATTGGCGGTCCGGATCAGGAGATGGCGATGGATACTCAAAAACCGTTGAAGCGTTCCACGAGCAATGTGATGATCGTCGGGGTCTGCAGCGGCATTGCCGAGTGGCTGGGATGGGACCCGACGGCAGTCCGTGTGGCGTATGTGCTGCTGTCAGTCTTCTCCGCGGGATTTCCGGGATTGGTGGCCTACCTGATCCTCTGGGTGGTGATGCCGAAGGATCGCTGATCGCAATCGGCGGAGAGGGATGTCTAAGCCGGCTTGTGCAGCGATTCGTCGACAACGTGTGTGCTGGCGATCGGGCTTAGCGGCACTTTCGCATTGGGAGCGCCGAGCGTGAAGGGACTGGAGGAGCGTGGGGCGGCCCACCTGACCGCGTTGGCAATAACACGGCGAACCTCCGGCTGATAATAGACCGGGAAAGTTTCGTGGCCGGGTTGGAAATAAACCACTTTGCCTTTGCCGCGGGTCCAGGTGCAGCAGGAGCGGAAGACGTTGCCACCTTCGAACCAGGCGATCATGACCAGTTCGTCGGGGGTGGGAATGTCGAAAAGTTCGCCGTACATTTCGTCGTGTGGGATTTCGAAGTACTCGCCGAGGCCGTCGGCGATTTCGTGGGCGGGGTTGACGATCCAGAGACGTTCGAGTTCGGCCGCCTCCCGCCACTTAAGGCCGCAACCGGTGCCCATGAGCTTGTGGAACGGCTTGGAGTAGTGGGCCGAATGTAGGAACAGAATCCCCATGCCTTCGCGGACACGTTTACATACTTTGTCGACAATGGCGTCGTTGACTTCGCGATGGGCGTTGTGGCCCCACCAGGTCATCACGTCGGTGTTATTGAGAACGTCGTCGGCGAGGCCGTGCTCGGGTTCGTCGAGGGTCGCGGTTTTCACCACGACGTTATCGCCAAGATGTTCCTTGATCGCCGAGGCGATGACCGCGTGCATGCCGTCCGGGTAAAGCTTACGGACTGCTTCGCTTTTCTTTTCATGGCGATATTCATGCCAGACAGTAACACGGAGGGGGGGGGGACTGGACGCGGTCATAACAATCTCCTTGCAGCATCTGTGAAAGACGAAATCAATCTACCGGCTTTCCGGCATGATAGGAAGCGACGTGAGCCCCCCCACAGCAATCTAGTGTAGTGATTCAAATAGATGATATCTTATCCGGAAGGTTTTTTTTAGCACGAAGACACGAAGAAACGAAGGAGACGAAGAAAAAATAAATAAGTTGAAACTTCGTGATCTTCGTGGCTTCGTGCTCAAATTAAGATAGTTTAATTGTGAATCACTACACTAGAAGAGCGACCCGTCTTCCTTTTCCGCCGGTTTGTCCAGCCCGAGGTGTTGATAGGCAGCGGCGGTCATCTGGCGGCCCTTGGGCGTGCGGCGAATAAAACCAATCTGCAAAAGAAACGGCTCGACGACGTCTTCGAGGGTGTCGCGTTCTTCGCCCATGGTGGCGGCCATGGCCTCGATGCCGACGGGACCGCCGTCGTAGTCGCGGGCCATCACGGCGAGGAAGCGGCGATCGAGCGCATCCAGACCAAGCTGGTCAATTGCCTCCAGACCCAACGCCTGGTCGAGCACTTCCATCGTCACCTTGCCTTCGGATCGCACGACAGCGAAATCACGCACACGGCGAAGCAGGCGATTGGCCACACGCGGCGTACCGCGGCTGCGAGAGGCGATCTGCAAAAGAGCGTCCTTATCCGCGGGCAGCTTGAGGAGTTCCGCGGAGCGGCTGACGATTTTCAGCAGGTCCGCGGGGGAGTAGTAGCTGAGGTGGTGGGCGATGCCGAAGCGGGATCGCATTGGGCCGGAGATCAGGCCGGTGCGGGTGGTGGCGCCGATGAGCGTAAAGGGCTGTAGCGGGATGGTCATGACCTGAGCGTGGGCGCCGGAATCCATCACGACGTCGATCGAGTAATTTTCCATTGCCGGATAGAGATATTCTTCGACGACGCGGCTGAGGCGATGAATTTCATCAATGAACAGCACATCACCGGCCTTGAGATTGGTAAGAATCCCAACGAGGTCGGCGGGCTTCACCAGCGCCGGCCCGCTGGTGATCTTCGGAGCCACGCCGGTCATTTCCTCAGCAATAATGTAGGCAAGCGTCGTCTTGCCCAGCCCCGGCGGCCCGGAGAGCAGCACGTGTTCCATCGGTTCGCCACGCTGCTTGGCCGCGGCGACAGCGATACGCACCTTCTCAATCAGCTCGCCCTGTCCGATGTACTCCGTGAGCATCCGCGGCCGCAGCGCGGGACTCATTGCGGCTTGGAACTTGTCCTCCGGCTGCTCCGCCCCCGAAACAATCCGCTCACGCGCCATAGAATCCCCCAGGGAAATTCGAAATTCGAATGACGAATGACGAATCAAATCCAAATGTCCGAATGACGCCCCCCCCCAATGACCGAAACACAATGTGTAGTCGCCTCGTTTCGTCATTCGAATTTGATTCGTCATTCGTCATCCGAATTTCGTCATTCACGACCGCCCTCCTCCGCTCTTCAAGCGAAATACCGCCGGGACAATTTTCTGCGGATCTTTGAGCGTCGGGTCCACTTCACACACACGGCGTACCCAGGTTTCCGCGTCGCCACGCCGCTCGCCCAGCGTCACCAGCGCCGCGATCGCGCCCTGTTGATAATCCGGCAGCGTTTCCACCGCCGCCGCTCCTTCCGCCGCTCCGACGGCGAAGCGTTCCACTCGGCCGTGCAACTCCGCGACGATCGTCTCGGCCATCCGCTTGCCGATCCCAGGTAAACTGGAAAGTTTTCGCACATCTTTCAGCGCGATGGCCGAGGCAATCTGGTTGGTCGGAATCGCAAACGCCCGGAGCCCTTTCCGCGTGCCGATGCCTTTGACGGTCGTAAACAGGTCGAAAAATTCCTTGTCTTCACTTCGCAGGAAGCCGAGCATCTTGGGCGCCATTCCGCCGAAGGAGGGATTCCCTTCGATGTATTCAAGCGTAAAGAACGTCACCGTTTGTCCGACCTTGGTTTGGAGGAACGGGACATCCGCCGCGGGTACGAGCAGTTCTCGCGTGAAGTCGCCGCTGGTGACATGCACGCAATCCTCCCCCACAAACTCCAACTTGCCGGCAAGTTTAACAATCATTGCAAAGCATCCGTGACCAATTCGTCCGGGTATTTTACAATACTGGCCGTCTATCGTCAGCCCCCGGCTCTGTCGGGGGTTCGTCTCGCGCCCGCTAAAAACCCCCGGCAGAACCGGGGGCTAACAGGAGTTCCACATGCAACTCGCCTTTTCCACCAACGCCTTTTCCCGGCATTCGCTTTCGGAAGCCCTGACCGCCATCGCGGCGGCGGGGTATGCGGGCGTGGAAATCCTCGCCGACAAGCCGCACTGGTACCCGGACTCCTTCGACGAAGCGGTGGTTGAAAAAATCCGCAGCCAACTCAGCGAATTGAAACTCGCGGTCAGCAATGTCAACGCCAACTGCACTTTCGGCTACTGGCAAGATGCCCCGCCCGAACCGTTCTTCGAGCCGTCACTGATCTCGCCTAATCCCGCCCACCGCGCCGATCGTATTCGGATGATTCATAACACGCTGAAGTTCGCCGAGGCTGTGGGGGCAGACACCATTTCGATCACTTCCGGCAAGGCTCTGCCGACGATGCCGCCGGAGGCCGCGATGAAGCAGCTTCGCGAATCGCTGGCGGCAATTCTGGAGACCGCCGAAAAATTGAAAATCAAGATCGGCATCGAGTGCGAGCCGGGCCTGTTCATTGAATACGCTCACGAACTTCGCGAGCTGATCGATCGCCTGGGTTCGAAGATGCTGGGCGCCAATCTCGACATCGGCCATTCCGTGGTCATCGGCGAATCGATCCCCGACATCCTCAAACTCCTCGGCGGCCGCATCTGGAACTGCCACATCGAAGATATTCCTCACCGCAAACATTACCACCTCATCCCCGGCCAAGGCACGATCGACTGGTCCGCCTTGAAAAACTCCCTGTTAGCGATCAAATACCATCGTTTCCTGACGGTGGAGCTTTACACCTATCCGGACCGCCCGAAAGAAGCGGCCGAGGAAAGCATCGCGTACCTGCAAGGCATCTTCGGCGAATAGCAATACCGTTCAATCGTCAAGTCGATTTAACGACTTCACGATTTAACGGCTTGACGGCGTCCTGGTGTATTGCTACACTAATACGCATGGACTCTGCCCTTCTTATTTCCGTCTCTCCCACCTCCGGCGTTCCGATCTATCGTCAGCTCATCGACCAGGTCCGCTCGCTGATTGCCTCCAAACGTCTCCAGCCTGGCGAATTTCTGCCCTCCGTTCGCACCCTCGCACAGAGACTCCAGGTCAATCCCATGACCGTCTCCAAGGCCTATTCGCTCCTCCAGCGCGACGGCCTCGTCGAACTCGCCCCAGGCCAAGGCATGCGCATCCTCCCGCCATCCCCCGTCAAAATCCCTCTCAATCAACGGCGTCAAGCTCTTCTTCCTCTTCTCCGCCAGGTCGCCGCGACCGCTTATCAGCTTAACCTCACGCAACAGCAAGTGATGGATCTGCTTGCGCCACTTCTGGAGAATTTCGATCGAGATTCGGAAGCCAATCCCGGCTAAAGCCGGGGCTATATGCGTTACCGCTTGTAAGGATGTTTCCCATGATCAGTTCACCTGTTATCGACTGCATCGCCGTCAATAAATCCTACAAACAAAATCATGTCTTGCGAGATCTCGACTTGTCCATTCCTCCCGGCTCCGTCGTCGGCCTTCTGGGCAAAAATGCCGCCGGTAAAACTACGCTTCTCAAAGCTATCCTCGGCCTCATCCGCCCCAACTCAGGCTCCATCACCACCCTCGACCACGACGCCTGGAACCTCCCACCCGACGCCAAGGCTCGCCTCGGCTACGTCCCACAGCTCATCACCCTCTACCCCTGGATGAAGGTCCGCCACATGATCGACTACACCGCCAGCTTCTACCCACGCTGGGACCGCCCCCTCATCGACCGCCTCCTCCACGAATGGGAACTCCCCGAAAACGCCACCATCGGCCCACTCTCCTCCGGACAACTCCAAAAACTCGCCATCCTCCTCGCCATCGGACACCACCCCGACCTGCTCATCCTCGACGAACCCGCCGCCGCTCTCGACCCCGTCGCACGACGCGCCTTCCTCGCCACACTCCTCGACATCGTCAGCGACTCTACCGACGCCCCCCACACCATCCTCTTTTCCACCCACATCACCGCCGACCTCGAACGCGTCGCCGACCGCGTCGCCATCCTCAAAGACGGCCAAGTCGTGTATCACGATTCCCTCGACACCCTCAAAGACCACGTCAAACGCCTCCGCATCACAGCGAACGCCCCGCTGCCGACGCCCTTGAATCTCCCCCACACCCTCTCCGAAGAAATCTCCGGCCCAAACGCCCGCATCACCCTCCGCAACCTCACCCCCGAACTCCTCGCTCGCCTCGCTTCCGACCTTCACGCCACCATCGAAGTCGAAGACCTCAACCTCGACGAAATTTTCCTGGAGTTCCATCATGCATGAACCAACAAACTTGCCCGGTGGGCGACCAAAAACGTTTAGCCGCGAGCCGATAGGCGAACGCTCGGACGCCTTGAACATGCGGACTTGCAAAAACCGTTCAACAAGCCCCTACCCCCACATCCTCCGGACCTACCTACGCAACAAAATGATGTGGCTCGCCACATTCATGCTCCTCATCGGCATCTGCTCCCTGGTGGCAAGCATCGTCCAATTCCGCACCCCCACCCACGTCAACGTCATCTCCCACATCCCGCCCCACCTCGACGCACAAACCCGCCATGTTTGGGAAGAACAAAACCGCCACCTCGCCGACGACCAGACCCGCCATGCGATCCAGGAAAAATACAATCACCTCATGCGCGCGATCAACGGCGCGTTCTTCTTTGTCTTCCTCCTATTCGTCATGCACGTGGTGCTCCTTCTCAAGCAGCAGATCGCCTCGCCGCGAGCGGTGCTTGTTCCGCATTATCGACGGCCGCATCTGATCGTTGCCGCGGCGCTGGTATTGCCCGTCATGATTTTGTGGCCGCTGACCGTGAGCTTTGGTTTTTCGCTTTCGCCGCTGCCGGTCTTCGCCGCCAGTTCGCTTCTCTTTACCCTCATTCTCTGGTGTTCCTATCTGAACAGCTTGCCTTTCGCGGTGCTCTTCCTGGCCGTCTGGTTCGGCGCCTTTTCTTCATGGGGACAAAACGCCCTCCGCGACTGGTTCACCAGCCCTGCCATTCTCGCGCCGCTGCTCCTGATCGCCGTCGCGTGCTTTTTCCTATTCCGTCTGGTGGAGCGCCTCCTGGCCCTGCGCGAAGAAATGCCCGAATACCACCGCACCACGCAAATCTACGGATGGCAAGCCTTCTCCTCGCCCCAATTCTCCTACGGCGAGTCTTTCCGCATCAACTACAACAACCGCGTCGTTCGCTTCACGCAATCCCCCTCCCGCCGCGTGCTCGCCCGCCTCGCCGAGTCGCGCCCGACTTCTCTTTTCCGCCAACTTCAACGCTGGCAGCTCGGCCAACCCGCCACGCCTCCCTTGTTTTTCGCCGGACTCGTCCTGATGATCCTCCTCGTCTTCCTTCTCATTTCGCATCTCATCCCCGGCAACACCAATCGTGTGGATATCCAAATCGCTTTTGTTCCGCTCTTCTTTTTTCCTCTGCTCATCCTGCTGTCGTGCGGCATGCAGGTATGGCGAACTCTTGGCGTTGACTCCCTTCGCCCTGTCCCCCGCAAAAACTATCTCCGGCAGCGAGCCGCGGCGGTCGCCTTATCCATCGCCCAGGTTTGGTTTGCCATGGCGCTGACCTTCTTTCTTGCCGCGGCAGTTCTGCAACCCGAGTTCCTCGCCACCGCTAATTACTGGCTCATCCTCGCCGCCACCGCCATCGTTCAGATTCCGATTTTCGCGATCTTTTTCTGGTTCCTTCGCTATCGTTCCATGGTTCTCTCGGTTGCCATTTACATGGTTTTCTGCGTCGGGTTGCCGTTTCTGTTCATCGGCTCCTCCAACACCTTGAGCAAGTTTCTCGCCCTCCCCCACTTCCTCCTCCTCGCCGTCCTCCTCCTCCTCGCCTCCGCCCTGATCCTCCGCGACGCCTATCGCCGCTGGCTGACCACGGATTTGGCGTGATCCAATCCCGTTCGGTTGCATGACATTTTAGGCAGCCATCTGACTCGTAAAATTCGTTCAATTCGTGGAAAAACGCCCGCCTGTCGGCTCGCGGCTAAACTTGTTAAACGCCATGAACCCCACCACGAATTTTACGAGATCACGAGCTTATCGGATGAATCGCATTTCGCCAGTGTTCGGCACCAGTGGCACGTCGATGTCAAGATGTGTCAATCGGTGTCCCGCCGGCCAGTAGACGAAGAAGGCTTTGCCCAGGAGATAGCGTCGGGGCACGATGCCGCGGCGGGTGCCCAGGTCGTCCAGTGCCGGGGATACCACATCCCAGCCACGCCCGTCGAGGGAACTGCGCGAGTTGTCGCCCAGGGCGAAAAACTCGTCCGGCCCCAACGTCAGCGGATGGAACATGTTCGCGGTGGTCGGACGCGAAGAATCGCTTTGCGTGTAATACAAATCTCGCATCAGCTTGAGATGGCTCAACGTGCAACGGCCTCCGACCTCAATCGCGATGACCGGCATGAAGCCTTCCAACTTCGTGGGGTCCTGAGAGTCCATCGCTTTCTTCGCGGAATCCTGGATATCCAAAGCTTCTGCGCGAGCGTCGGCGGCGGTCCAGGTCGTGAGATGCTCCAACACCATCCGGCCGTCGATGAAAAATTGAACGGATCGGTCGACGTTGTTCAATTCCACATGATAAGCTTGTCCCGCTTTGAGGGGGGGGGGCGGAGCCACGGACACAAGCGTGTCGATCTTGACCGGTTCAAAAGAGCCGGTCGCCACGTTATGGCGTTCCAGAGCAATTCCCTTCTCCGACCAAGTCACGCAGAAGAGATTCCGCGGCGGTCCGACGGCCATTCGAATAGATGTCCCCTGACTCTCCACCGGCGTCCAGACGGTTTCCAAATGCAGATCGCCCACGGGAAAGAGGCTCTGGAAGCGGTACCCCGCCGCCGCCGTCAGGTCCATGATGTCGTTGTTGTAACCGAGGATATTGTAGGTGTAGGGATCGCGAGGGACGAATTCGAGTTTGCCGGGGGCGTCGGCGGTGTAGTGGACTTCGGGGCCGCCGATGCTGGCGACGCCATTTTTGTGGGCGTTGTACCATGCTTCGGCGGTGGGGCCGGCGCCGCGCCAGGGATTCCGCCAGAGGAAGAATTCGGCGGGGACGTTGCCGTGGCCCTCTTGCCGGACCCGCTGCTGGTTTTCGTCAAGGGGGTAGTAATCGTTGTCGTAGATCAGTTGCCAGAGATACTTCTGAATGTGTGGCGGTTTGCGGGCGATGACCCGTTGGGTGAGATCGTTGGTGTTGGCGTTGGGAGGGGTGATGAAAATGTCGCCGCCGATGATTTCAACGGTTTCCCCCGGCAGCCCGATGAGACGCTTAATATAGTTGTCTTTGACATTCATGGGCTCTTTGAACACGATGACGTCGAAGCGTTTAGGGTCGATAAACGAGTAGATGTATTTGAGCACGAGAATGCGATCGCCATTGTTGGCCCAGGCGAAAGGAACTTCGCGATTGGACCCTGTCCGCGGGTCGTAAATCTTCCGCGGTTTGAGTAGGCCATCCTCGCTGATCATTTCCGGCGGCAAGGCCTGCGGAAGCTTGTCGAACGGAATGATGTGCTGACAATTCGGACACAGCAGCGGGCAAGGTCCGCGGTCATTGCCGCAACCGCCGTCGGAGGGGACAGTCCGATTGGAAACGAGCTCGGCATGCGGGCCCGCATCGACGATGGGCCTTTCACCCAGGTTGTCCCGCTGATATTGCAGGCTCGCGTTGCGGGGGAAAGCGTAACCGCAGTTGTCGCAGACGACGTTGAAATGGGCGCCTAGGAGCGTCGGCGCCATCGAGCCGGTCGGGATGACGAACGCTTCGACGACGAACGCGCGGAAACTCAGAGCGAGGATCAAGGCGATGATGACCGCTTCGATGGTGTCGATGATGCCGGCCAAGGAGGCGTCTTCTTCGGGTTTGCTGGCGGCGGGTGGGTGGGTAGGTGGTGCTGCCGGAGCGGCAGTGGGCTTCGGCGGCGTTGACGTGGATGCTTGCGGTGGAGGAGGGGACGGTGCGGGTGGCATGTAGGAAGGCGTCGGCTGTGCGCCGCCGGAGTAGAGCCACGGGCCCTTGGAAGTGAGAGGGGGGGGCTGCTGCGGGTCAAAGGGATTGCTTGGCGTGTTGGACATCTGGGCTAATATCTCGCGACTATGATGAAATTTTCGATTTTCAATTTTCAATTTTGCACTACTCGAAAATTGAAAAATCGAAAATCGAAAATCCTTTTTGCCCGCGTTATGAGGCGGGCCCGAAAGTCTCAAAGGCAACAATCTGGTTCTGGCGTAGTACCGCTTTCCGATCTGATTTCGGAAAATAATAGTCCAGTTGCGTCTTGCCGATGGCGATCTGGTACGGCGTTGTGACGTCGTACGTGGAGCCGCTCGCAAGAACAATGCGAAACGGCACAAATGGCTCGGCTCGCAGAAAATCCCTCAGATCTTCGAACATGCTTAAATTCTAGCCTCCGCACTTCAAGTAAACAAATGTCCATCATCCTGCCCGCGTTACGTATGGCCGGCGGCCTGGGCTGCCGCTTCCATGATCGCTTCCGAAAGCGTCGGATGGGCATGGATCGTGCTGGCGATGGCTTCACGCGTCGCTTCCAATCGCTTGGCCAGCACGAGTTCGGCGAGCATGTCAGTCACCTCGGCGCCGAGCATGTGGGCGCCGAGCAGTTCGCCGGTTTCCCTGGCAAAGAGCAGCTTGACGAAGCCGTCGGTAGCGTTGATCGCCTGGGCTTTGCCGTTGGCGGCGAACAGCCACTTGCCGACATCGTACGCCAGACCCGCCTCCTTGCACTGTTTTTCCGTCAGCCCCACCGACGCGACCTGCGGCACACAGTACGTGCATCCGGGGATCAAGCCGTAATCCATCTCGCGTTTGCTTACATCAAACATACGCTCAATCGCGATTTTTGCTTCCATGGTTGCCACGTGCGCTAGCCACGGCGGACCGATCACGTCGCCGGCTGCATAAATCCCCTTGACGCTGGTCTGCATATCCTTGCCGACCTTGATGTGCCCTTTGACGATCTCCGGTTGGCAGGCGGGCGCGAAGAGGGTTTCCCAGTTGCCGGTAACGCCGACGGCAACAAGCACCTTATCCGCCTCCAAAACCTCCTGCTGACCCGTCGCAAGATCCGTCACGGCAACCTTGGTGCCAGTCGCATCGGGGGGGAGGGCCTCGATCTTTTCCGTGCGAGTCCTAGTGCGAATGTCCATCCCGCGTCTCTTGAAAAGAGTCCGCAATCGCATGGAGACTTCTTCATCCTCGATCGGCAGAATGTTATCCATCATTTCGATCAGCGTGATCTGCGAGCCGAAGGTACTGTAGATGTAAGCGAACTCCACGCCGATGGCTCCGGCGCCGATGATGATCAGTTTTTTGGGGATCTCCTTGAGAACCATCGCCTCGCGGCTGGTGAGAATGGTCGTACCGTCAGGCTTCATGCCGGGCAGTTCGCGATTACGCGCCCCGGTGCAGATCAGAATGTTCTTCGCCTCCAGCGTCTGGACGATGGCCCCGCTTTCGTCCTTCACTTCGACGAAACCCACCCCCGGCAGAGCCGGGGGCTGACGGACAAACGCCGTCCCCTTGATGCTGGTGATTTTGTTTTTCTTGAACAAAAACGCGATCTGGTTGGAGAGCGTATTGGCGACGCTCCGCGAACGTCCGACGATTTTGTCCCACTGCAATTTGCTTGTATCGACGGCTAGGCCGTAGGTCGCCGCCTCGTGCGTGACCTGATGAAACAGATGCGCATCATGGATGAGCGCTTTGGTGGGAATGCAGCCCCAGTTCAGGCATGTGCCGCCGAGCTCGGCTTTTTCGACGCAAGCGACGGTCTTCCCCAATTGAGCGGCATGCACCGCGGCCTCATACCCGCCCGGCCCGGACCCGATGACCACCACATCAAAAACCTGGTTTGCCATGAACGATCCTCCAGCGATGAAATTGTATGCGAAGCGGGAGGTAGTGCAAAATAGGAAGCCAGAAGCCAGAAGGTTCCAAATTTGCGGCTTATTTCGAACTTCTGGCTTCTGGCTTCTTCCCAATGCCGAAAGCCGTCGGCGACGCACATCGCCGACGGCCCGCGGAGATCAGGGGAGAGAGAAAATACTATCTCTTGCGGCGAATCAGGAGTCCGACGACTCCCGCGCCAAGAAGCGTCAAAGAGGCCGGTTCCGGTATGCCAGGGGGCGGCGGAGGCGGGTTGCCGCCGGGCATAAACCAGACCTTGAGGACAAAGTCGTTGAAGTCGCCGTTGCCTTCAGGCTTAGGCGTGCCGTACGCCGAATCTTCGATGCCTATATAGTAGACCTCACCGCCCGGCACACTATTATCGGTGTCCATGAACACGGCGAAATGCTGATTGCCCATATCGATCGTGTTCAGCGACGCGTCCATGTAGAAAATTTTCCCACTGGAATTTTGGAGATAGAAGCCCCAGTCTCCCGTAGGCTGGAAGGGAGTGATGGGGTCGTTGTTAATACTCTTTCCATTCCAAATGACGTTCAGCTGGGAGGGATCGTCGATGTTGTACCAGCCGACGATAGTTCTGTTGGCGCCGCCGGCGGATTGCATCAACATCTGGGCGTAAACGTCGGCCGTGCTGTAGCCCTGAGTGAAGCACATATTGGGGTCAAAATTGGAGCTGTAGGATCCGGTGTTGCCCCACCATTGGAGGTTTGTCAGTCCGGCGCCAGGTACGTTGACACGAGAGGTGATGAAGCGTTGGCTAGGAGGAGTCACGAGGTAGTTGCCGATGTTGAAGGGGCCGCCCTGGCTGGAAGAGATGTCGCTGGAGGGGTTGTCCCAGAAGGGCCGATTTGGATCGTTGCTCACCGGGATCCCCTTGACGACTGTGTAGTTGTTAAGAGTGGTCGGGAAATCCTGCCAGCCGTTGCCGGCGGAACCTTTCAAGGTGCCGGCCTGAGCCGCGGAGGCTCCCAGTAAAGTCACGACGACTGCAGCAGACAACAAGGCAAGGCGTTTCATATCTCTCTCCTAACTATCACACGCGCGCCAGCCCACGAAACGATCGTGCGCCAGACGGATTCCTGCAAGTGTGCGACCTCGACAGGAACCTGCGTGTGCGATCATGGACTCAGTCACTCCGGCGGACGATCCGGGGCGAACGTCGCGCGCCCGATCGGCGGCCGGTAACGGCTGGGTGTGCCGAAAGCAGCTTCGCTCTTGTGCCGCTTCCGCACAGGTGCCGATAATGCGTGGCTTCCAAGGATGAGGTGGGGTTTCTCTCTCTCCCTCACGCTCAACCCAACTCCCTGAGGCTCAAGCCTGCCGGAGTTACGCTAAAGCCGGGGTACTCGGGGAGAACCGCATGGCCTGCTCTCTCCCGGACCCTTCTACTCTTCTTTAAGCATAAGCGATAATACACATCGCTCATCCGTAATGCAAACACATAATTTGAAAAATTGAGGATGCCTCCAAATTTACGAATGACGAAGAATTTTATTTCTTGCGGCGAACCAGTAGCCCGAGAGCACCAGTGCCAAGGAACATCAAAGAGGCCGGTTCGGGCGTTGGGGGAATATGGCGGCCCGCGGTCGAGGACCAGAACTTCAAGACAAAGTCGTTGAAGTCGCCGTTGCCTTCCGGCACAGGCGTGCCGTACGCTGTATCTTCGATGCCGACATAGTAGATCTCAGCGCCCAGCGTGCCGCCTGGTTCCTGGAAGATGGCGAAATGCTGATCGCCCTGATCGACCGTGTTCAGCGACGAATCCATGTAGAAGATTTGACCACTGGAATTTTTGAGATAGAAGCCCCAGTTCTCCGTGGGCGTGAAGGTGACTTCGTCGTTGTTGATATTCTTTCCGTTCCAGATGACGTGCATGTCGGAAGGATTGTCGATGTCGTACCATCCGACGATGGTTTTGTTGGCGCCGCCGGCGGATTGCAGAAGCATCTGGGCAGTAATCGCGCCCACGCTGTCGCCTCGGGTGAAGTATGTATTGGGGTCAAAATCCAAATTGTTGGAGTTGCTGGATGATCCGGTGGAGCCCCACCATTGTGGGGCTACCAGGCCGGCGCCAGGGACGTTGACACGAGTGGTGATGAAGCGTTGGTTCGATGGGGTCACGAGGTAGTTGCCGATGTTCAAGGGTCCGCCCTTGCTGGCTGTCGGCACGTCGCTGGAGGGGTTGTCCCAGAAGGGCCGATTCGGATCGCCCACAGGAATCCCCTTGACGACCGTGTAGTTATTCAGAGTGGTCGGGAAGGCCTGCCAGCCGTCGCCGGCGGAACCGACCAGGAGGTCGGCATGAGCCACGGAGGTTCCCAGTAAAGCGGCGACGGTCGCGGCGGATAACAAAGCAAAACGATTCATGGTCTCGCTCACTCCTAGCAAACACACGCACGCCAACTCACGAAACACTCGTGCGCCGAGCGGATCCCTGCGGGTAGCATGACCATCAGCAGGAACCTGCGTGTGCGGTACAGGACGTCGGAAATCGTGGCTTCCAATCGTTGGATGAGGTGAGGGAAAGAGAAGGGAAAGGGGGGGGGTGAATTTCTCTCGCCCTCACGTTCAGCCAAACTCCACACACAAGGCCGAGCCCGCTGGAGTCATGCCAAAGCCAGATTACCTGCGGAGAACGGTATGGATGAGCCTGTTTTCTCTGGCACCCTACCGCTCTCCAGATGAGATTAAAGGTACCATTGGCTGTCCATAAAGCAAAAAATATTTGATGAAAAATGAATCAGGTTATGGGCGATTTTTAGATAATTTTTTGCTCGCAACTCACTTTATAGCAGCATGTTACGTCATATATAAGCGCAAGCATCTCCGATAACCCATAGGGGTAGATAACGTATACAAGCTTATCTGGTTTAACCAGTTACCCCAAATTCATTTTAATTATGAGTCAGTAGTCATTAGTTATTAGTTAGTAGTTAGCAGTTAGTCGTGATCAGGTGGCACAGAAGCCAGTTTCCCACCCTCATAACTAATGACTAATAACTACTCACTAATAACGACGAACTATCTCGCCTTGATCAGCAGCACGGGGACTTCCACGCGATGCTGCACGTGGGTTGCGGTGGCGCCCAGGAAGAGGTCTCCCAGGAAGCGATGGCCGTGCGTACTCATGGCGATCAGAGAGCATCCGCGTGCGGCGACCCATTTGAGGATTTCCTTCCGCGGCTCCCCGTAGGCCAGCTCCGTCTGCACCGCCACGCCCACGTCCTCAAATTCTTTCTTCACATTCGCCAGGTACGCGCGATCTTCGGTGACTTCATCGCTGACGGCGTTGGGCCCGAACTGCCTCGCCGCCCACCCGTCGGCCACGTGCAGCAGAACCACCTTGCTCCCGCATAATTTCGCCAATTGTTTAATGTGCGAAATGATCGCCCGATCCGTCACCGTCGCGTCCAACGTCACCAAAATCGTCTCATACATACCGCACCGTCATCACTTCACTATTCACTATTCATCATTCACTATTTTACCATTTTACTCCATTCCGAACATGGTTCTTCCCAGCAGATACAGGTCCAACGCCGTGATGACAATGACGCAGGCCCATCCGGTCATCTGCAGGAACCACTTATTGACATAACGTCCCATATATTTGTTGCGACTGGTGAAATACATCAGCGGAATCATGGCGAAGGGCAGTTGAATGCCGAGGATCACCTGGCTGACGTTGAGCAGATCGGTGACCTTATCGTCGCCGTAGACGCCGATGACGATAACGGCCGGCACGATCGCCAGGAGCCGCGTGACCAGCCGCCGCAGCCAGGGCCGCATCTTCCAGGACATGAACCCTTCCATCACGACTTGGCCGGCCAAGGTACCGGTGACGGTGCTCGATTGGCCGCTGGCCAGGAGGGCGATGGCGAACAAGATACTCGCGGCGGCCAGGCCAAGCAGAGGCGTGAGGGTGTGATATGCCCCCTGAATCCAGTCATCGCCGATCGGGTGGCCATTCGGCAGGGTCAAATTTTCCTTGCCATAAAACGTCGTCGCCGCTAGGACCAGGATCGACGCGTTCACCAGAAATGCCAGCGATAAGGCGACCACCGAGTCGATCGCATTGAAGCGGATCGCCCGCCGAATCGAGCTTTCGTCACGCTGATACTTTCGGGTCTGGACGATGGCGCTGTGCAGGTACAAATTGTGCGGCATGACGGTGGCGCCGATGATTCCGATGGCGATGAAGAGGGCACGGGAACTGCCGCCAAAACTCGGTCGCACGAGCGCGGCGCCCATCGCCGGGAACTCATGATACGCGCTGCCGATCACGAAGAGCTCCCAGAAATAGCAGCCCGCGATCGTCGCCACCAGTATCATGATGAACGACTCGATCTTGCGGAAGCCCAGTTGTTGCAGGCCCATCAGGAGCATGACATCAAAGGCGGTGATGAGAACGCCCAGCAGAATCGAGACTTTCGGGAACAGCAGGTGAATGGCCACCGCGCTGCCGAGGACCTCTGCCAGGTCGCAGGCGCCAATCGCCAGCTCCGCGCCCAGCCAGTTCGGCCAACGCGTCCAGCGTGGCGTAAAATCGCGTGATGCCCGTGCCAGGTCTTTGCCAGTCACCACGCCGAGCTTCGCTGCGCAAATTTGCAGGATGATTGCCATCCCGCTTGAGAGGGCCACCACCCACAGGAGCAGGTAGCGAAATTCCGCACCGGCCGTCAGGCTTGTGGACCAGTTTCCCGGGTCCATGTATCCGACGCTGACCAGGAGTGCTGGCCCTGTGAACGCCCGCCAGTTCCGCCAAAACCCCCCGTGCTCCGGCACCGCAATGGTCCCCCGCACCTCCGGCAACGATTCGCCGTGCTCGCTTAATCCCTCTCGCTCAGCCATGTTCGCCGGCGTCTTGGATGGCTGAGGTTTCATCCAATGTTTCCTTTTATTTTGCCCGTTCATCAAAACAATTTTGATGAATCAAAATAGTATGGTAATCTGGACATTCCCAGTCAAGCGTTGTATGAGTTTGACTATGCCCAGCCGCACGATCGAAAATTATCTCAAGCAGCTTTACCTTGCCGAGCAATCGGCTCAGGAGCTTCCCATTCCAATGGGCCGGTTGGCGACGCTGATGAATGTCGTTCCCGGCACCGCGACGGCCATGGTCAAGGCGCTCGCCGATTCAGGACTCGTCGACTACTCCCCGCGAACGGGCGTACAACTCTCCTCCGCAGGCAGCAAACTTGCCCTGCACGTTCTCCGCCGCCATCGGCTCATCGAACTGTTCTTAGTGAAAATCGTCGGATTGGACTGGTCGGAAGTCCACGACGAAGCAGAGGAACTCGAGCACGTCATCTCCGAGAAACTTCTGGCGAGAATCGACGCCCTGCTGGACCATCCCGCGACCGATCCGCACGGCGACCCGATCCCCACCGTCGGCGGCCACGTCCCGCCCGAATCCGTGGAAACCTTCGTCACCTGCAAACTCAACCGATCGGTGGAGATCACGCGTATTGTGGATCAGGAGCCGCGATTTTTACAGTTCGTCCGCCAATGCAAACTGGTTCCCGGCGCTCGTCTGATGGTCCGCCGCCGCGACGAACAGGCCGACGCCGTCACCATCGACCTTGCCGGCAATTCGGCCTCTCCCATCACGCTGAGCACCTCAGCCGCAGCCAAGTTTCTGGTGCGACAAGTCTAAATCGGACGAACGACGGGAATGAGCCACAGACCAACCCAGGCAGACACCTTTGGATATTACCGCCGCCGCCTCACAAGCAGACCCGCCGCACCCAGTCCCAGCAGCATCAAACTCGCCGGTTCCGGCACGGCGGTGGTTTCCTTGATGTCCATGTAGATACCGCCGTTTTTGACGTAGAAATCGCCCGTGAAACCCGGCAGGCTAATGCTACCGAGCATTTGCCCTTCGTCGTTCAAGTCGACGAGGCGACCATCGACGGAAAGCGAACCGTAGGAGATTGAGGTCAAAATGAGAGATTCACCTTCGTTAAATGGGCCGCTGCCGGTCAGCGTGAGCATGGAGGGCAGGTCCAAATTTCCGGTGATCGTGAGGCCAGAATCGACGTCGAGGATGCCTCCGGTGACCAAGGTTACATCACCGAGAATTGTGCCGTCACCGCTGAGAGTCTGTCCGGCGGCTACTTGGAAGACATCATAAAGTCCGGTGGTGGCATCCACGGTGACATCCAGCGTTGCACCAGTGCCGACGATGATATTCTCCGAAGACGCGATAGAGCCATCGCCTACGAGCTTGAGGGTGCCCGCCTGGATTACGGTGTCGCCGGTGTAGGTGTTTTCGTTGGTCAGGACGACGGCACTGCCGATGCCACCGCCGTTGATGGTAAGGTTGCCAACAGCACCGCCATCATTTTCGATTACGCCGGAGATGATGAGGGTTTTACCGGTTCCGACGACAGAGAGTGTGCCGCCGAGGGCGCCCAGGCGGAAGTTGCTGAGCAGTGTTTGGGTGTAGAAGGAACCGCCGGCATCGGCGTTGTTTCTATTAAAAGCAAACGTCCCATCGTTGAGAACAACATCATTGTAAATGACAGTGCCACTTGCATCCGTACCGCCAAAGGACTTGGCTTCTTGACCGGGAACCACCGAAAGCGTGGCTTTATTTTCCACGGTGATATCGCCAACGAAAAAATTATTGCTGGGTAATTGTGTGTAGTTTCCGGTGTTGCTGTAGTAGGGATCAAGGAGGACGGTCCCTTCACCTGTGATGCGCAGCCCGGTAATGTTTTTGATGCTGCAGGTGACGTTGCACGTGGAGCCAGTGCTCAGATCCACCCACAATTCCGTTTGGGTTGCCACGTCGGTCGACGTGGACGTGGCGATGAAACGAGTGCCCGGATTATTAATGGTGAGAGTTGCGCCATTGTTGATCTGAATGCCGCCGACGATGGTAAGATCGGGTTTGAGGATACTGTTGCTGTTGAACACTGCGACGCTATCAGAGCTCTGGGTCCACGAAGAATCCGGAACGCCATTCATGCTCCAATTGGCCGTGGTCCAATCGGTGGCAGAAGCGGGCCCCGTCCATGTGTAATAGACATAATCCGCTGATGCGGTCCGCCCCTGCATTATCGCGGCAATCGCCGCCACGCTCAGCAGACCACAAAATTTGCGAAAACGACGTTGGGAACCGATCATGTCATTTCTCCTTTTGTTCCGGCTCAGGCGGGCTCGCCCAGCCGGATCAAACAAAAAAGCAGAGAGTTCGAGGCAACCCTTCACCGACGGCGGAAAACGCCGTCCCACAAGGGCTCTCTCTCACTCTCTGCTTGTTACCAGCCGAATTGAAAAGGCTTCGGCCAAAGCCGCTTTGTGTTGCGACTCCCGATTGTTGATGTTACCGCCGCCGCCTCGCCAGCAGACTTGCCGCGCCCAAGCCCAGCAACATCAAGCTCGCCGGTTCCGGCACGGCAGGTACCGCGGTGATGTTCATGTAGAGACCGCCGTTTTGGGTGAAAAAGTCGCCCGTGAAACCCGGCAGGCTCACGTTGCCCAACACTTGTCCGTCGTTGTTCAAGTCGACGGGGACTCCATCGACGGAAAGCGAGCCGTAGGAGATGGAGGTCAAAATGGGAGATTCACCTTCGACAAGCGGACCATTGCCGATCAGCGAGAGCATGGAGGGCAGATCCAGGTTCCCGGTAATAACCAGCCCGGCATCCAAATCAAGGATGCTTCCGACGTCCAAAGTCACATCACCGATGATTTTGCCATCGCCGCTGAGGGTCTGGCCGGCGGCTACCTGGAAGTCGCCATTAAGACCGCTGACATCCAGCGTCGCCGAAGAGCCGACGATGATATGCGACGAAGAGGCGATGGAGCCGTCGCCTGCGAGTTGTAGAGTGCCCGACTGGATCACGGTGTCGCCGGTGTAGGTGTTTTCTCCGGTCAGGATGAGAGCATTGCCGGCGCCGTTGCTGTTGACGTAAAGGTTGCCAGCACCGGGGTCGTCGTCTTTGATCACGCCGGAGATGGTGAGGGTTTTATTGGTTCCGACGACCGCAAGGGTGCCGCCATTGGTTCCCAGGCGGAAATTGTCGGGCAATGTCGAGGTCTTGGTGCTGTTATCGGTGCCGAAGGTATTATTCACGTAGCCAAAGGCATAAGTTCCGTTGTTGAGAACAATATCGTTATATCTTGGAGTATATATAGGATTACTATCTGCGTCGGTACCGTTTGCGTAGGTACCGCCCAAGGTGTACGCTTCTTGACCGGGGTTCACCGCGAGCGTGGCTCCATTTTCCACGCTGATATCGCCGACGAAGTTGTAGAAGTCGGGCTTGTAATTGGAAGCTGTGGTGGCGGTCGTGGGGGGGGCGTACTGAGAGCTAAGGAAGACGCGCCCTGAACCTGTGAGGCGCAGTCCCGTGGTGTTATAGATGCCGCAATTGATGTTTAATGGAGCGTTGTCGCTTAGCTCAATCCACAACTCGGCCGCGCCCCCTGTGGTGAGGCGAGAACTGTTGTTCGGGCAGTTAATCGTGAGGCCCGCGCCACCGACTTTCATACCACCGAGGGTGGTCGGAGAATCAGCTTGGATTGCCGTCCGGGTAGTGGGATTGTTGATGATTGCGACGCTGTTGATGCTCTGGACCCACGCAGCAGCCGTGGGAGTAACCGCGTTGCCATCACCATCTACCGAGGTCCATGTCCATGACGAATCCGTGGTCCATGACGAACCGCTAAACGGAGTATTACTTGTTACCGTCCGAGTGTAGTAGACGTAGTCCGCGGAAGCGGATTGGCACTGCATGACGGTGGCGATTGTCGCTAAGCTCAGCAGGCCGCAGAGTTTGCGAAAACGATTTAGGGAACCGATCATTTCATTTCTCCTTTTGCTCCGACTCAGGCGAGATTGCACAGACGGATCGAATAAAAAAACTTTTCCGTTTTTCATAAAGAGGCTGGTATCACCTCAAACAACGGCGTTATCAGGCTCCGTGGCGACGCCGGCGGAGCAGCAACATGCCGCCCAGGCCGATCAATGCAAGCGACGCCGGTTCCGGAGTAGAGGGAGCGGTATACTCGCCATGCAACACCACTTGACGGCTGCCCGGGTCTCCAATGTAATCGAGCGTCAAGGTCCAGCCGGGGTTGTTTCCGAAAGTCACGTTGCTACCGTCATCGTTGAGGAATTTTCCGTTGGCGCCGAACACATCGGCCGTGATGAGAGTCCAATCGCCCACGAAGTCCTCGCCGGGCGTAAACATCTGGACCACCAGATTGGCGTTGTCAAAGTTCACAACGGAAGTACCAGTCGTATCGGTCCACACAATCTGGTCCGCATCGTTTTCGCCGAAAACGTCCATGGTCAGCTGACTGCCGGACTGGAATATCAGGTCATTTTTGCCGCTGCCACTGTAGGTAATTTTGCCGACTTGAGTGGGATCTGTGCCGGCCTTCGTGGGATCCATGACATTGCCAGCGTCGATACCCGCTGGATTCAACTCGTCGCCAATCCGTAAAGCACGACCAGTACCGTTGAATGCAATACCACCTGATCCATAAAGATTATTCACCAGGCCAGACCCGGAGTACACCTGCAATGACGTTCCATCTCCATTGAGAATAACGGTGGCCTGGTTCGTAAAGTCCGCAGCACCTACTTGCAGTTGTCCACTACGCACATCCAGAATGCCATTGAAAGTCGAGCCAGTGGGAGTACTACCCGAAGTGTCACAACCGAATTTCAAATAGCTGTTCCCGGCGAATATAACCATGGTGCCTGACCCACTTAACTGCAAAGAATAAGTCTGAGCGCCATTAGCACCACCAGAGCCCAGCGTGGCACCCTGAGCCATGGTCTTAAGACTCCCATTTTGGAGCTTATCTGCCCGGACGACGGACACGCCCTCAATATCCAATTTTAACTTGGTCGCGGATGCCACCACCGTGGTATTCCCAGCTATATCAAACGTTCCCCCATTCATGTAAATTTCCATGGCGGCGCTATTATTCGGGGTATACCAAGCAGGCCCGATAATCTGAAGCGTGCCGTTATTACTGATGTGAATTTCTCCGCCGCTAAAGCTGCCGGCAGCGTTTCCCGCGGTAGCCGTCACGAGGGATTGACTGATATTAATGATATCGGTGGTGGCCGTCGGGATATCTGTCAAGGGATCAGTACCACCCCATGTCGCCGGAGTATTCCAATCGCCGCCGCCTGGCGCGTCATTAAACGTGGTCGCCAAAGCCAGATTGCTCAACCCCAGACTCGCGATCGCCGCCAAAATTGCCATGCTGATTCTTTTATCCACGATCCATCCTCCGAATAAAAAAGCAGAGAGTGCGAGAAAGCTCCTCACATGGGCGGGATGCCCATGTCATGAGGAGACTCTCTCTCACTCTCTGCTTGTTATTTGCCGAATATAAAGGCTTCGGCTACAGCCAGTTATGTTCCCGTGGCACGGGTATCCAGCCCGTGGCGCATGGCGAAACATGGGCCAAACGCCCGTGTCATAGCCATTGCATCAAAGTGAATATTAAGAATGTTAAATTGGGGGGGGGGGGCAGACGGGGCAACTTGACGGAGGGGATTGGAAAAGGCCACCCACGATTTATCCCGATGACCGGGGGAG
>WQYP01000021.1 GCA_009781185.1 Phycisphaerales bacterium | reverse complement strand
GGCAGGCGATCGGGGAGTGGGGGGATGGGGGGCAGGAGAACAGGGGGGGGGGTGAGGAGCGTTTGCGGACGATGCAGCGGGCGGGGCGATTGGTGTTGGCGAGTCATCACAGCTATCGGCTGAGGCTGGAGTTGTCGTGTCGTGAGGCGGATTGGCTGGTGGATCGTTTGATGGACAGCGGGCCGGAGAAAGGGATTTTCGGTGCACGCATCACGGGATGCGGCGGCGGCGGTACCGTGATGGCGCTCGTGGACCGTTCACGCAGCGCAGCGGATGCGATCCTGGATATCATGGCGGGTTACGCCAAGCTCACTGGATTGGCGTTGAACGTTGTGGAGGCGGGGACGTCATCGAGCACCGGAGCCCAGCTCGCTCCCATTGCCGATCTGGGAACGTAACAGGCTCTTAACGGCGGCAATTCATGCACAGATTCCCATCTTTTGTTTCTTTTTGAACCGCACGATCCGTACTTCTCCGGGGAAATCGGCGGCTTGGATCACTTCCGCCATGATTGTCTTGACAAGTGTTTTCGGTGCTCTTTTGCGAGATCAACGCAAAGCTCCGCATTACCATGCGGGGCTCCCAAAACACGCTCAAGCGTGAACTTCGGTGTCCACATTCCCTAGCCACCGGTTTTGCCGGGGGAAGAGGGAGCTTCAACAATTCCTTTTTTTAACAGGATATTCGCGTACCGGGCGATTTCGCCGGTGGCCACAACGGCGTAAGCCGCACGCGCACGCTCATAAAACGCAAAGCGATCCATGCATTCGACACCCACCGCCCCCTCCCTCACATATCGCCCAATGATGTCACGATAAGCATCCTGTATCACCGGTTTGTACGCATCGCCCGGCACCACTGCCATCAAAGCCACCGGCTTGTCCACAAAAGTATCCAGCGGGAAAAACCGCAACACTGCCTCCAACAACGGAAGAATCCCGTGCCCGTCAAGCCGTACGAGCCGCTTGGCCACACTCGCGGCGGGGAAGTTGCCGTCCGCGAAAACAATCTCGTCGCCGTGACCCATCTCCATCAGGATTTTTAACAACTCCGGCGACAAAATGGCCGGGATACCCATCAACATACGGCAGCCTCCTTATCTCACGCCCGGGCGCGGACTTGTCACAAATGATAATCAACGGCAGATGCTCAGAGCAATTGCATTTTGCGGTGCATAGGATGTTGCTCGCGGCCATGGTGTTTGGGAGAGCGTCAGTCATGGATACAGCTAAGTATGCGAATTCACTAACTCCTGTGCTGCTAGACGTGGTCAACGCCGGGAACGTGGCGTTCATTGAATCGCAGTACGCGGCGTTTAAGCGGGATTCGCGGTCGGTGGATCCGCAGTGGGCGTCTTTTTTTGCGGGGTTTGAGTTGGCCGGGGCGGGATCGACGCCGTCGGTTGAGCTGCGGCAGGAGGCGGGGCGGGTTATGCAGGTCGCGGACCTGATGCACTCGTATCGCGAGTTGGGGCATTTGATTGCGAACCTGGACCCGCTGGGCCATAACGTGCGGCAGTATCCATTGCTGGAACTCTCGGAGTTTCATATTGAAGAGGCGGATTTGGATCGTGTGGTGACGGCGAGGGGATTTCGCGGTGGGGCACAGGCAACGGTGCGGGAGATCGTGCGGCAGCTTAAGGAAACTTATTGCGGCACGTTTGCGGTGGAATTCATGGAAATCCATGATGTGGAGCAGCGGGCGTGGTTGATCGAGCAGATGGAGCCAACGCTCAACAAGCCAACGCTGAGCAGTGAGGATCGGCGGTTCATTCTGGAACGGCTCATCGCGGCGGAGGATTTCGAACTGTTCCTCCAACGGAATTACGGGACGGTGAAGCGATTCTCCAACGAGGGCGGCGATTCGCTGATTCCGCTGCTGGACGAGCTGATCGAAACCGGGGCGAAACTCGGCATGGACGAATTGGTCATCGGCATGGCGCACCGCGGACGGCTGAACGTACTTGCACATATTTTGCATAAACCTTACGAACTGATCCTGTCGGAAATCATGGACCGTCCGACGTCAAAAACCGGGGGAGACGGCGATGTGAAGTATCACCTGGGTTACGCTCACGATCTGAGCACTAAAAATGGGCACAAAGTGCATCTGTCGCTGGCGAGTAATCCGAGTCATTTGGAGATGATTGATCCGTTGGTGGAGGGTGCGGTTCGTGCCAAGCAGAGCCGCAAGGGAGATGACACGCGGGAACGGACGATTCCGCTGCTGATGCACGGCGATGCGTCGTTCACGGGGCAGGGGATCGTGGCGGAAACGCTGTTTCTGTCGGAGCTGGAAGCGTATCGCACGGGCGGGACGATTCATATCATCATCAACAATCAGATCGGATTTACGACGACGCCGGCGGAGGGGCGATTCACGCGGTATCCGACGGACATTGCCAGGGCGATTCAGGCGCCGGTGTTTCACGTGAACGCGGACGATCCGGAGGCGGCGGTGCATGCGGCGCGGGTGGCGATGGCGTTCAGGCAGCGGTTCAAGGCGGATGTGATGATTGATCTTGTGTGCTATCGGCGGCGTGGGCATAACGAGACGGACGACGCTTCGGTGACGCAGCCGGTGATGGCGCGGGAGATCGCGGAGCATCCGACGGTGCGGCAGATTTATGCGGCGAAACTACTGGCAGCAGGAGAGGTCACGCAGGCGGAATTGGACCGCATCGCCGCGGCTCTCAAGGAGAAACTGAGCCATGCCAAGGCGTATGCAGAAACGTTTAAGCCTTTGAACGTGCCGCCGCCGACTTACGGGGCGTGGGCGGATTTTTTGAAGCTGCCGACGGGAAACAACTGGGGTGCCGACACGGGGGTGGACAAGGAGGCGCTTCGGGAGATTGCGCAGAGAGTGACGCGGGTGCCGGAGGGATTCCATCGGCACAAGACGGTGGCACGGATGATGGAGAGGCGTGCGAAACAGGTCCGCGAAGGGAAGGGGATCGACTGGGGCTGCGGTGAGATGCTGGCATATGCGACGCTGCTCAACGAGGGGACGTGGATTCGGCTCTCGGGGCAGGATGTGGCTCGCGGGACGTTTTCGCATCGCCATGCGGTGTGGTTCGATAATGAGTCTGGGCGGCGGTATGTGCCGCTGGCGGCGTTTGCGGAGGAGAAGGGACAGGGGGCTCGTTTCGCGGTGATCAACTCGATGCTCAGCGAGTTTGCGACGGTCGGGTTTGAATATGGTTTTGCGGCGGCGGATCCGCACACGCTGACGATCTGGGAGGCACAGTTCGGGGATTTCGTCAACATGGCTCAGCCGATGATCGACCAGTTCATCAGTTCGAGCGAATCGAAATGGGGCAAGTACAACGGGTTGGTGATGCTGCTGCCGCACGGGTACGAAGGGCAGGGGCCGGAGCATTCGCATGCGAGATTGGAGCGGTTTTTGCAGTTGTGTGCGGAGGAGAATTTGCAGGTCTGCTATCCGACGACGCCGGCACAGTTTTTTCACCTGTTGCGGCGGCAGGTGCACCGGCCGTACCGACGGCCGCTGATCGTGATGAGCCCGAAAAGCCTGCTTCGCCATCCGCTGTGCGTGAGTACGCTTGATGAGCTGGCGGCGGCGGAAGGGTTTCAGGACTGGATCGACGAAATCGATGCGATCGACAAGAGCCATGTGCGGCGAGTGATTGTCTGTTCGGGCAAGATTTATTTTGAACTGCTCGACGAACGCCGCAGACAAAAAATCAGCGATGTGGCGATCCTTCGGTTGGAGCAGATATATCCATTCAATGCGGAACGTCTGACGGAGATTTCGCGGACGTATCCGAAGGAGGCGGAGATTGTGTGGGTGCAGGAGGAGCCGCGGAATAATGGTGTGTATCCGTTCATCGGAGCGAAGCTGCACTATCACTGGATCGGGATGAAGAAGCTGTTTTATGTTGGGCGGAAGCCTTCCGCGAGTCCGGCGGCGGGATCGCATGAGCAGCACGTTCAAGAGCAGAAGGAGATTATTTCCCGTGCGCTGGAGATGAATCAAGAGCCGGTGATTGACACCAAGCCGCCGGAACTGATGCCATTGGTCCCGTAGGGACCGAGGAGAATTTATGGACGAACTTTTTGAAGTGCACGTACCGGCGCTCGGCGAATCGATCAGCGAGGCCACGATCGCCCGGTGGGTGAAATCGGATGGCGACGACGTGGCGGCGGACGAGGTGATCGCGGAGCTGGAAACGGATAAGGCGGCGGTTGAGGTGATTGCGGGGAAGCAGGGGAGGTTGCGGATCGTGACGCCGCAGGGGGTGACGGTGGCGGTGGGGGCGGTGGTGGCGAAAATCGATTTGGCGGGTGAGAGAGGTGCTCCTCCGTCAGCCCCCGACTCTGCCGGGGGTTCGTCCCGCGATAGTCAGATTCCAACTTCATCGAGCAAACCCCCGGCAGAGCCAAGGGCTGACAGGCATGCGCCGCCGCCGACAGAAAACGAAGAACGCGAGAAACTCTCGAAACTGCGGCAGACCATCGCGCACCGGCTGGTGGAAGCACAGCACATGACGGCAAGCCTCACGACGTTCAACGAAGTCGACATGACCGCGATCATGACGTTGCGAGAGAAATATAAAGATGCGTTTGAGAAACAGCACGGCGTCGGCCTGGGTTTGATGTCGTTTTTTGCCAAGGCTGTGATGTATGCGTTCAAGGCGGTGCCGCAGATGAATTGGACGCTGGACGGTAATACGTTGATCAAGCGGAAGGCGGTGCATCTTGGGATCGCGGTATCGACGGAGCGTGGGCTGATGGTGCCGGTGATTCGCCACGCGGAAACGCTGTCGATGGCACAGATCGAATCGGAGATCAAACATCTGGCGATCCAGGCGCGAGACGGCAAGATCACGGTGGACGACCTAAGCGGCGGAACGTTCACGATCACCAACGGCGGAGTGTTTGGGTCGCTGCTCTCGACGCCGATTTTGAATCCGCCGCAGTCGGGTATTCTGGGGATGCATAAGATCGAGAAGCGAGCCGTGGTGTTACAAGACACGATTGTTGTGCGGCCGATGATGTATTTGGCGCTGACGTACGATCATCGGCTGTTGGACGGCAGGCAATCGGTGACGTTCCTGGTGAAGGTGAAGGAGGCGTTGGAGGATCCGAGCCGGATGCTGCTGGAGATCTGATGGAGACGAAGTTAGCGTTCCGCCGTGTCGTGGTTCATCGGAGTATCCGCGGGAGGGCGGGCAGTTGGGCGAGGAGGTTTGGATGGACGTTTTTGAGGATGGCGTAGCCGGGTTTGGTGCGGTAACGATGTGGGCCACGGGTGGCGACGACTTGTGAGATACCGACAGCAAGGGCAGATATTGCGGCGAGGCATGCGGCGGTGATGATCCAAAAGAGTGACGGTTCCCAAGCCAGTCTGGCGAACATGATGAAGACGAGGGACAGGATCGTGACGCAAATGAAAACGATGGAGAGAGTGTTGGCTCGTCTGCGGATTTTGTAGTGGTGGTCGCAGAAGAATGCGGTGAGAAAGACGTAACGGCTCATCAGTTGGACTGTTGCGTAAGTGAAGCTTTCGCGGGTGTTGATACGGAGTAGTTGTGATTTGTCGTTGCCGGGGTGACCGCAGATGGGGCAGATGGGCGGGAGTGTGTGTTTGCCGAAGGTGGTGACGAGGTAAGGACCGCTACGCATGAGGGGTTCGGTGAGGGTGGGGTGCTTGAGGTTGGTGTAGGAGAGAATGGGCGGTTTTTCGGGAGTTTGCACGCTTTATCCCTCCGGCGTATCGATGAGCACCTGCAATCGTTCGCCCAATTCTTGCGGAAATCGTTGTACCCAGGTTTGATCGATCAGGCCGACGTCAAGCATGTCACGGAGGTCGACTTTGTCGTTCAGGCTGAACGTGGCAAGCTTCATCTGCACGAGAGGGGCCAGATTCAGTAGACGGATCGGGCCGACATGCTCAGATTCGTTTACATCTGGAGCGGCGAAGATATCTGTTGATCGAACTTTTTCGCCCGCCATGATGATGCGTACGGCATCACGCGGTGTGTCGCCGTCGAGAAACAAGTCGATTTCTTTGAATCTCTGATAGACCAATCCGGCGGCTTCAAGTGCGCGACGTACCGCATGAAAGTTGGCGCGACGAATCAGAATATCCACGTCCCTGGTGTAACGAACGGCGGAAGGCTCCTTTGCTGCCAGCCACGCAGCAACGGCGCTGCTACCGGCAACGGCGTACGGGATACGGGCTGTCTCAAGGGTGGATGTCGTGAGTTTTAACCGTTCGTGCACACGTTGAACGGCAATGACCATTCTGTCCAGGAGGCTTAGTTTGGCGTACTTTTCCAACATGTCTTCATTTTACCCTACTCTGGCCGTGGGGGCATAGGCGCGGGTTCGTTATGCAGGTACGGTCCGCGACGCCGCAAGCGACTTCGGTGCCCGTTATTGAGATCGGTGCCCGAAGCGGCATGCAAGCATGCCGGCTAAATAGAGAACAGCCACTCAATTCTGGATGCACCCGTTCATCGGCAGGATGCCGATGCTACGCCCCCCCCCTGACGGGCATAGGTCGAGCAGGGGGCAGCGATCGCAGGTGGGGTTGATGGCGCGGCAGGTTTGGCGGCCGTGGGCGATGAGGAGGATGTGCATTTCGTAGCGTTGGGCGGGTGGGATGGCGGGTTCGAGGAGGATGTGGGCTTTTTCGGCGGAGACTTTCGGGCCGATCCAGTGGAGGCGGCGGGCGATGCGGTGGATGTGCGTGTCGACGGGGAAGACGGGCATTTGGAAGGCGAAGAGCAGGAGGCAGGCGATGGTTTTGGGGCCGATGCCTTTGAAGCGGCGCAGGTAGGCGGCGGCCTGGTCGGGCGGGAGGCGTTTGAGGAATTCGAGGGAAATGCGGCCACGCTCTTCGCGGAGCTGACGGAGGATTGTCTGGATGCGTGGGGCTTTCAGGCGGGAGAGGCCGGCGGTGCGAATCCAGCGTTCGACTTCTTCGACCGGAGCGTCGGCGACTTCATTCCATGTTCTGAAACGGCGGCGGAGCTGGCGGTAGGCGGCGGAGGAGTTTTGATTGCTGGTGTTTTGCGAGAGGATCGTTTCGACCAGCACATCAATGCCACGGCCCCAGACTTTGGCGGGTCGTGGACCGTAGCGTTTTCGCAGACGCTGCCAGACTTCGTCGACATTGTGCGACTGGGGTTTCATGTCAGAAATTCGGTTTGGGGATTGAGATGCTGAAGCCCCAGTTGTTTTTGTAGTTGTCGATTTTGACGAGAATGCGGTTGATGCCGGTCTTGAGCCAGATGGGGACGCTGTCTTCGTTGGTGCTGTAGGTGCGGCTGACTTCGTGCTCGTGAACGACTTCGCCGTTGAGCCAGATTTTGATGCCGTCTTTGGAGCCGCACTTGAGTACGCACTCACGCGGATGGACGGACTCGATTTCGGTATAAGCGTAAGCGACGGCCCATTCCATGCGTCCGACGGCGGCGCCCAGACCGATATATCCTTGCTTGTTTGCCTGGAAGGGTTTCCATGTGAGCGTTTTGTCGCCGATGATGTAGGAGGCTTTGATATCCACGCTGCCGTCGGCTCGCTTGAAGAAATCGTTTTCGACGGCGGTTTCCTGCTTCAGGCTGACTGTGCCGGGTGTGAGCGACGGGAACGGGCCGATGATTTGCCAGTTTTTGAGGTGATCGGCGGCGGCCTGATTCTGGGCCTGGTCCCAGGACTCGTGGAGGGCTTTGGGATCGACGCGGCCGAAGGTCTTGCCGGAGGTCGGGACGATGGTCTTGGGCGAATCGAGCGGCGGGAGATTGCCGCCGTCAGCTTCGAAACCGTGAGCGGCAATCAGTTCGTCGCAGAGTTCCTTGATCTTGTCGAGTGTGAGCGTGGCGGCGGTGAGGGGGTCGGACATGGCGGCCTGGTAAATGTAGTCGCGGCGGCCTTCCATCGCGGCACGGATGAACAGCTCGTGCTGCTGCACGTGAGGCATGACGTAGGCGACGATTTGCGGAGGCAGTTCGCCGACAGCAGTGAGCTGGCAGCCGCTACGGTCGACAAGCGTGGGGACTTCGACGATGGCGGTTGGGGGGAGGTTGGTGATGGCGCCGCGGTTAGGCATGTTGCCGTAGACGACGGCGGGTTTGCCGGTGACCTGGGCGTGGATGATCGTGCTGCCGTATTCATGCGATCGCTTCACGGTGATGGGATCGTCGGTTTTGGTGAAGGCTTTCATGCGTTCGAACTGCTCGACGATGCCGTCGCAGCGGACGAGGTATTCGTCGATGGGGACGGAGTATTTTTCGATGGCGGTCCGGCCGCGAGGGATGAAATAGGGGTTGTATTCGGCGCAGTGTTCGGAGGATTCGGTAACGAAATAGCCGAGCATTTTCATCAGTTCGAAGCGGACTTTGTTGGAGTTGTAGACTTCTTCGCGGTTCATGGCATCCCAGAGCCGCGGGTAGAGGTCTTTGCGGTTTCTGAGCATACGTAGGTAGAAGGCCATGTGATTGATGCCGGCGCAGAGGAACTCGCACTCGGCAGGATGTTCGCCGATGTAGCCCATCAGCTGGTTGAAGGTTCCCTGCACACTGTGACAAAGTCCGACGGCCTTCACCCCACCACCACAAGTGCGGTAAATCGCTTGTATATTCATGGACATGGGATTGGAGTAGTTGAGTATCCATGCGTTAGGGCAGACATCCATCATGTCCTGGCAGAGGCCTTTGAGCATGGGGTAGGTGCGTAGAGCGCGGAAGAGTCCGCCGGGGCCGGTGGTGTCGGCGATGGTGAAATTGAGGCCGTATTTGCGGGGGATTTCGAAATCGACAAGCGTGGAATCCATGCCGCCGATCTGGACCATGTTGATCACAAAGTCGGCGCCCTCGAGAGCCTCGCGGCGATTCTGTGTGGCGATGATCGTCGGATTGGCCCCCAGTGCCTGACCGACTTTTTTGCACAGGGCAGCGCCGACTTCAAGGCGTTCCTTGTCGATGTCCATGTAAGCGAGAGTCGCGTTCTTAAATTCAGGGTAGGAAAGGATGTCGCCGGTGAGATTTTTGCAAAAGACAACTGAGCCGGCGCCGATCATGGCAACTTTGATCACGAGGACCTCCGTGGAGAAAAAAGGATGATAACAGTGTAGTGCAAGGCGGTCGGGAATGGAAAGAAATCATCAGGGCCGCAATCGTAAGATTGCGGTTATTGCTCCGCACTCTTACGATTGCGGCTCTGATGCGTTTACTGTGAGGATGAACATGTCGATCGATTTTGACGCACGGCGATGGGAACGGGTGAAGACGGATAGCGCCAAGTGGTGGGCGGGGGAGCTCAAACGGCCGTTGATTCAGATGGTGATGAAAGGTCGTGATCCGGGCCGGAAGGAGCCGAGCGTACCGTCGTACGGTTTTGCGGCTCGTTATCCCGACGATGTCGCGCCCGAGCAGATTGCCGACCGCTGGGAGTACGATCTCTCGCGGAGATATTTTCTGGGCGATGCGTATCCGGTGGAATGGCTGAACTTCGGGGCGGGCGTGATGGCGGCGATGCTGGGGTGCGGACTGTTTGCCGATGACAACACCGTCTGGTTCAAGCCACCGCGGGCATTGGCACTCGACGAGGTTGAGCTGAAGTTTGATCCGGAAAATAAGTGGTTCAAGCGAATCGCGGCGGTGGCCGAGGCGGCGGGGCAGCGACTCGCTGGCCAAGCGCAGATCGGCATGACCGACCTCGGCGGAACGCTGGACATTCTTTCCTCCTTCCGCCCCAGCGAAGCCCTGCTGACAGACCTGATCGACGCGCCGGAAACGGTCGAAAAGCTCGTCTGGCAGACGCATGCCCTGTGGCGGCAGTATTTTGAGCTCTTCGATCAAATCCTGCGGAAGTATAATATCGGCTGGACGTGCTGGACGTCGCTGTTTTCGCAGCAACCTTACTACATGTTTCAGTGTGATTTCTGTTACATGATCGGGCCGGAGATGTTCGAGCGATTTGTGAAGAAGGACCTGGCGGCCAGCTGCAAGTGGATGAAGCACGGGTTTTATCATCTCGACGGCATCGGGGAACTGCCGCACCTGGATTCGATTCTCGCGATTCCGGAACTCAAGGGCGTGCAGTGGATTCCCGGCGCCGGCAAGCCCGACGCCGGTTATTGGCCCGAGGTGATCACGAAGATCCGCAAGGCCGGTAAGTTGGTGCAATTCTTCGGCACCATGGAATCGTTCGATGCGTTGGCTGAGAAGACCGGCAGTGTCGAAGGTGTATGTTTGATCTGTCAGGGTTTTTTCCCACGGAGCCGCGAGAAGGAGCTCGAAAAGTTCCTGCTCAAGTATGGGGCGCTGTAACACGTCTCACAAAGTGGAGCGAAATATGCCTATCCTTGCATTTATCGGCGCTGGTAATATGGCTGAAGCTATCGCTCGCGGGCTGCTTCGTGCAGCGGTTTATCAACCTGCCGAAATGCTTGCGGCCGATCCCAGCGCCGATCGGCAGCGACTTTTTAGTGACGAGCTGGGGCTTCGCTGCGTGAGCGGTCCTGAAGCAATCGTTCCTCAGGCTGACATTGTTATCCTTGCGGTGAAACCCTTTGTTCTGGCCGACGCTCTGCGGCAGATCAAGCCGCTGCTTAAGCCTGGCGCCCTGATCATTTCCATCGCCGCGGGCATCTCCGCTCAGTTCATCGAGCAGGCCCTGGGGGAGAATAGGCGAGTCATTCGTGTCATGCCTAACACGCCGATGCTTGCGGGCAAAGGGATGTCCGCTTTGGCTAAGGGCAGCTTCGCTGCCGAGCATGATCTCATTGTTGCCGAGCGTATTTTTGCGGCTGCCGGTAAAACCGTTCGTGTTCCGGAGGCCGCGATGGATGCCGTCACCGCCGTTTCCGGCTCAGGGCCGGCGTACGTTTTTTTCCTCACCGAAGCGATGGCCCAGGCCGGCGTGACGCTGGGACTCACGGAACTGCAAGCTTTGCAATTGGCCCGCGAGACTGTCATCGGTGCTGCTGCGTTGCTAGAGCAATCCAGGGATGCGCCGGCCGAACTTCGCCGCAAAGTGACCACTCCCAACGGCACCACGCAGGCCGCCATCGAATCCATGCAAGCCCAACACTTCCCCGCCATCATTTCTCAGGCCCTCACCGCCGCCGCCAAACGCTCGAAAGAACTCGAGCAGAAGCCTGAAGCCAGTAGCCAGTAGCCAGAAGGTTTCAAGTTTGCGGCGTTTTCAAAACTTCCAGCTTCCAGCTTCTGGCTTCTTCGAAAAACACGAAAGACAAACATATGTTCGCCATTGAAGTCACATCTTCTTTTCGTGCTTATCACGCATTGCGGATGCCGGGAGGGGAAAGGGGGGGGGTTGAGGCATCTCATTTACATCTGTTTCAGGTGACGGTCAAACTGGCGGCCGAGCGGCTTGATGCCGTCGAAACCGTCATCGACTTTCACATTGCCGAGCGGCTCCTTGGCGAGATTCTTTCTCCGTTGTGCGATAAGGACCTCAACAGCCTGGAACCCTTCCACAGCAAGTTCAATCCCACCGCGGAACGCATCGCACAGCATGTCGGCGAGCGATTTCAAGCGGCCATTGCAGAGCTCCCCGGAACCGCCCATCTCGTGGAAGTTCGCCTCACCGAGGCGCCCCAGTGCGTGGCGATCTGGACGCCCGATTGAGAATCGGAGAAGTGACAGGGTGACAAGGTGACAGGGAGCACCGCGTGATAATGCGGTGGTGGTTGAGGATGCGAAGACAAACCACCGCGTTACCACGCGGTACTCCTTGTCACCAAGTCACCTTGTCACCCCGTCACCTCCTCCCCTTGTCGTCCCATAACGTTTTATCACAATCGCTGTGATGGCGCAAAATTTTTCTTTGCCGCTACGTCCGAGAATGTGTGTTGTCCGATAATTTCACCTGTTGCGAGGCTCTGTTTCTACGACATTTTCGGACGCCATTTTTCCCGCAAAAAAAGCGTGTTTTGCGCATTTTCGGCCTCAAGATTACCTCCCATAAATTCCGAATGATTCCCTCGTGAGGT
This sequence comes from Phycisphaerales bacterium, assembly GCA_009781185.1. Lineage (GTDB taxonomy): Bacteria > Planctomycetota > Phycisphaerae > WQYP01 > WQYP01 > WQYP01. The sequence goes on along the minus strand of WQYP01000021.1, from coordinate 24,901 downwards.
GATGTGTGCCGCGAGGGCCAAGGTGCTCTGTGCCGACCGTATCGCTTCGGTGTCATCGCGTTTGATCAGGGCCAGAGGCCCGGGAGGAAAAGCAGCGTTCGATTCGTCCAGCGGTCGATCGAATCGCGCGCCACTTGTTTTCGACCGCAAGAGTAGATTCCGCCGTTCGCTGCGCTTTTCAGCGGGTCTTTTACGGATGAAAGACTCCCTCGCACAGCTTCTCGACGGCACCTTTTCACGGAGGATTTTTTCATGTCTCGTATCAATACCAATGTCACGTCGATGATTGCAGTCAACACGCTCAATGCGAACAACGCGTCGCTGCAAACATCTCTGCAACGCTTGTCCACGGGCTATCGCATCAATTCCGGCAAGGACGATCCCGCCGGCTTGATCGCCAGCGAAGTGCTCCGGGCCGAGCAACAGGCCACCAGTGTGGCGATCAGCAACGCGCAGCGAGCCGACAACATCATCGGGACCGCCGAAGGGTCGCTCTCGGAAGTCAGCAATCTGCTGGTGAGTCTCCAGAGCCTGGTCGGCAGCTCCGCCAATACCGCGGGCCTGTCACAGGATGAAAAAGACGCCAACCAGCTCCAGGTCGATTCGATCCTCAACACCATCAACCGCATCAGCAACTCGTCTTCCTTCGAAGGCATGAAGCTGCTCAACGGCACGTTCGACTACACGACCTCCGGCCTGGCGACCACGTCCGCGTTTACCAACATTTCCATCAACTCGGCCAAGGTGGCCGGAGGCAATCCGCTGGCCGTGAAGGTCACCGTGTTGACCTCGGCGCAGCACGCACAGCTCAATTTCATGGGGGCCAGCGCCGGACTCACCGGCACCACCAACCTCTCCATCTCCGGGAACCTCGGCTCCGTGCAACTCTCCTTCATCAGCGCCACTACCAGTGACGATATCGTCAATTCGGTCAACCAGTTCACCGATTCCACCGGCGTACTGGCAACCCTCTCGACCGACAATACGTCGATCATCTTCACTTCCACCGGTTACGGTTCCCAGCAGTTCGTCAGCGTCAATTCGAGCAACCCCACGGCCTTCACCACGAGCAACATCAGCGGCGTGGACACCAACCGCGCCCAGGGACGTGACGCGACGCTGACCATCAACGGCACCGCGGCCATCTCCGACGGCTTGAACGTCAAGGCGGTTGTCGGCGACACGCTGGATGTCACTTTCACGCTCAACGACGCGATCAACACCGGCTCGGTGAGCAAGACCTTCGGGATCCTCGGCGGCGGCGCGACCTTCAGCCTCGGCGCTCAGGTCAACACCGCCAATGCCGCCTCCATCGGCATCGGCTCGGTCAACACCGCCTCCGTCGGTCGATACGTGCAGGACGGAACCGTTTACACGCTGTCCGATATTGGCTCGGGCAAGGCGGCCTCCGTCAACCACGGCGATCAGAACCTGGCGCAGAGCATCGTGAACCAGGCGATCAAGGACGTCTCGACTCTTCGTGGCCGCCTCGGCGCGTTCCAGGCCAACACGCTCACTTCGACGATCAATTCGTTGAACGTGGCGTTGGAGAACGTATCGAGTTCGGAAAGCGCGATTCGTGACACCGATTTCGCTTCGGAGACGTCGAACCTGACGCGGAATCAGATTCTCGTTCAGGCCGCCACTTCGGTGCTTTCGCAAGCCAACGCCGCGCCGCAGTCGGTGCTCAAACTCCTCGGCTAATGCCTGAAGTGAAAACCAGTCAATCCCGCGGCGGATGGCCTTGTGCCATCCGCCTGCGTTTTTGCGTGGCCACAGACAAATACCGACAGACGACGGGAATTAGCCACTGACAGACACAGACAGTCACGGACAGATTTTGACTGACGAATTTCGAATTTCCAACCCTTGTCCGTATTACTATCGCGCAACTTCTTTCTATCCTGACAAAATTGAGCACGAAGACACGAAGAAACGAAGGAGACGAAGTTTCTTATTTATTTTTTCTTCGTGTTCTTCGTGTCTTCGTGCTCAAGTCGTTTCATGATTTGGTTGCGGCTCTGCCGCGCCGGGTCTGTCTGTGGCTCATTCCAGTCGCCCGTTATTCGGACACATCCCAAGTCCCATCACAATCGCCGCTCTCGATTCCAATTGGCTGTAATTTCGGACGATTCCTTATCGGAATTCAGAGAGGTCTCTATTTCCACGAGATGCTAAACCCGGCGGTGACTTGTTCCGAATCAGTACTCCTGTGGTGCTCCGGACAGGCTTCCAAGTGTTTTTGGGCGGTCTGTTGCGGGCTCTTGAGCGAGGCTGAAAGGCCGGGGAGGTACACGACAAGAGAGCGAGGTCTTCGCGATGTCCCGGGGCGAAGGCCGAGAGGGTACCGGGGTTGTTAATTCACGGAAGGTCGGGCCGGATACAAGTTTTCAGTCATGCTTGCTGATCCGGAGTCTGATCAGGGCCCAACCGCCACGGGAGGTGGCGACCGTGACATGATTCCGAGTTTTCCAAGCCAAGAGATGGCTCACGCCGCGCACGAGAAACGATGTGTGGGTCCATCCGCCGGCTTCATGGAGGATCTACATAATGTCTCGTATCAATACCAACGTTTCTTCACTTATCGCGGTCAACACACTCAACACGAACAACGCCGCGCTGCAGACGTCGCTGCAACGGCTGAGCACCGGTTATCGCATTAATTCCGGCAAGGACGATCCTTCCGGTCTGATCGCCAGCGAATCGTTGCGGTCGGAAGCGGCCGCGACGACCTCGGCGATTTCCAATGCGCAGCGGGCCGACAACATCGTCGGGACCGCGGAAGGCGCCCTGAGCGAAGTCTCCTCGCTTCTGGTAAGTTTGCAGGGCCTCGTGAGCTCCTCCGCGAACTCCGCGGGGCTCTCACAGGATGAAAAAGACGCCAACCAGCTGCAGGTCGACTCGATCCTCAGCACCGTCAACCGCATCAGCAACTCGGCGTCGTTCGAAGGCACCAAGCTGCTCAACGGCACGTTCGACTACACGACCTCCGGCCTGGCGACCACGTCCGCGTTCACCAACGTGTCGATCAACTCCGCCAAGGTCGGAAGCACGGCGCTTGCCATTTCGGTCTCGGTCATCGCCTCGGCGCAGACGGGTGCGTTGACGTTCACCGGTTCCAGCACCGGGCTCAACGGCGCCGCGAGCCTCTCGATCGCCGGCAACGCGGGCACCGTTCAGCTTTCCTTTGCCAGTTCGACCAAGAGTTCCGCGATCGCCGCCGCCGTCAACCAGTTCACGGATTCCACCGGCGTCCAGGCGACCCTCTCCGGCGACAACATCACGTTCACGTCGACCGGCTACGGCTCGACCCAATTCGTCAGCGTCTCCTCCAATAACTCCGACGCGTTCAGCACCACCGACGTCAACGGCGTCGCCAACACCACCAGCCACGGACGCGACGCAACTCTCTCCGTCAACGGCGCAGCGGTTAAATCCGATGGCCTCAACGTCAAGGTCGTCACGGCCAACTTCGAAGCCGATCTCACCATGAACGCCAACATGAACAGCACCGGCATGTCGAAGACCTTCGGCGTCACCGGCGGCGGCGCTAACTTCAGCCTCGGCGCTCAAGTCAATTCCGCCAACATAGCCTCCATCGGCCTGGGCAACGTCAACACCGGCAGCATCGGCAAGTTCGTCTCCAACGGTACGCTCTATACGCTCTCCGACCTGGGCTCGGGCAAAGCGGCCGCCGTGAATAGCGGCGACACCGGTCTCGCCCAGAACATCGTCAACGCGGCGATCAAGAGCGTCGCCAATCTCCGCGGTCGCATCGGCGCGTTCCAGTCGAACGTGCTGGGCTCGACGATCAACTCGCTGAACGTCGCTCTCGAGAACGTCCAGAGTTCTCAAAGCGCCATTCGCGACACCGATTTCGCCACCGAAACCAGCAATCTCACCAGGAACCAGATTCTGGTGCAGGCTGCCGGCTCGGTGCTCCAGCAAGCCAACGCGGCGCCTCAGGCAGTGCTGCGTTTGCTCAGCTAGACGAATCAATAGATCAATCCAGTTTGCTCGCCGGCGGCCTGCGCATCTCGCGCGGGCCGCCGTTTTTTCGGAGGGAGGGGAGCACGCCTCGTCAAATTCGTTCAATTCGTAAAGTTCGTAAAATTCGTGGTGGGGTTCATGGTACTCGACAAGTTTAGCCGCGAGCCGATAGGCGAGCGTTTTTTCCACGAATTTTACGAATTGAACAAATTTTACGTGATGGAAAAACGTTGTCCGGAAAAACGGGCACACCCTCCGCCTCCGATTCGCGGAGCGATTCCTTGTGGGATCGTGGGGGATTTCATATCTTTAGCAGTCTGAATTTTACGGGAGTGCTTACTGTGATGAATAATCAGGACTTGATGGCGCGGTTTCAGGCGGCGATGGTGATGAACTACGGCAAAATGCCGGCGGTGATCGTCCGCGGAAAAGGATCGCAACTCTGGGACGCGGACGGGAAAGAATATATCGATCTGTTCGCAGGATTCGGCGGAACGATCCTGGGGCATTGTCATCCGGCATTGGTGGATGCGGTTACTATGCAGGCTCAGGCGCTCTGGGCCGTGGGGAACCAGTTTTATTCGGAGCCGCAGATTCGCGTGGCGGAGCATCTCAAGAGTAAGGGGTTCGATGGGCGGGCGTTTTTCTGTCATTCGGGTGCGGAATCGAACGAAGCGGCGATCAAACTGGCACGCTTGGCAGGTGGAGAAGGACGGTTCAAAATTATTTCGATGCATAAGGGGTTTCACGGGCGGACGCTTGGGGCGCTTTCGGCGACGCCGACGGTGGAATATCAAAAGGACTTTTTGCCGATGACGCCGGGGTTTGCGCATGTGCCGTTCAATGATGTGAAGGCGTTGGAGGCGGCGATTGACGCACAGACTTGCGGGGTGATTGTGGAGCCGATTCAGGGCGAGGGCGGCTTGAATGTGCCGGAGGAAGGCTATTTGAAAGGGGTGCGGGAGATTTGCGATCGCCATAAGCTGACGCTGATTTTTGATGAGGTGTGGACCGGCTGCGGCCGGACCGGGAAATATTTTGCGCATCAGCATTTTGGCGTAACGCCGGACATCATGACGTTGGGCAAGGCGATTGGCGGCGGCGTGCCGGTGGGGTGCATGTTTGCGACGCCGGAGAAGGCGGCGCTTCTCAAGCCGGGAATGCACGGATGTACACTTGGCGGCAACCCGCTGTGTGCGGCGGTGGCGGCGGCAGTGTTTGATGTACTCGATAAGGACCAATTACCAGCGAAAGCGACGAAGCTCGGCGAGATGGCCAAAACCCGGATTCGCGGCTTTAAGAACGCGGGCAGCCGAATCAAGGACGTCCGCGGACACGGTTTGTTCATCGGGGTAGAACTTACGGCAACGGACGGCACACCGGTGGTGATGGCGGCTCTGGCGAAAGGCTTGATCGTCAACGCAACCTCGAAAAATGTTCTGCGAATCTGTCCGGCCTTGACGATTGAGGAACAGCAGTTGATGCGAGGACTTGACATACTTGAGCAGGCGATCGCTGCGTGATTCCTACTTGACGTCCAGGCAATACATTTCGGCATAACCGCGGACCAGTAGTTTGCCGTTGGAAATGGCCATCGGCGCCCGGACTAAACTCTTCTTGGAGACAACCAACTTTGTCTGCCCCTTGATGATGATTTTGTCCGGGGAAGGTTCAATCAGCAACAGCGTACCGTTTTCAGACACCAGATAGATCATTCCGTCCGCCACCAACGAAGGGCTTCCGCCGAAACTGGTTTTGGACTGGTCTTTGCCATAACGCCATTTGATATTGGTTTCCAGATCCATGCAAACGTAATCTTTGTACATATGGTTGGCATATAAAAAGCCATTGTAGAGGATAGGCGGATGCATGACGGTGGCGAACTCGTCTTCGGTCCGTGTGTAAACTTCTTTCACGGTCATTTCGCCGGGGGGAGAACCCTCGAGTTGCAGCAGGGCGCTGCCGACGGTGTAGCCGCCGGTGACGAAGATTTTGTCTTCGCCGATCACCAGGGGCGTGGGGATGTTCTGGCCCTTCGCTTTCCACTCTGGATAAAAGAACATGGCTTTTCCGTCGGCGGAAACGCCGTGGAAGCCGCTGTGGGAAACATAAAGATAAATACGTGTTCCCTTGTAGTCCATGGCGGTGATCGAGTTGTGCGAAAGCCTCGCGTTGGTGGTGTTGGGCGTGGTCCACTTGACCTCGCCGGTGGCAAGATCGTAGGCGACCATCAAGGCTCCCTTGCCGGCCGGTGCGACGATGACTTTGTCGCCGTCGATCAGAGGATTTTGGCACATGTAGTACTCAACGTAGGGTGTGCCGTAGTCGGTGATCAGGTTTTTTTGCCAGGCCAGTGCGCCTGTTTGAGCGTCGAGGCAGATGACCTCGGCTTCCGTGGTCATGAAGACCGCGAACTTGTCCGTCACCGCCGGCGTGGTCCGGGTAATCCCATACTCATTGGGCCTCGCTTTGGCGTTTTTGGTGTGGTCCGTGGGATGGCGATATTCCCAGAATTTTTTGCCGGTGTCCAAATCGAGGCACTGGAGCAGGTCGGTGCCCTGTCTGGCCGCGATCTTGGGGTCCACGCCCGGCTTCTCCGGGCCCGGTTCGTAATCCATGATGTAGATTTTGCCGTCATTAATGACGGGGCCGGAATAGCCTTCGTACATCTCGTTTTTCCAGAGCTGTTTGGGCTGTCTCTCTCCCCAGCTTTTCGCCAGGCCGGTTTCCCCACGCGCGATGGCGTCGCGAGCGGGGCCGCCCCGATATTGCGGATAATTCTTACCGGTGTCCTCCGCGAATAAATGCACGGAGGTCAACAGAACCGCCAACGCCCCAAACACGAGAGCCGAATGGATTATTTTACCCATGCGTTGAACCTCTCGAAAGAAACCGGTAATAATGATGATAACGCTATCGCAATCTTACGATTGCAGATCGTTCAATCGTCAAGCATCATCGGAGTTCACGCTTCAGCGTGCATCAATTATGACTACGACCTACGAATCCTTTCCCCTGGGCCAGATCCGCCCGCTCGGTTGGATGCTCTTGCAAATGCAGCGTGACCTTCACGGGTTTGCCGGGCATCTCGACGAGCTGACGCGGGAAGCGTCGTTCGACGCGTTCGGCGAGAACCGCAAGAACGGCTCGGAAAACAACGCCCCGCCTAATCCGGACGCTACCGCATGGCGATGGTGGTGGCGAGGGGAAACCGAAGCGGTCTGGTTGGACGGTCTGGTTCGCATGGCTTTTCTTGCCGGTGATGCGGATGCGCAGGCCAAGGCCGCACGCATTCTCAGGCACATCCTCGCCTTTCAGGAACCCGACGGCTACATCGGCGTGTATAAACCCTCCGATCGCTACAAGCATCAATCCGGCAACGGCGAACTCTGGACGCAAAGCCGAATCTTCGTCGCGCTGCTCGCTTACGCCGAATTCACGGGCGATCCCACAATCCTCCCCGCCGTCCGACGGGCCGTCGATCTCACCATGTCGAAGTACGGCCCTCCCCCCCTCGATCGCCCTTACTTCCGCAACCCCGTCATCGACGGCGGCGTCGCCCACGGACTTATGTTCATTGACGTGCTGGAGATACTTTTCCATAAGACCGGCGAACGGCGATACCTGGAGTTCGCGGAGTTTCTTTTCAACGACTTCGCCTCCGCTGACAACATGCCCAAGGCCGACAATCGGCCGGTCAATCTGCTCGATCCTGCCAAGCCTTACGACGGGCATACGCCGCATGTGATGGAACAGATCCGCGTGCTATTGTTCCTCGCGCAGGCCACCGGCAAAGATATTTACAAACAATGTGTCAATGCTGCGTTCGCCAAGCTCGCCCGTCACACCACCGTCTCCGCTGCGTGCATCGGCGATGAAAACATCCACGGCCGCGAGCCCACCGGCGAGATGTTCTACGAATACTGCGCCATGACCGAACTGCTCGCCAGCCTCCACTCCCGCATGCAGAAAACCGGCGAGCTTCACCACGCCGACGCCGTTGAACGGCTGTTGTTTAACGCCGCCCAAGGCGCCCGTTTCGCCGACGGTATGGCGATCACCTATCTCACTCAGGACAACCGTCTTGAAGCCAGCCGCGCTCTGAGCCTCAGCCTGCAACGTAAAACCCGAACTAAATTTTCGCCGACGCATGAAGATGTTGCCGTCTGCTGCAATCCCGCCGCCGTCAAGATTCTTCCGTACCATGTGAGCGGCATGTTTCTCCGCATCGCCGCGCCAGATCATCAGAGCCGCGACCGTAAGGGAGCGACCGGGCAGCAATGCATGAGTAACGAGGGTCGCTCCCTTACGGTCGCGGCTCTGAACGCCCCCGGCATCGCTGTTGCCGGTTATGGGCCATGCCGCCTCAGCACCTCCCTCGCTGGCAAATCGCTCACCCTCTCGCAGCAGACGCACTATCCTTTCGAAGATCACGTCACAATCGACATCGAACAAGCCGACCAGCTCGACTTCACGCTCGAACTACGCATCCCCGCTTGGTCCACCCGTACCGTCATCACCGTCAACAACGCCCCTTACGAAGCTGTCAGCCCAACCACCCAAATCCGCCGCCAATGGAACACCGGCGATCGTCTCACCATCGCATTCCAACCCGCGATCACAATCGAACAATCCTGCGACCATCAGGCGGTCGTCGTTCGTGGTCCTTTGGTCTTTGCCGCTCCGATCGCCGATCGTCGTACGTCCGTCAAGGATTACAGGCTTTCCGCGTTTCATGACTATGATGTTTTTCCTGTCGACAATACTTCTTTTCATTTAAGTATGCCGCGGGACGTATCTTTCGATCTTTGCCGTTGCCCTGAGAACCTCTCCGACCCTTGGACAAAAAGTAAAAGTCCCCTCGAACTTCGCGGCACCATGCTCGCCGCCGACAAAACGCCCACCAACACCGCCTTGATTCCCATGGGCTGCACTACCCTCCGCCGAGTCACTTTTCCATGGGCGCCGTAATGCGGGCATCTCGCCTGTATACCTCACGCCAATCCCAACCACCACTTCACCGCGTTTTCCACGAGAGTCATTTCATCCGTCGTCAATTCACCCAGTTTGCGGATAGCGAGTGTCAGTGGAATGGTCGCAAGGCCTGCAGAATCTCCGCGGCCACCTCCTGCCGGTCTTTCGGATCGAGTAACTCAAATGTCTTAAGCCATTCTCTGGCAGTCGCACTCATGGATCATCCCTTTCACCCCTCATTATAACGTGTAGCTATAGACCGTTTCGATCATTCGCAGGTAATTTTCGGTTTTGACATAAAACGGGACGGTGTTGGAGACGCCGGGCATGTAGCCGCCGTTGACGTTCAGACGGTCGATCTTTTCCCGCACATGGGCTTCGACCTGCTCGGGCGTCCCGCGGCACATCAGATCTAAATCGATATTCCCCGCGAGACAGAACTTGCCCGGCCAATTCCGTTTGATCTCCAGCGGGTCCATCGACTTGGGCTCCAGTGGCTGAATTCCACGAATACCTATTGCTGCCAAGTCATCGAACACCTGGAACAATCGCCCGTCGGAATGATAGATCGTCGGTGCGTCGATCTTTGCCAGAAGAGCAGTAAGCCGGCCCATGGCGGGGAACAGGTGCTTTCGGAAGAACTCGGGCGAAAGCATCAGGCCCTCGGTGTATGCAATATCGTCTGAATATAGGAATACGCCGATCTCGTTGCCTGCGATTTCAATGGCTCGCCGGGTGATGTTTTCTGCCGCTTGCGCGAGGCTGCCCATGACCGCGTCGATGTACTCCGGTTGTTCGACGCTGGCGAGACAGAACTCGTCGAAGCCGATCATCATCCATGCAAGCGTGAAGATGTCTGCGGTGTGGTACATGATTTTCATGCCGTGGAGGTCGAGCTTTGCGAGATTTTCCAGGCATTGCAAGCGATCGGTTACCGCGGCCAGGTTGCCTTCCGCCGCGTCGAACCAGCTCCAGCGGCGGGAACGGAAATGCTCGTACGACTGAATGACTCTGGAATGGATGCCTCGTGTCTGCGTCGCCTGCCTTTGCTGCTCCGCGTGCTCGGCTTCGATCAGTTCGGTGTGCGGAATGCCGAAGGTCATCTGCACGTAGTCGTACCCGGCGAACCGGAAGAATTCGGCGTCGTCCCGCGGTCCTTCGTACGGCCGGCCGAGAACCGCGGACTTGTGAGCCGGCGCGATGTGAAAATCAAACAACGGCGGACGCTTGACCGCTCGCTTGAGCAAAAGCACATCACGAAACCGGGCGAAATCGGGAGCGGAAATTATTCGCAGAGCGCTCATGGGGGACCTCCAGTTAAGTCGTCATGTCGTTTGTGATGTCCAGCATGCGTTGCAAGCTCACTCTTGCCCAGTGCTTAGTCCGCCCATCGACGGCAACCTGATTCACCACCCGCCCTTCGGCGAGGTTGTCGAGCACCCATAACAGGTGCGCCGGATCGATCAGGGACATCGTGTCGCACCGACGCTGGCAGTTCGCCCCTCCCCCCCCCTCTCCCAGCAGCACGATTTGCTTGTCCGGATGCGTCTTGGCTAAACGGTGGACCATGTGTACTTCTGTTCCCACGGCCCATTTCGAGCCGGCGGGGGCGGCGGCGATGGTTTGGGCGATCTTGTCGGTCGAGCCGGAGAGGTCGGCTTTTTGCACGACTTCAAAACAGCACTCGGGATGCACGATCACCCGAATGCCGGGCCATTTGGTTCGGATTTGATCGACGTGTTCCGGGCGGAAAAGCTGGTGCACGGAGCAGTATCCTTTCCACAGAATGAACATCGCCTTGCGGATTTCCTCATCGCTCAGCCCCCCCCCTCCACCGCGCGCCTGTTGGTAATCCCACACCGCCATGCTCTCGAGCGGCCAGCCCATCTTGTACGCCGTGTTGCGCCCCAAATGCTGATCCGGGAAGAACAGGATCTTGCGATTTTCAATTTTCAATTTTCGATTTTCTTCTGGCTTCCAACTTCCAACTTCCGGCTCCTGGCTTCTGGCTTCTGGCTTCTCGGAATCCAGCGCCCACGCCAGAATCTTTTCGCAATTCGAACTTGTGCAGACCGCTCCGCCGTGCTCGCCGACGAATGCTTTGATCGCGGCGCTTGAGTTCATGTAAGTGATCGGAATGAGTGTGAAACCGTCGATGTGGGCGCAGGCTTTGTGGATGGCGGACCAGGCGTTTTGCACATGTTCCATCTGCGCCATGTCGGCCATGGGGCAGCCGGCGTCGAGGTTCGGGAGGATCACTTGCTGGTGATCGCCGGTGAGGACGTCGGCGGACTCGGCCATGAAGTAGACGCCGCAGAAGACGACATACTGGGCCTTGGTGAGCTTGGCGGCCTGGCGGGAAAGCTGGAACGAATCGCCCAGCACGTCCGCGAAACGCACGATGTCGTCCTGTTGGTAGTGATGGGCGAGGATCACGAGTTTGTCGCCCAGCTGGGTTTTACGCGTGGCGATGCGTGCCACGGCTTCGCTGACGATCATCTGGGTGTAATCACGGGAAATGGGCTGCTGCCTGTTCATGCGTTAGCTTCTCCATCGGACGAACCTCCGGCAGAGCCGGGGGCTAACGGGGGTTTACCTTGCGCACGCCGGGCCGCGAGTTGTTTCCGCAGGTACTCCTTAAAGGTCGACAGGCCAGCCTGGGCCCAGGCGGCTTCGATTTTCTCCACCAGATCGTGGTTGCTTACGCGGACGGAAGCCAGCCAGGCCGCGTCGGGCGAGCCTTCCGGCGCGTGCAGGTGGCGATCATGAGCGTCGGCCCGGAGAAGGTAGTTGGTTGGCGAGAGCGAATCCTGGCCGGGGGCAGGTTCGATGATGAGTTTCATGAACGGATACATCGGCTGCCCGAGACGCAAGGCGTAGCTCGGCCCCGCCCCCCCCTCAGCACTCTTCTCAAATAATTCGATCGGAACGATCTGATCGGCAGGAATCGCCATCACCGGCATAATCTTGTCCTGAATCGACGCAGGAACCCCACCCGGATACGCATGCTCCAGGTACAATTGGACGGCCCGTTGAAGACTTTTCGCGACGATCGGCATGGTGCCTCCCTACACAGAGGCTTCCTGAAGGACTTCGATGCGTGCCGGATTTCGGCGGCGCGGACGTTCCTGTCCGATGACGATCCGCACATCGCGTCCCAACCGTGCCAGGCATTCCATCATTTTCGTCTCGCTGATGCCGCGAAAACGGCCGTTGAGCAGTTGGGACAGCTTCGGTTGCGTCAGACCCACAATGTCCGCCGCCTGCTGCTGCGTCAATTTCCGTGCGGCGATAATATCCCCGATCGCTGTCGCCAGTTGAGCCTTCACGAGCATTTCCTCGGCATCGGGAAACCCCAGGTCGGCGTAAATATTGCCGGTACCTTCAATCATGTCTTTCACGGCAGAGCTCCTCTTGCGTGGGCCTGGGCCTCTCGAAGCCGAACACGGATAAGTTCCATCTCCACTCTCGGCGTGGCGACGCCCGTCTTGGATTTTTTCTTGAAACAATGCAACACATAAACCGCATTGGCAAAGCGCACAGTGTAGATAGCCCGATACGTACCGCTGACATCGGTATCAGACATTTCGACCACGCCAGCGGAGCCGAAGCCTGACAATGGCTTGGCCTTATGATCCATCCGACCAATCTGGGCGAGGTAAAGCGCATAGCCAAACGTCTGCTGAACCGTGCCGGGCATGGCCTTCAGGTCGCGGTATGCGGCACCAATCCAGTGTACGGGCTTGACGTCCATATCCGTATGATATTCCTATTTTGGAATACGGTCAATGACAAACCGACAACACAATTTTCGCATCCTTGACCGTATGTCGGCGACTTTTCGGCCGATATGCGTACAATGAAGAACTTCGCAATGCCGCGACCGTTCAACCCCCCAGTGGAATGACGTTATGAAAGTCCTTGTCGTCGAAGACGACCTTGAAATAAACGAACTGCTCGGCGAATACCTGGCCCTGGAAAATATCAAGTACCTGCAAGCGATCACCGGCAGGTCAGGTATCCACCAGGCGAATGAGCTGCATCCTGATGCGATCATTCTGGACCTGATGCTGCCAGACATCGACGGATTTGAGGTGGCCAGGGCGCTTACCACTTGCCGCGCAACCTTTGATATTCCGATAGTGATTCTTTCGTGTATGTGTCAGGAGGGTGATCGGGAGAAAGGGTTCGCTGCGGGGGCTTTGCATTACATGAATAAGCCGTTCTTGCCGGATGATTTGCTGGCAGTGCTGCGGGATGCGTTTGCCTGGCGAAGCGGTTTGCGGAGCCCCCCTCTCTCCCCGCCGGGCGGGACGGTGACGCTGGGCGACAAAGATGCCACGATCGGGCTGCGTGCGATCAACGCCATGATGGCGGATCTTTTTGCCCGCACGAATCTGCCGGACGCGGAGGTGGGTCAGATTCGACAGGCGATCGAGTCGCTCGGCGAATGGGCACGGCAATGGAATCGTGACCACAAGTCGCAGATACAGGTGCGGGTGGATTACAAGATGACGTCGGGAACAGGGGGAGAGGGAGAGACAGGGGGGGGAATCGAGTGGCGTCTTTCGGAATCGGAACCGGGGTTGCTTGGCGAAGCGTTTTTCAAGCCGGCAGCGGTACTCACAACGACATGGCTGCAACTGTTAGCTAAAACAGGTGCCGCTCGTTTCGAAAAGGATTCCACCGCTCGCACCGTGCGATTCACACGAACCCTCGGCGTTGACGGCGAAGTAGCCCCCACCCCCACCGTGCCGGTAGTGGAAATCGACGGCACTCGCTATCCCACACGGCTGCGGGATGAGGCGCTCGCGGCGAAGCGGAAGTAGAGGAAGAAATCAAAGCTGCAAGCGTAAGCTCGCTTCGTGCAATTGCAGTGACGACGAAGCGAGCTTACGCTCGCAGCTCTGATGTTCACATGCAATTGCCCTGGCGGTCAGCACAATTCCAAACCGGCTACGGTGAAGGCCATCGGACTGTACGCCAGCGGGTGTTGATCCGCAGCCTTGCCCATGCGGATCAATTTGCGAGCGACGATAAAGCCCGCAGCATGGAGGCAGCTTTCCAGTGGCGATTCCGCGGCCACGTCGGCGAAAAGCGGAAAAACCGGATTGTTGTGAGCGGCGATCAGCGATTGGCAAAGCTTCGACGCGGTGGCTGGATCCTCTGCAACGATCGGACCGATGTATGCAGCGATTCGCCCGGCGCGGTACATGGCAAAGCCAATCCGTTTTCCACCGGCTTCCGCGACGATGGCATGGGCGCCCGGTTCCTGGGCCAGTCGCTTGAGCAGCAAGGTGCGGTTTACGCGGCTGGCGCGGTGATCCATCGCGGCAACGGCGTGCCAGTCCGCCTCCGCCAGCGGACGGATACCTTCGATGGGCAACGCGGTGGCAGCAGGGGTTTTGCACACCCAGCGATTCATGCCGAAGCGGTCGGTGAAGCCGCGTTTCACGTACAGTGGGCGGCCGAGGTCGGTGGCGTCGAGTCCGTAGTCCGTGATGCCGCGGTCGGCGCCGCATTGCATGACGGCGTCAAAGATTTTGCCGCCGTAGCCGGCGCCGCGGCATTCGACGTCGACGAGCATCACGCCGATCCATCCCAGGTGGAGGCGCTCGCCGCGAATGGGTTCAAAGTGTGCCAGCGACGCTGTGGCGACGAGCTTGTCGCCCAGCCAGCCGCCGAGCACCGTCTGTGGCCAAAGCGCGATGAGCCGATCCCAATCGACATCCAATTGATTCCAACCGGCATGGTCGCTCATGCGACGGGCAGCGGGAATATCGGCAATCGTCAGCGGTTTAATCGTCAACATGCGTATCCCAGAAGAAGCCAGTTGCCAGAAGCCAGAAGTTTTGAGGAAGCCGCAACCTTGGAATCTTCTGGCTTCTAGCTTCTTTACTTGCGGTAATCGCGATCCACCTGATCACGCAGCTCACCGACGATGAAGGGGAAGTCTCCGTTTTTGGCGGCGGAGAGTTCGGCGAGGATGTCGGCCAGGGCGGCGGCGAAGGCGTCAAACATGTACTTGCCCTTGGCAGCGGTGCCTTTGCGGGGGTCGCCGATGCCGGTGCTTTGGGTGGCGGAGGCCCAGTGACGCGGCGCCCAAACGCCGGGATTGCCGGTGAGCAGGGGGAGCTTGGAGGGCGTTACGGCGCCGTCGCCGGCGGTTTCCAGGGGGGCGACCCATTCGGGTTTCAGGTGCAGCATCAGGCTGGTTTCCATTTCGTTGGCGTGGTCGCCGGTCGTGTTTTCGAGGATTTCTTTGGTTTTCGGGGCGGTGCCGTAGGGCTTGATGCGGACGATGAAGATGGGGAGTTCGAGCATGATGTCGCGGATCATGGGGATGAAATCGTTGCCGCCATGGCCATCGATGAGGACGAGGCGGTCGATGCCCTGGCGGACGAGGCTGTCGGCGATGTCGAAGAGCACCGCGTGCTGCGTGGCGGAGCGCATCGTAATGGTCGCAGCCTGCGAGAGTTGCAGGTTGTCGTTGCCGTAGGGAACACAGGGGAGCAGGATGCAGCGGGCGCCTTTAGCGTTGGCGGCGGCGACGGCGACTTCGGAAATCGCCGTCGCCTGAATGCAATCCGTGCCGTGCGGCAGATGGTAATTGTGCGCCTCCTCAGCGCCCCAGGGTTGAACGGCAACGTTGGGAGCGAGCTTCTTGACCTGCGAGAAAGTGGCTTCGTGAAGGACGAACGGGCGGGCGGTGTGGGCCATGAGAAAAACTCCTTTTGAACTTGAACGGAAAGGGTTATGATACCACAAAATGAACGTAGCGACCCCGTTTTGCGGGGTGGCAGAGTCAGAAGGCAGGGCGAACGCATTTGACCATCTGAGCCGCGACCGTAAGGGAGCGACCCACGTTATTCACGCATTGCCGCGAGGTCGCTCCCTGACGGTCGCGGCTCTGAACTCCAAATGCGTTTGCCCTGAGTCAGAAGATCAGAGAAAATGGTCCTTTTTGGAGACGCATAACGATGCAGACGTTTTTGACGCATGTAGCCCTTCCGGTCGTGATGATTCTGGCGATCGCCGCTCTGGCCATGTGTGCCACGGAGCCACCTGCTCCGGTGGGCAAACTCGTCTACGAAGATAACTTCGCCAATCTCGAGAATTGGCTCAGCGAAGGCCCGCACACCGTCGAGGTCAAGGACCACAAACTGCACATCCAAACCACCGGCGAACAGATCGGCCAATACGTCTGGCTCAAAAAAGATGTCCCCAACGACTTCCGCGTTGAGTTCGACATGACCCCATCCGAAAAAGCCAGCGACAAAGGCTTTTACCTGATCTTCTTCTGCCAACAGGGCGTCAAGGGCGAAGATATCCTCAGCGATGATTTGCAGAACAACTACCTCCCCGCCAAATCCTGGAAGCCGTTCCAGGACTTCGATAAATATGTCAGTCAGGCGAACCGCAAACAATTCCACGAGTCTCGCATCCGCGGCTACCACACCTCCTACCTCCGCGGCGAATCGGCTACCTGCAACCTCCGCAAAAACCCCGGCCTCATCCTGCTCAAACAGGAAAAACTCACCGAAAAACTCCCCAAAAACAAAGTCGCCCACGTGGTCCTGACCAAAATCGGCGGCCACATCCACCTCGAAGTCAACGGCAACGTCTTCATGGACTACACCGATGCGAAAGACATCTACACCGGCGGGCGCTTTGGCCTCCGCGCCGTTTACGACGCCGACGGCTACTACGAGAATTTCAAAGTCTACGATCTGGCCAAGTGATTATTCGTCCGCCATATAGCCCCGGCCTTGGCCGGGATCATCTTTGTGCAGGGACGTGATGTTTCATTAACTGATGCGGATAGGCCCCAGGAGAACGAATCCCGGCTGAAGCCGGGGCTATATGAAAGGAGCGTGCATGGATATTCGAGCGGCCATCAAGGGGCAGTACCATGCGGTGTTGGCGATGCTCCAGGATGCCATTGAGAAATGGCCGGAGAAGTTGTGGGAGAAAACGGATGGTGAGATAGCCGCCTGGCGGGTGGCGTATCACACGCTGTATTTCTCGCACCTTTACCTGGGCAAAAACCGCGACTCGTTTGTGAAGTGGGAGAAGCATCGAGAACCGAGTCAGCATTTCAAGCCGGCGAAGGATGGCAAGCCGATCACACCGTATACGAAGGCGGAGATTTTGGCGTATTGGAAGATTTGCGATGAGATGGTGGATGGAGCGGTGGAGGCGATGGATCTGGATCGCAAGGAGTGTGGGTTCCGTTGGTACAAGATGCCGAAACTGGATCATCAATTCGTGAACATTCGCCACATCCAGCATCATGCGGGGATACTGATTGCGAGGCTGCGGCGGTTGACGGGACGGGAGGTGCGCTGGATGGGGGCTGTGGAAAAAACGGAAGCGAGGAAATGACCGGCAACCCAGCACCATCGTTAAGTCGGCAATCGGCTATTGTGCGCCATTAGCGCGTAGCCACGTCTTCGCTTCGTCAGAGCGTGCGACAGATAATGGCGTCTTGCCGTCATTGCTTTTGGCGTTGACTTCCGCGCCTTGTTCTTTCAACCACTTCAGGATTTCGACGTAACCGTACTCCGCCGCCCCATATATGGGCGTCTGGCCATGCTTGTTCCTGACGTTGACATCCGCGCCTCGTTCTTTTAACCAGGTCAGCAGATCCATACGCCCTTCCCAGACGGCAAGATGGACTAAAGTTTCGCCATTGTCGTTGATGGTCGCGTTGACATCGTTGACGTTACCACCTTTCGCCTTCACCCAGGAAGCTTCAGGGGTGTCACTTTTTTGGCACGATCCAAGTACGAAGGCCAACAGCAACGCGGTCACGATACTTATGTGATGTTTGTGTGTGTCAAGCATGGTTCTCTCCGATTGCCATCGCCACCCCGCAAAGTGGGGGCGCTACTTTGTTTTGCATTTCGTGTTACGCACTCTGCCAAGTATGCTAACCGTGGGCGTTTTTCTTGTCGACGTGTGGTTGCGCCCCGGGGCCGCGACTGTTATCCACAACGAGCGTCGATTTTCGATCGACGGCTAAACGTTCGTGTGAGAATCGGGTAGGATATTGCCTATGACGATTCTCAATACGCAAAGTTCGTGGAATGTGGGGCGGACCAGTGCTGTTTGTGCGGCTTGTCAGGTTGCGATCTTGCCTAATGCTGTCTGCTGGGCAGCGCTGTGCGATCGGCCTGCGGAAGAGCTGTCGCCCGAGGAGAAGGAAGCGAAGAAGAAGAGCGTGAAGGAGCGGGACAAGGAGTTGCCGTCGCCGTTTGTGCGGATTGATTTTTGCGAGAAGTGCTGGGGCGAGGGTAAGCGACCAACAGGGGGGGAGAGGGGGGGGGGGATGTTCAGCTTTTGGAAGACGGTGGTGCCTGAGCCGCAGCAGAAAAAGAAACTGCTCGTGGATGACAATGTGCTGGTGGATGTCTTCCAGCGGATGGAAGGGCGGACCGAACCGCAGGAGATTCGGTTCCGTTTCGTGCTGGCTTTGATCCTGATGCGTAAGCGACTGCTCAAGTATGAAGGGATGGAACCCGCGGCGGCGCAATCCGAGCCGCGACCGTCAGGGAGCGTTGAGCCTCCGCCGGAAGTTTGGCGAATGATGCCACGTGGCGCCGAAAAGCCCGTCCACGTGATCAATCCGCATCTCACCGCCGATCAGATCACCGAGGTCAGTCAGCAACTCTCGGCGATCCTGGCGGAAGAAATCTGATAAAGAGTAAAAGGTTTAAGGAATCAAAGAGTAAAAGGAATCCTTGGACACCTTTACTCTTTTATTCTTTTACTCTTCCTTTTATTCTTTTATTCCTTAAACTTTTTATTCTTCTGACGGACCTCACATGCTCAATTTTCTGGCCTATTACCTGCACGATTTCGACCCGATCATTTTTTCGCTCGGCCCGATCAAGGCGCGGTGGTACGGGTTTGCTTACCTGCTGGGTTTCCTTGCCGCATACATGCTGATTCGCAAGCTCGCTAGGGTCGGCATGCTGCGTCTGCCGCTCGAGCGCGTTTCGGACCTCGTGCTCAATTGCTGCATTTTCGGCGTACTGCTCGGCGGCAGATTCGGATATGTCCTCTTCTATGACCTTCCCAATAAACTCCGATTCCACGAAACACCTCTGCTCTGGGACTTTTCCTCTAGCCTGCCGTTCTGGGGCGTGCTCCGCGTAACCGAGGGCGGCATGTCGGCGCATGGCGGTGTGATCTTCACAATTCTCACACTGATCTGGTTCGCGCGCAAATACCGCAGCCGCGGAGCGTCGCTGGTTAATATCGGTGATGCCGCCTGCATGGTGGTGCCGATCGGACTCTGCTTCGGACGCATCGCGAACTTCATCAACGGCGAACTCTACGGCCACATCACACGAGTCCCCTGGGCGGTGAAATTCCCCAGCGAACTCTATTCCCCTACCAACGGCGCGAATGAAATTGCTGAGCCGCAGGTGGCGCAGATGCAGAGTGCCGTCGGACACTATCTCGGCGAACATTGGCAGAATCTAACGACCCAGCAGCTCCAGGATTTCCTGGCGAACCATCCGACGATCAGCCACAACCTGACCGAGCAGTTCGGCCATCTGACCCTGAAAAACGCTCAGCAGCTTGACGCCGTCAAACAATGGCTCGGCACGGAACTGTGCCTGAACCCCAACCAAATCTTCTCTTCGGACATCGCGCGATGGTGGGAGCACAGCAGCGGCGCGTTCCACGATCTGCTGCGAACGCAGTTCGACCTGATCCTGCATCCGCGGCACCCGTCGCAACTCTACGAAGCCCTGCTGGAAGGCATCCTGCTGTTCCTGATCGTCTGGCTCATCGGCTGGTTCTGGCGAAAAGAGGGCATGGCCGGCGGAGCGTTCCTGACGTTCTATCCGGTCATGCGGATCATCGGCGAACAGTTCCGCGTCGGCGACAGCACCGGCATCATCGCCAACATCCCCATCAGCCTCGGCGTCGCCTACAGCATCCCCATGATGATCCTCGGATTGACGTACTGGGCGTATTGGATTCGGCGGAATCGGAAAACGGTTTGGGTGCCGCCGCCGGCTTCGTCGTAGTAATGCACCCCGCAAAGCGGGGTCGCTACAATGTAAGCGATTCCCAATTCCGGTCGTAGCGACCCCGCTTTGCGGGGTGGGACTCCTACCCCCGACATTCATGACAGCAGGATTTGCAGATCGTCCGCCGTAAGGCTCGTGAGCACGGCGTTGTCTTCGGAAATGATCGCGTCGGCAAGGTCGCGTTTGGTCTGTTGAAGCTGCAGGACTTTTTCTTCCACGGTGGCCTGGGCGATCAGGCGGTAGGCGAAGACGTGGCGTACCTGGCCGATGCGATGGGCACGGTCGATCGCTTGCGCTTCCACGGCGGGGTTCCACCAGGGATCGAGCAGGAAAACGTAATCGGCGCCAGTGAGATTCAGGCCCAGGCCGCCGGCTTTGAGTGAGATTAAAAAGAGTTTTGTTGCCGGATCGTTTTGGAATTGTTCGACGGGGCTTTTGCGGTCGCGGGTTTTGCCGTCGAGGTAGGCGTAGCGGATTTGGCGATCGTCAAGACGTTTGCGGACGATTGCCAGCAGGCTGGTGAACTGCGAGAAGACCAGTGCTTTGTGGCCTTCGTCAAGGATTTCGTCCAGTTGCGCCAGGAGCATGTCGAGCTTGGCGGAGGGCTCGGCGACGCGGGTCTTGTCGATCAGGCCCGGATGGCACGCCGCCTGGCGGAGCCGCAACAGCGCTTCGAGCACCTGCATGCGATTGGCCTGCGATGTCGGGGTTTTGCCGCCGGGTCCGCTCAGCAGCGTCTGGCGATAATGATCGCGAAGCTCGTCGTACATCGCTCGCTGCGATTCGTCGAGCTCGCAGAGAATCGTCTGCTCCGTACACGGCGGCAGGTCCTGGGCCACCTGCTCTTTGGTACGGCGGAGAATGAACGGCCGCAGGGCGCGAGAAAGCATCTGACGCGGCGTCTCCTCGTCTTCTTCCTCCATCTCCGTTTGCAACTCCTCCGGCTCGGCGGCGGCGTTTGGTTCGTCGGCAATCGCTTCCGCGACCGATGCCCCTCCCCCTTCTTCCTCGACTGCGGGCTTGGCGGATCGGACGGACTGGAAGCGCGCGTCGAAAACGGCCGCCGCGCCGAGCATGCCAGGATTCAAAAATTCAAACAGGCTCCAGAGTTCGCCCAGGTGATTTTGGACGGGCGTGCCGGAGAGGGCAAGGCGGTGGTCGGCTTGCAGCAGGCGGACGGCTTTGGCGGATTCGGTCTGCGCGTTTTTGATGGCTTGGGCTTCGTCGAGAATCACGTAGTCGAACTGGAAATCTTTGAGGAACAGGATGTCGGAGCGAAGGGTGCCGTAGGTGGTGAGTATGACGTCGTGGTCGGTGAATTTTTCCGCGGAGCGTGCGCGTGACGGGCCGGTGTGGTCCAGGATGCGAAGTTTGGGCGTGAACCGCATTGCTTCTTCGAGCCAATTGAAGACCAGCGACCGCGGCGCGACCACCAGCGACGGGCGTCGATGGGAAATCTGAACCGCGATCGTAAGGGAGCGACCCTGCGGCAATGGAGGGGGGGGGGAAATGGTGCCTGTCGCTCCCTTACGGTCGCGGCTCAGATCGTCACTTGGCGGCTCGTCGTCCTTGCCACAGCGGGCGTCCAAAAGCGCCAACACCTGGATGGTTTTTCCCAGGCCCATGTCGTCGGCGAGGCAGCCGCCGAAGGAGAACTGCCGCAGGAAATCGAACCAGCCGAGTCCTTCTTCCTGATAGGTGCGAAGCGTGCCGACGAAGCTGGTCGGGGCTTTTTGGGCGATCACGCCGCCGAAACTGTGCAACTGGTTGCGGAGGTTCTGGAACGTCGCGTCGACGGTTGCCAGCGGCTGCGACTCCAGCAGCACGTCGAGCATCCCCGCCTGAGCGCGCGAAAAACGAATCGCTCCTCCTCCCTCGCTTTGGTCCTCTTTGACCACTTGCCCGGACTGCACGATGACGCCGTATTTGGCGAGCCATTCCTCCGGCAGCACGCCGAAGGTGCCGTCAGAGAGCTTGATCAGGTGCTCGCCCTTTCTCGCCGCGGAGAGCAGTCGCGGCAGCGGCACCACCTGATCGCCGAACTGCACCGAGCCCGAAAGATCGAACCAGTCGATGCCCGACGAGACCGCCACGCGGAAATCGGTGGCGGCACGATACAGCTTCCCCTCCGCCTCGACGAGCCAGCCTTCCCGAATCAACGTCGGCACCACCGCCGGCAGCAACCGCGTCGGCAACTCATTGCGTACTTCGCCCCCTCCCCCCTCCCTCCCCATGTCGGGATCGGTCGCTTTGCGGAAGCCGACTGCTTTCAGAATCGCCAACTGCTTCGCTTCCGCCGATTTGTCGCGGAGGATCATTTTGCGGATCGAGGGATCGTACGTGCCGGCGGCGGTGGCGGTCGCATCGATCGGACCGGCGTCATAGTCGAAGAAGACGCTGCCGATGATGCGATCTTCGATCTTGGCGATGTAATTGGTGCGTGCCGGTTTTTTGAGCACCAGCCGCGGACGCGGGAGGCCGACGAACTGCTCGAACTGGAGTTCCGTCGGCAAATCGAAGAGCGGAATCGTCGGCAGCGAAGCGATCTGCCGCAGAAATTCCTGCACATCGGATTTGGGAACATGCATCGCGCCGCGTGACTCGAAAAGCTCCAGCCACTGCAGGCCGCCGTGGAGTTGCGCCTGTGCCACGCGGTTGTCGATGAACGCCAGTCCCGCCTGGCCGGGGGTTGCGGACGGCTCGGCCAACAGGCGAGCAGCCGAGAGCGGGAAGGTGATCTCTCCTCGACGCAGGTGTCCGGTGACCGTGTAATGTTTGCCGTCATCGTGCGGCGCAATTCGCAGAATAAACTGATACGCTGGGCCGTCATCCCACAACAATTGCGACGTCCCCCCCCTACTCTCCTCCGGCTGATCCGCCTGGCGAATACGACAACGCCCCGTGCCGCACATCCGCTTGAGCAATTCGATGCCAACCGTGCCCCAGAGCGTGCAGGTTTTCACGTTGCCGGTACTGGTCGGAGTTTCTGGAATGCTTTGTACTTCTTCATCGCGGGCGCCCACGATGCGGGAAAGAATCTCGCGATCTTCCGGACCGGTGAAGGTGTCGATCTCCGCCGCGTCCAGGCGGAACGGCGCCCCTTTGGTCCAGCTCCCTCCTCCTCCTGCACCCGCGCGTGGTCGCGCCTTCTTTTGATAGCGAGATTGCAATTCGACGACCACTCCCGATCCGCCTCGGGATTGGAATCCCCGCGTCTGCGCCGCATCGACCACGTAGAACACCTGCCGTGGCAATCCTGCGACGCCGGTTCCGGATGCTGCCGTTTCTCTTGCCCGCTGCTCCGCCGCCTGAGCGATGGACGCGAGATGAATCTTCCATCCCGGCCGCGCCGGCCAGGCGTTGGCCGACCGACGTGAACGTTCCGCACCCCCCCCCTCATTTCTCCCACTACTCCGCCCGAAGATCGGGTGTGTATGCGCCTCTTCCAATGCCCGGAATGCACCCGAGCGTTCCGCCAAGAGCACCGTCGCCCAGATGTGCGGACAGACAAATCCCGCCGCCCGTGTCTCGCACGAGCAGATCGCAGACAGCTCCGATTGCCCCCATTCCAGCCGCGTGTCGTAGTGATCCCGGTCCAGCACGAATCCGTGCACGGCATTTCGCGCGTTTTTCACCAACAGCGCATCGCCGCTGGCGATCATCTGCCTGCCCGCGGCATCCACCTGCGGCGTCACGTCCTGCGACAGAATATCCACCAGCCGCGGCCGCGAAGGCGCAGGTGGAAAAAGCGTATCTGAATCGTCGGGGAGGGGGGGCTGGTTCTCGGGTCGTTCCATTGTCTCTTCTACAATCCCACAACTTCTCGTTTGCCTGGCATGATCAACAGAGACATTAAGAATCTGGTGATTTGGTCATTTGGTGATCTGGCAATTTACGCTGTCGCGTATGCGGGAATGCCATTTGACTGCCAAAGTCAAAATCACCAGATCACCAAATCGCCAGATCACCAAATGTTATACCTCTCTGTGGTTGATGACCGTCCACATCAGCTCGGGTTACGGCTATGTATCACGACGACGCCATTGCGTCTTCCTGCGACTTGACCGCATCGAGAATCTGCTCCGGTGTGGTCGCCTCGCGTATCGCTTGTCGGAACGCCTCGACGTTCGTCAGTCGGCTGATCCTCGCGAGCGCCTGAATGTGCGGCCCTGTCTGGTCCGGCGGCGACGCCAGCAGCACAATCAAATCCACAGGACGACCATCGATCGATTCAAAATCGATCGGTTGCTCCGGCTTGGCCAACGCCATCACCAGATGATCCACGCCCGTGCACTTGCCGTGCGGGATCGCCAAGCCGTTGCCGATCCCCGTCGTCCGCGTGGCCTCACGCTCCAACACACTGCTCAGCAACACCTGCGTATCCTTCACTTCGTTGGCATCCGAAAGAAGACGCACCATCTCCGCGATCGCGTCCTTCTTGTTCTTCGCAAGCAATGGCACTTTAATATGTTGTACTTTCAATATGTCCGACAGTCGCATAAGGACTCCACGTTGAATCTCACGGTATCTCGACGAGTTCCGAAGAATTCGAAGCTCAATAGTTTAGATCGCCCACCGATCGCATTCAACCATTTGCGATCCCCTCCCAGCCGGAAAACGGACGATTATTTTCGGATCGTGATACCCTGTTCCGCGGCCGTCTTCACCACGAATGCCGCGCTCTGCTTCAAATCCTCCACCAGCGTCGGACGATTCCCCAAGTCCAGCCCAAGGTACCCGTCATACCCCTGCACCTTCAACACCCGGAAAAACTCCTCCCAATCGATCGTCCCCCCCCCCCCCCCCCCCCCCCCCCCCCCGCTCCGCCCCAGATCCCTGTTCATCGGGTTTTCGTTCCGTTGTGTGATTGTGTTGGGAATTTCGCTCTG
>WQYP01000020.1 GCA_009781185.1 Phycisphaerales bacterium | reverse complement strand
TCCTTGACTGGCGGGCCGTTGATGCTGCGCGTTTTTAGCCACAACGCTCGCTTGGCGTCCCTGTCTTCATGCCGCCCCAATCTCCGACCACGATCAAACGATAAAAATACCGGACAGTATTGGTCGCTCCCTTACGGTCGCGGCTCTGATTGAGACAATCTTGTGCGGCGGTAAGGATCGTTTTCCATGAAATACTGGAACATCAGGCGTTTGCGTTCCAGCGGGACGCCGATCGCTTCGCCGTCGCCGTAATCGCTCAAAATAAATCCGCCCTTTGGCGTCGCCCAGTATTTCAGCAGGTCCTGCACGTCTTGCCGCACATCCGTGTCGCTGCCAGAAGGCAACGTCGCCTGGATGTCGCAAAGGCTCTGGAACGTGATCTTCCCCGCGAACTGCTGGCCCACCTCCTCGATTCCCAGCGCCCGCGGCTGTTGCAGATTGATCACGTTCGCGCCGACCTCGATCAAATCCCCGATGATCCGATTCACCTTGCCGCAGGAATGCATCCACACGTCCCATCCGAACGCGTGCATCGCATCAAACAGGATCTTATACCGCGGCTTGAAGAAGCTTCGCCACAGTTCCGGGTTGATGATGAGATTTTCCTGCGTGCCCCAGTCCTCCGTGAAACTGAATCCGTGAATTCGCCGGCCGAAGTGTTCTCCCAGAAACTCTATTTTTTGCAGCACCGTTGCCATCAGCCGATCCGCGAGGCGTTCCATCGCCGCCCGATCCGTGTACAACCCCTCCAAAACCGTTTCGAATCCGCAAAGCGCATGCATCCGCTCGAAGAGCAGCATGAAATGAAACGTGTTGACATATTTCTCTTCCCGCTCCAGTCGCTCCAACTGCCGCCGCACCTCCGGCAACTTCTCCTTCACCCGAAAGTCCGGCAGCGGATAACGCTCCACCTCCGCCAGATCGCGGATCGGATGCCTCTTCACCTGCCCCATGTTCTTCTGCTGTGTCTTGCCCCACCAGCAGCCGTACTCGTCGAGCCCCTGCCCGGTCCGTCGCCGCTCCGAATCCAGCGAGATCCCGGCCCCGCCCACATCGTCCACACCCAGCGCCTCCATCATCACCGGCAGTCGATCCGGCCCCTGAAAATCAATCGCCGCCCGCACCACTTCCCTGCTCGTCATCGCCACGGCACACCTCTTGGAGTTAGTATATGAGTTATTAGTATATTCGTTATTAGGACGGCGCCCACTCTTTTCGAAAGGGTTGACCATGAGAATTTTCGCACCCATGCAAATTGCTACGTATGTCGTATGTTTATGCATCAGCGGCGGTGTGACGTTCGCCCAGATGGATGAAAAACCGATCCAGGGCAAGGCGACAGTCGAGCTCAAATTCGACAAAAAGCAGTATTACCTGGGCGAAGCGTGCCGGGTCGAGTTCGTCTTGAAGAACACGGATGACAAGGACATTTCTTACTCGTCCGGTGCGGATTACCGCGGCGTCAATCGTGCGTTGCGATTCCGCGTACAGGCGGTGGATGCCGACGGAACGATCGTGCCGGAGGCGGATCCGCCTGTCATGTGGATGGGCGGTCTGGGCGGCACCCGCACGTTGAAGCCGGGCGAAGAATGGCAGCCACAATTATGGCCGCTCGATTACCTCCGACTCACCAAACCCGGAAAATACACCTTCCGCATCACACACGATCTGGGCTGGAACGGATCGAAAATGAGCGATTGGATAAGAATGGGCGATCCTCAAAAAAAGACCGACCTCATTCCCAAAGACTGGAAAGCCCCTGTCGGCGAAGCACAAATCGAGTTCCTCATGCCCGATCCGCGGCAAGCCGAAAAAATCCTCGAAACTATCTCGGCGGAACTGAAAAAAGACCGCGATGATCCAAGCAGGCGGGTGCCTTCCCCGGAAGACCTGGCGTTCCCCGTCTACCTGCCGCTACTGAAAAAACGTGCGATGGGTGGCGAGTCGTATTTCCTCCAGGCGCTCGGCGAAATCCCGAGCAAGGAAGCGACGCTGACATTGATGGAGTTGGCGGAGACCAAGGATTTTGCCGATGCGAGCTCCGCCGCCTATTGCCTGTCCCAGCGGATGCCATTCGAGTGGAACACCTTTTTCTCCAGCGAAGGCAAACGCCAGCGAATGCTCAGCGCCGCATGGGAGGAAAGCTACGCGCCGCGAGCACGAACCCTCGCTCGAAAACTGGTCGATTCGTTCGATCCCAACTCCCCCGGCCAAAAACCGCAAGGGGTCAGCGCTACCGGTTTCTTCCGCGGCATGGTGGCATCCGAATTCCGGAAAGTCGATCTGGGCGCGCGGATGCTCGCCTCGGTGGGAACCGCGGAAGATGACGAAACATTGCGGACGGCATTGGACAAGGCGTTCGTATTGACACGCAACCCACGTGGCGAAAACGATAACATTCTGGACCTCCCCGCGCCGATGCCGGACTTGATCCGCGCACTCGACGCGATCTACGAACGGAGCGATTCGCATGATCGCGGCATAGAACTGGGCGCGTGCAAGAGTCCCGCGGAAATTTATCTCTCGTTCCATTGGCTGGCCAAAACGCCCCCGCCGCGACCGACGGAATGGACCACGCGAGCCAAGGCTCACATCAACGACAACTATCCGACCCAAATGGCGATTCTGGAGCCGACCCTGATGCCGATGACGCCGGAATGCCGCGACCTGGTCGCCCAACTGCTCACCGTCAAGGACCACGGCGTTCTGATGAAAGCGTGCGAGGTTGTGGGAAAATCAAACGACAAAACGCTGTTGCCGCCTGTGCTGGCGATGATCAAGGCGAAACCCAACGATTGGCTGTTCAGCGCCGCCTGCGACGCCGCCACAAAACTGGGCGCCAAGCGCGAACTGGCCGAAGCGGCGGCGGAGCAATTGTCCGATCAAAAACTGTTCTACAAAGCACAACAGGTGTTGCTTGACCTGGTGATGGACAAAGGCCCCAACGGTGGCCGCACCGACCTGTCCGAACAGGATCGCCTGATTCTGCAAAGGGCATGGCGAGAGTTCATCGCCAGGCACGGCGATGACATCGACGCGGGCAAAAAATACAAGGTCGGCGACGATGAAGAAAAGGGAGGACTTCCCCGCATCCTGATCGGCAAGATGACCTGGAACGGCTGGCCAAAGGAATAGAACCTCGGAGTTCGCGCTTCAGCGTCAATACGGTTCAGTTAAGCCATATAGCCCCGGCTTTAGCCGGGATCGGCCTGCGATTCGCCATTGGATACTCGGAGGAACCACGATACAACGGGAAAAGGAGTCGTGTCGTGATTCATCAGAGCTTATCCCGGCTAAAGCCGGGGCTATATGAACCGTATTGGCTTTAGCGTGTTCCCTCCTCCCCCGCGAAACACGCTGAAGCGTGAACTCCGATGGGAGTTTCATGTTTCGTCGATTTGCGGTACGCTTTCGGGCATGCAACGCTTCATGGATCAAACCGGGATTCGCGAACTTATCGCTTCGCTTGCCGATCAGATTGCCGCCGACACGTCGCTTGAGCCGACGCCGGAGAATCCGTTGGCACTGGTGGGAATTCGATCGCGCGGCGAGCTTTTGGCGCAGCGCCTGGCCGAGGCGCTGCAGCTCAAGAGCGGAAGGGGTGGGGTAAAACCGCATATTGACGTGGGCGCACTGGACATCACCATGTACCGCGACGATCTCACCTCCCGCGGCAGCATCGCAATCCCGCAGGGCACCGAGATGAACTTCCGGCTCGACAATCGCCCGCTGATCCTGTGCGACGATGTGCTGGACACCGGCCGCAGCGTGCGTGCGGCACTTGATGCGTTGGTGGATTTCGGGCGACCGCGGATTATCCGACTGGCAGTCCTGATCGATCGCGATCGCCACGAGTTTCCAATCGCCGCGGATTACACGGGACAGGCCCTCAATCCGCCAAGTCCGTCGCAGAAAATACTGGTACACCTGACGCCGACCGATCCGGAGGACGGCGTCTATCTGAAATAAGGTTTGATGATGAACGGTGAAACTCGCACATGGAATCGCCCGCATTTGCTGGACCTCGAATCGCTCTCCGCCGAGGAAATCCTGGCCATTCTCGACACCGCTCGGTCACTGAAAGAAGTCTCCACCCGTTCGATCAAAAAAGTCCCGGCCCTTCGTGGAAAGGTCTGCGTCAACCTGTTCTTCGAAGATTCCACCCGCACCAAAATTTCTTTTTCGCTGGCAGCCCAACGCCTCTCCGCCGACGTGATCGACTTCTCCGCCTCCACCAGCAGCGTCTCCAAAGGCGAAACGCTCCGCGATACCGCCCGAAACATCGAAGCGATGGGCGTGGACGCCATCATCATCCGCCATCGTTCCTCCGGAGCCCCGCACCTGCTTTCGCGGAACGTGCGATGCTCGGTGATCAACGCCGGCGACGGGGCGCACGAACATCCCACGCAAGGCCTGCTGGACCTCTTCACGATGCGTGAGCATTTTTCCAACAAGCAGCCCACAAATGCTAAACCTAAACTCCTGACAAGCTTCGCCGGCCTGCACGTGGCAATCGTCGGCGACATCGCCAACTCACGCGTCGCCCGCTCCAACATCCACGGCCTTGCCAAGCTCAACGCCAAAATCACCCTCGTCGGCCCCGCCACCCTCATCCCCAACGATCTCAAAAAACTCTACCCCAACGCAATCAACATTTCGCACGACCTCGATTCCGTCCTGCCGACCGTGGACGCGGTCAACATGCTCCGCATTCAGTTCGAGCGTCTGACCTCGGCCGCTTTCCCCAGCGTCCGCGAATACTCCCGCCTCTTCGGCCTCACCAAAGAACGCCTCGCCAAAGCCCGACCCAACCTGCTGGTCCTCCATCCCGGCCCGATGAATCGCGGCTTGGAAATCACCACCGACGTCGCCGACGGCAACAACTCCGCCATCCTCCAACAAGTCACCAACGGCCTGGCCGTCCGCATGGCCACACTCTACCTCTGCGTCGGCGCCAACAGCTCCCACCGCTCCGAAAATTAACGTTCCCTATTTCGCCGGCATGCTTGCATGCCGCTGGTCGCTTATGAACCAGTCGCCGAATTTTGAGCAGCGTGTCTATCGCGTCGTACAAAAAATCCCACGCGGCAAGGTCGTCAGTTACGCCATGGTAGCCCTGTTGGCTGGTCGCATGGGAGCAGCACGAGCGGTAGGCCGAGCGATGCGTGACGTCCCGCGTGAGTTAAAATTACCGTGCCATCGTGTCATCAAGAGTGACGGCACGCTCGCCCCGGCGGAGATATTCATGGGACGCCAGCGATCCATGCTGAAACGTGAAGGCGTGCGATTTCGAAAAAATGGACGAGTGAACATGGCACAGTGTGAGTGGGAAGGATAAGGAGGGACAGGGCGATTGTATTGAGTCATCAGAGCTGCGAGCGTAAGCTCGCTTCGTGCGATATGGAGGGGGGCGGTTACAACGAAACGAGCTTACGCTCGCAGCTCGTGTAACACGCACAGCAGTTCAAGCGTCAAGTCTATGTGTCGAGTGTGCGGAAAGTCTTCTGGAGTTCCACGAGGAGATTGAGGCGGAACGGAAGAAAAAGAAAGACTTAGAAGAGCACAGCTGAATTGGAATCCATTTTCGCTTGGCGGGGGGCGAACAATTACATGGCCGTGGGCGTATGGAGGAGGAGAGGTAGTTTTCATGGTCTGGATGAAACTGGTTGCGGTGCTGATGCTGGTGGTGATTGGGGGAAGCGTGGGGCGGAGGCTTGGGAAGAGTAGGTGGTGGTGGGTGGGATTTGCGGGGAGCTTGCTGCTGGTGAGTTTGGTGATTGTGGGGAGGCGGTCGGTGTATCTGTCGTTTGTGTGGCCGTTTTCGTGGGCGATCTCGCCGCATGTGGGGCCGCTGATGATGGGGATGGCGATTCCGGTGATGTTGGGGGTGTTGATGGTGCGGCTGCCGGAGCGGCGGAAGCGGGTGATGGTGGGGATTCTGGCGGGGGCGATGTTGGTTTATTTTGGGTTGTTGCCGGTGGTGCTGCCGTTGGCGGTGCGGGGGAGCCTGCTTGGGACGGCGACGGTGGTGGACCACGATGGGGTCTGTTGGCAGCAGCACAATTACTCGTGTGGACCGGCGGCGGCGGTGACCTGCCTGCGAATGCTGGGCGTCGAAGGGCAGGAAGGGCTCATCGGTGCGTTGGCGGAAACAGCGCCGACGCTGGGAACGGATGGGCAGATGTTGGCGGCGGCGGTGGAAAAATTGTACGGCGGTAAAGGGGTACAGTGTACGTATCGGTATGTGTCGCGGATTGAAGAGTTGCGGACACCGGCGGTGGCGGCGATCCAGTCGCCAAAACACGGCGGACATTACGTGGCGGTCTTGAAAGTCGAGGATAACGCGGTGATCGTAGGCGATCCAATCAACGGCAAAGAACGCTGGGGACGGCAGGAATTCCTCGATCAGTGGCGAGGAGCGGCAGTGGAGATTTTACCGCCTTAATTACTCTTTGGGGCGGCGGCTTTGAGGTCGTCGGGGGGGTCTTCATCCTGTCGTTCGGCTTCGCTGTCATCGAGGGTTTCGTCGGTCATGTGTTCGAGAGCGTGGCGGTTGCGGCGATCGAGATTGGGGGTGGGGATGCCCTTGATTGTGGAGGAGCGGGCGGAAATGAGCCAGAAGCGGATGGCGAAATAGGCGGCGATCATGATTGCGACGGCGATGCCGACGACGGTGGCGATGGTTGGATTGCTGAAGGCTGCGAGTAGTGGAATCGATTGCATGACAGTCCTCTGAATGGCCGAAGAGGTATTGCCTTTTCAGGGCGTAACGTTTATGAGATGTTACGCGAACGGAGGATAACATGGCAATTGATTTTGATACGTCGCGGTGGGCGAAGGTGAAGGGTGTCTGGTCGAAGTGGTGGGTGGGCGAGCTGAAACGGCCGCTCGTGGCGGTGGAGTTGGTCGGGCGCGATCCGGGTCGGCCTGAGCCGGCGGCGCCGATGCTGGATCAGAGTACGTGTGCGGATTTGTCGATACCTGCGGAGGCGCTGGTGGATCGGCTGGATTGGGAATTGTCGCGGAGAATCTATCTGGGGGATGCGTTTCCTGTTTTTGAGATGCTTTCGTTCGGGCCGGGGGTGCTGGCGGCGATGATCGGGGGAAAGCTGGATAATGCGACAGGACGGGTGTGGTTCCATCCGGGAAAGAAAGTCCCGATCAAAGAGATGCATTTTGAATACAACGCGTCGGTGGCGGAGAACGTGTGGCTGCGGCGGATCAAGGAACTTTGTGCGGCGATGATGAAACGCTGGCAGGGACAGGTGTTGGTGGGAATGACGGATCTGGGAGGCAACATGGATGTGCTTTCGACGTTTTGGCCGGGCGAGGAGTTGCTGCTGCTGCTTTGCGATCAGCCGGAGGAGGTGAGGCGGGTGTTGTGGGAAGTGCATGAGGTTTGGCATCGGGTTTTTGCGGAGATCCATGCGGTGTTGCAGCCGGTGAATCCGGGGTATACATCGTGGTGCTGGACGTATTCGGATCGGCCGTATTACATGTTGCAATGTGATTTTTGTTATATGATTTCGCCTGAGATGTTCGGGGAGTTTGTTTTGCCGGAGCTGGCGGCGAGTGCGAGGCGACTGGATCGGTGTTGTTATCATTTGGATGGGAAGGGGCAGTTGCCGCATTTGGATGCGATTTTGGCGGAGCCGCGGATTGGTGGTGTGCAGTGGGTTCCGGGAGCGGGAGCGCCGGACGGTTCGAATTGGCCGGAGATTTATCGGCGGATTTTCGCGGCGGGGAAACGGGCGCAGATCGGTGGGAAGTTGCCGGCGGTTTATGAGATGCTCAAGCGTACGGGGATCGGGCCGGGCGTGCATCTGCCGCGGCTTTTCCCGATGGAGGTGGAACGCTATGCGCGGGAGTGGGTGGATAAGTTGATGGAGTGGAGCTGAAATTCAGTGGAGCTGTGGCGGCGGTGTCGAAGAGGGCGAGGATGTTTTGCGGGGGGGTACCAGCTTGGATCGCGTGGGATGGGCCGAGGATGTAGCCGCCGTTTTTGCCCAGGATGGCGACGCGGTCGAGGACTTCGTTTCGCACGTCGCCGGGTGTACCGAAGGGGAGGGTTTTCTGGACGCTGATGCCGCCCTGGAAGCCGAGTCGGTCGCCGTAGAGGGTTTTGAGTTTTGCGGAGTCCATGCCGTGGGCGTCAAACTGCAGGGCCTGGAGGATGTCGATACCCATGTCGATGAGTTCCGGCACGGCGTCCATGATCGAACCGTCGGAATGATAGATGACACGGGCGCCGAATTCGTGGATGGCCTGGTTGAGGCGGACGTGGTACGGCTTGATGTGCTCTTTCCATGTAGCCAGGGACATGAGAAGGCCTTGTTGTCCGCCGATGTCGTCGCCGGTGAAGACGAGATCGATTCTGCCTTTCGAGGCGGTGAGGATTCGGCGGAAGTGTTCGATCCAGAAGCATGTAAGCTTTTCAAAGATGACGTGTACGAGATCGGGCTGTTCGACGAGGTCGACGAAGATCTGTTCGAAGCCGCGCATGTACCAGGCGCTTTCGAAGATGTTTCCGTTGGAGATCATGAGGCAGTATTCGCCGCCGCCTTGCTCCCCGTCTTTGTTGGCGTCGGCGATGCATTGCGGCATGACGGAGACGTCGAAAACGGCCGGCGTGGGCCAGGAATAATCGAGGACGTCCTGTATGTTCGCGGCCTTCGCCAGCGGATAGTGATCGATCTCATCGTAACTGCCGGAACCGTAGCTGGTGGGCGAACGATGGACGCCCCAGATGTCCGTGCCTTGTGGAAGCTGTGGTCCGACGTAGCGGGGACCGATACGCCGAATATCGATCAACGGCTTGAGATAATCATCCACAGAAATGTTGCGATGCTCACGGAGATAAGTCTCGAAAGCTTTGTGGGCAGGCGGATTAATCGCGGAGCAAACCATCGCGATGGGAATGCGGTCGGTCGGCTGACGATCAAGCGCCAGGAGCACCCGTTCACGGTGCGACAGTTCGGAGTTTGCGGGCATGCTGCGATCTCCCACGTGATTCAAGAGTCATTCAGGAACGCAAATGATCAGAGTCGCAATCGTAAGATTGCGATTCGTGTTTGGCAATATACAATTGTGGCAAGCATTTTCTGAGGACTATTATGACGCCACGCCTTCGCATGCTCGCTGCCATCAATCATCAACCGCTCGATCGCGTCCCGCTGGATATCTGGGCTACCCCGGAAGTCTTCCAAAAACTCCAGGCTCATTTCGGATCAAATGCTGATATCTATGATTCACTTAGTATTGATGGCTTCGCTACCGTCAACGCCGCCTATGTCGGACCGGCCCTCCCTACTCACTCCGACGGCGCCACCGAAAATATGTGGGGCATGCGGCATATCAAGGTCAACTACGGCACAGGCTCCTACAACGAACAATGCTTCTTCCCGCTTGCCCATGCGCGCACCATCGACGACCTGGAGAAATACCGCTGGCCCTCGACGGATTGGTTTGATTATTCGGGCATGCGCATGGATGCGGCCGCCAAGCATTCCCAGCGACTGGTGATGTGCGGGTACATGGCTCCGTTCTACTTCCATAACCTCCTCCGCGGTTTGGAACAGTCGCTCATGGACCCGATCGAAGATCCCGAGTTCACGCACCATCTTCTTGGCCGAATTTGCGACTTTTTTTACGAGCATCATCGCCGCATGTTTGAGGCTTGCCGCGGGCTTATCGACGTCGCCCAGGTCACGGATGATCTGGGCACTCAGACCGGGCCTATGATTTCCCTGGATACCTATCGCAGCTTCTATCGTCCGCATCATCAGCGATTTATCAATCTATGCCATGAATTCAATATCAAGGTTTTTCACCACGATGACGGGGCCATTCGTTCGTTTCTCCCGGACCTCGTCGCGGACGGCATCAATATTCTCAATCCCATTCAATGGCGATGTCCGGGCATGGCACTCGCGGGTTTGAAAAAAGATTTTGGGCAGAAGATATGTTTCCATGGTGGTGTGGACAATCAGGAGACTTTGCCGCACGGGACTCCGGACCAGGTCCGGGCGGAAGTGCGACTCCTCATCGACACGCTCGCTTCTGATCGAACCGGCTACATCCTTGCGCCCTGCCATAATCTTCAACCCGTGACGCCGATTGAGAATATTCTTGCCATGTATGACGAGGCTCGTGCTTACGGTGTTTTCTGAGTCAATTGGCCACAGACAGACACGGCCAGCCACAGACAGGGAGGAATGGAGGTATGTTGAAGATGGGTATTTTGGCAATTGTTGGTGCTTTGATTTGCGGATGTGTTGGTGCGAAGGTTGGGCGGGATGCCGGGCCGGAGCGGGTTCAAGCACCGGAGGGACGGAAGGTGTATTCTGTGATTCGCGTGGCGAAGGCGGAGGTGAAAATCGACGGGCGGATGGATGAGCCGGTGTGGCAGCAATGCCAATTGCTCAGCGATTTTACATTGCCGTGGGAGGCGGGGGTAACGCCACAACGGACGGAGTTTCGCGTTTTTTGCGATTCGGAGAACCTCTACTTTGGCTACAAAGCATGGGAAGCAACGCCGGCGATCGTGGAGAAATGGAGCGGCAAGAATACACTGAATGCTGAAGATCGCGTGGAGATTTACTTTTCGCCGGACTGGGAGATGAAGAGCTATTATTGTATTGAGATAGATGCGTTGGGTCGTGTGCATGATTTCAAGGGAGTGGGAGAGGTCGGAGCGAGAAAGTTTGATCATTCGTGGGACTGCGAGGGGCTGAAGGTGGCGGCGACGCGGGGGGAGGGTTTTTATAGCGTCACGGGGAGCATTCCGCTTAAGACGTTGCGGGCGATTGGGATGCCGGAGAATGGGCTGCCGGTGGGGCTGTTTCGGGCGGACCTGGAGCGGATGGGGGGGGGGAGTGATGGGAAGCTGATCTCGCATTGGATTTCGTGGGCGGATTTGCGAGGGCATAAGGTGAGTTTTCATATGCCGGAGGCGCTGGGGGTGTTCTTGATCGTGAAAAAATAACATCAGAGCTGCGAGCGTAAGCTCGCTTCGCATCGGACGGGGCGAGCTTACGCTCGCAGCTCTGATTGTCTTTTACAGTCGGACGATTTGTTGGCTGGCGATGGAGCGGTTTTCAGCGTCGACGATTTTAAGCGCCGCGACTCCGTCGGCGGCAGTTACTACCGTGGGGCGTTTGTTTTGCTCGATGCAGTTGACGAAGTAGCGGAGTTCGGCGTCGTAGCCGTGTTCCTTGGCGCAGGGGATCGGCGTGGTTTTGCCGTTCTGGTAGACGACGAGGGTATCGGGTCGTGCGAGGTCGTAGTCGGCGGTGGCTTTTTGGAAGTTGACGGTGAACTGCATGCGGAAGGGGAAGTTTTCGGACATGCACCATCCGCCTTCGGCGGTGACGAGGGGGACGTTGTCGTAGAGGTAGATGGTTGAGACGTGGTCGATTTCGCCGGAGTAATCGCGGTGTCCGCGAGCCATGACGGCGCGGGGTGTGCCGAAGAGATGGTTGACGAAATCAACATCATGCACGTGGAGGTCGAGGATGGCGCCGCCGGACTGCTTGCCGTCGGTGTACCAGTTCGACAGCGGCGTGGCGAAGCGGCGGAAGGTGGCGGATTTGACGGCCCCATAGCGACCGCCGGCGATCGCTTCCTTAAGCCACGCCCATTGCGGCCAGAATCGCAGGCACATCGCAGGCATGTGAAACGTTTTGGCTTTAGCAACGGCGGCGGCGATCTGCTCGCCCTGCTCAATGGTACGAGCGAGCGGCTTCTCCGAGACGACGTGCTTGCCGGCGGCGAGGGCCGCGACAACCAGCTCGGCGTGCCACGGCGTGGGAACGCAGATGTCAACAATGTCGATATCTGTGCGTTTAAGCAGATCGCGGTAGTCGCGCAGCCCGACGATGCGGTCCATGGGGAGTTGTTGCAGCCCGCCCTGGAGGACATTGCCACCGGTACCGCTGAGATCGCCCGCGGCTCGCCTGGGATTGATATCGCAAATGGCGGCGACCTGTGCGTTTGGCAGTTTGCTGTAGGCTTCGTAGTGAGTGCGACCCATCATGCCCAGGCCGATGATACCGATACGTTGCATGGTGTGCTCCAATTCTTAACCCATATAGCCCCGGCTTTAGCCGGGATTAACTCTCGTTATTTTCTTCCGCCTGCGATAAATCGTTAAATCGCCAAGTCGTTAAGTCGTTAAGTCGTTAAGTCGTTAAGTCGTGAGCTGAGGTTTTACGACGGCGCGTAGCGGTACGTTTTGGCTTTTTCGCCACAAGCCGGCGGCTCTTCGGCTGCGATTCCGGTGACCAGTTTTCCGGTCTGGAGTTCGGATACTTTTTCCATATGTATTCGACAAGCTTTTGGGCCGTCGGAAATCTACGATTGAGTTTTTCGCGAATGGCACGAATCTCCTCAATCGGGTCCATGTCGGCATAAATATTTTTCTTCACGTTCTTCATACCGAAGTCTCGACATAAACTCGCTTTTTCGCCATGCGGCACACTCCCGGATGGCGCCAGTATACCGCGCCGCCCGCCTTACAGGCTCATGATTTTGTCGAGGGCGGCGGAGGTTTTGGCAAGGATGGCGTCGTCGGCGGGGATCATTTCGGCGACGAGGGTTTTGTTGTAATGGATGGCTTTGAGGGATTTCATCACTTCGGGCCAATTGACGTCGCCGGCCAGGAGGTCGCAGAAGCCGGACATGTTGCGGAGGTCGCGTTTGAAATCTTTGAGGTGGACGCGGCGGATGCGTTTGCCGAGGTAGTCGATCCAGTGGGCGGGATCCTGTTCGAAGCCCATGACGTTGCCGACGTCGAAATAGACGCCAACCCAGTCGGACTGGAAGGAGTCGACGAAGGCGGCAAATTCGACGGGGGAGTAGAACATCCCGTTCCAGACGATCTCGAGGCAGAGTTCGATTTTGTTTTGCTGGGCGATCGGGGCGAGCGCCTGGACGGCGTGACGGGCCCATTCGAGTGCTTGCTGGTAGGGGACTTGTTTGTAGGTGGGGACCCAGGGGATGCGGATGGCGCCGGGGATGAAGAGCATCGACTTGGCCCCCAGCCACGCGGCGCGTTGGATGGCGGCTTTGTGCAGGTCGATCGATTTCCGGCGGACGGCGGGATCGAGATCAGAGGGTGAGCACCCCCACGTCATGCCGCTGGCGAGGGTTTCGATAGCCATGCCGTGTTTTTCACCCAGGCTGCGGTAGCGTCGGCACGTGGCTTCATCGCTGCCGGGAGTAAGCACGCCCGTTTCCGCGATGGCGAGTTCCACGCCTTTGAAGTTGTGCGACTTGGCCTGAAGCAGAGATTCTTCGATCGGCCCCGTGCCTTCGAGACCGTTTTGCAGGGACCAATAGCTGATGGATTTAATCATGTTCGCCTCCTTGGGGGAAGAAGCCAGAAACTGGAAGCCAGAAGCCAGAAGTTTTGAATCGGCCGAAAACTCGAAACCTTCTGGCTACTGGCTTCTGGCTTCTGGCTTCTTCACGTGCCCTTTTCTTAGTGTGCATCCGGTGTCAGCGGTCCTGCGAGTTGTTGCAGGAAGAAGAGTCGTCCGGGCATGGTGGGCATGAAGCTCGAGGGGATCCAGATGGAAGGGCCGTGCTGGAGGGTGACGCAGAGGCTCATGCCTTGCCACATGGCACCACGCTCCGGATAGGCCCCGTCAGCCCCGCCAATGCAAAAATCACTCTGCAGGAACAGGCCCGGGCCAATGGTATTGGCGAAGGCGGGGATCAGCGTGAAGCGGCTATTGAAGCTGTGGAGTGAGTTTTGTTCGACGGTGAGTGGGTGGAGTGCGACGCCCAGACCGTGGGTTTGTTTTTTCCATGCGGCCACGGTGGTGAATTTCCCGGCAAGCTGCGGTTCCCAGAATGCGATGTGGAAGACACGTCCAATGCCATAAACGGTGACAAGCTTGCCGCCGTTGTTTTTGATAGCAGCAATTTTCTGCGGATAAGTGGGAAGGTTGGATTTGACCGCAAAGTTGCGTTGCTTGGGCGGAACCGTGAGTTTGCCGAGGGGTTTGAAGAGGGCTTCGCCCATCGCGTGTTCGAAGCCGCCGGGCTGATTGCCGGGCATCGTGTTGCCGGACTTGTCAGACCACTCATCCATGTTGAACGTGGTGACATGGTCGCATTGGGTGTTGCTGGCCTTGAGACGTTCCACGACGGTTTTGTACATGCCCATCGGGCCGACGGGGAGGATGATGGCAAGCTCTCGGTTGGTTTTGCGGGAGGCTTCGATTTCGTCGGCAATGGCGTCGCCCATGCGGCGGTCCATCTCCGCGACGTCCTTCACGCAGACCGGCGAAAAATCCTTGTTCCAGAACGCGGCTCGCTTGGTAACGCCCTTGAGACCCAGCGTGCAGCAGCGGTCAAGCTTGGCAAGGTTCCAGCCGCGAGGATAAAAGTTCTCGAGCAGAGACCCTTTGATGGTTGTGAACATGTTGATGGCTTTTGGCATGAGAGGGGCCTTTCGTTAAGTCGTCAAGTCGTTAAATCGTTGAATCGTTAAGTCGACTTGACGACTTAACGACTTGACGATTTAACGATTTCGAGTGTTTCCTGGAGGATGTCGTTTGCGGGATATGCGTGCCCTCGATGTTGGGTGAAGCCTTCGGCATATTGGACGTTGATTTCTTTTCCGCGGGCGACGGCGGCGCGTTTGGTGGATTCGAGGTATTCGTCCATGCCGTGATGGTCGCGGAGCCAGGCTCGCTGGCTTTCGTGACAGGAAAGCATGGCGAGCTTCTTGTCCATGACTTGTGTAACGTCAATATGCGTAGTGGCGGCGACGCGGTTGCCGAGTGGATCAATGCCTTCGATCGGGTCGCAGTAGTAGAGGTGGGGGATTTTTGCCTCAGGCGGCAGGGGGGTGACGGAGATGTTGGGGGCGCCGAAAATGAAACTGGCGGCGCGTGCAAGGAAGCCGGCTTGCACGTGGTCCATCATGTAGTCGAGCGGCGTGTGCGTGAAGACCAGAGTCGGTCCGACGCGGCGGAAAAGTTCGATGACCTTGTGGAGCGAAGGTTTGTCGTAGACGACGTAGCCGTCGCGTTCGTCCAGGCAGTGATAAGTAGCCCCGATGGTGGCGGCGGCTTTGCGGGCTTCTTTGGTGCGGATGGAACTGATGTCCCATGCGTCGGTTTTCATGGTCCCGCAGTCGCCGGGGGTCATGGTGGCGATGTGGATGTCGTAGCCCGCGGCAACGAGGCGGATCAGCGTGCCGCCGCAGAGAATCTCAGCATCGTCGGGATGAGCAAGAAGGGTGAGAGCGATGTGGCGCATGTGTGCTCCCTGTGTGATGACTTGGGTATGGTAGTGACAAGGTGACAAGGTGACAAGGTGAAGGGGTGACAGGGTGACAGGAGACTCCTTTTCACCTTGTCACCCCTTCACCTTGTCACTCTAACGGTCGCGGTACCAATCTACTACAATGAGGGAGGTCGAATCTTTG
Source organism: Phycisphaerales bacterium (assembly GCA_009781185.1). GTDB lineage: Bacteria > Planctomycetota > Phycisphaerae > WQYP01 > WQYP01 > WQYP01. The sequence goes on along the minus strand of WQYP01000020.1, from coordinate 23,792 downwards.
TTCGTAGGTGGTGATGATGCTTGCGAGTGCTCCGCAATATAATGAATGGGCTGTGCTGGGGCTGCTGTTTCTCATCGCGGCCGGGTTTGCGGTTTTTAATGTGATTCTCTCGACGGTCCTTGGCCCGAAACGCAAGGGCCAAGTGAAAGAATCGCCCTATGAGTCCGGCGTGGAGCCCATCGGCGATACCAAAAAACGCTTCAATGTCCGCTTCTACCTCATCGCCATGATTTTCCTCGTCTTCGAAGTGGAAGTGCTGTTCCTGATCCCCTGGCTGACGATCTTTCCGAAAAACGCGTTCGATATTCTCAACCTCGCCGGTCCCGGTTACGCGATCCATTACGGTGTCCTGTTTGCCGCGATGCTCACGTTCATCGCGATCATCCTCGTGGCGTATCTTTACGCTTGGGGCAAAGGCATCCTAAAATGGGACTGAAAAGAGAAGCCAGAAGCTAGAAGCCAGTAGCCAGAAGGTTTCAAGCTTGCGGTTTATTCAAAACTTCTGGTAACACGGACTTCGCTATGCCTTTCGAACCCACAGATTTGCCGGACAACATTCTGACGCTTTCGCTCAAGAAGGTGGTCAACTGGTGTCGTCGTTCGAGCATATGGCCGCTGCCCTTCGCCACGGCCTGCTGCGGCATCGAACTGATGGCCACCGCTTCCTCACGCTATGACCTGGCACGCTTCGGCGCCGAAGTGATGCGGTTTAGTCCTCGCCAGGCCGACCTGCTGATCGTCGCCGGCCGCGTGGGCATCAAAATGATGCCGGTGCTGCAACGCATCTACCTGCAGATGGCCGAACCCAAATGGGTCATCTCCATGGGCGCCTGCGCCTCCACTGGCGGCGAGTTCGACAACTACGCCACCATCCAGGGCATCGACCAGTTCATGCCCGTAGACGTTTTCATCCCCGGCTGCCCGCCACGCCCCGAAACCCTGATCGAAGGCATCATCGCAATCCAAAAAATCATCGACATACAGGGCATCCCGGACCGCTCGAAACGCCCGCTGAAAATCGCCATCGAACCGACCTACCGTCCCGCCCCGCAGCCGCATTCAAGTTGAATGACGAAATTCGAATGACGAATGGAACCTCTGATGAACCCATATAGCCCCGGCTTTAACCTCCTGCATGCAGTTGGCGACGATCCATCGTTGCATTCTCAACTGCTTATTCTGAGGTATCCCCTATTTCTTTGCTCAGACTACGTCGAACACTGACTATAGCCAACTCACGGCCGCGGTACCAAGTGGGGGCACGACAGAAGAATTGGCATACCCAGAGAATCCTCCGCATTCCCAACTCGATTGCTCCAGCACGCAACGACTCGTAAGATTCATCTGCGCCGCTTGGCGATGACCATACTCTCAGTTACGGAGCTTTATCATGCCGGAACAGAATTTGAAGATGAATTTGAATTTTGCGGATCGACTTCTTGCGGCGATCGACGAGAAAAAAACGCCGCTGATTGTCGGGCTTGATCCGGTGTACGAGAATCTGCCGCCGGCGATCACGGGACATCGTGAGCTCAATGACGATCAGGACCTCGAAGTTGCTGTCGATGCGATCCTCGAATATTGCACACGTCTGTTGAAAGTCGTCGCGCCGCTGGTGCCCGCGGTGAAAATCAACTCGGCGTTTTTCGAGCAATATTACTGGTATGGCATGGAGGCTTTTCACGCGCTCGTGCAGGAAGCTGCCGCACACGGGCTGATCGTGATTAACGATGCCAAGCGAGCGGACATTGGTAACACTTCTGAGCGTTATGCCAGTGCCACGCTTGCGGATCCCGGTTTTGCTTCGATGGACGACACTGTCGGCGCCGATGCCGTCACGGTGAATCCCTACATGGGCAGCGATTCGCTCGCTCCGTTTATCAAGACCGCGAAGGAATTCAACAAAGGCTTGTTTGTGCTGGTTCGCACGAGCAACCCCGGCGCCGCGGAAATTCAGGATGCTAACCTCAGCGATGGCAACCCCGTCTACCAGCACGTCGGCAAGCTCGTGGCCAAGTGGGGGGCAGAGATGATCGGCGTCCGCGGCTACTCCTCGATCGGCGCCGTCGTCGGCGCCACCAATCCGGGTCAACTCGCGGCCCTTCGCTGGCTCCTGCCGCAAACACTTTTCCTCGTGCCCGGTTATGGCGCCCAGGGCGGCACCGCGGCGGACATCGCCAAGGCCTTCAAGGCCGACAAAACCGGCGCCATTATTAATTCCTCCCGCGCGATCATTTACGCCCACAAGTCGTCGCAGTACGCCGGTATGGACTGGCAGAAAGCCGTCGAGCTGGCGACCTTGGCGGCCAAAACGGAGATCGCTCAGGCGTTGGGAATGAGCTGACGAGTTGACGTGAATGGCCACGGATGCACACAGGTAACTGCAAAAGGTCATTTGCGTTTGAATTGGCGTTCTAAGTCGTTGAGGGTCAATCGCAGCGTCGTCGGTCTGCCGTGCGGGCAGTTGCTGGAGCGTTCGACGTGTTCTTTGCGGGCGAGCAGTGTTGCAATTTCGTCGTGCGATAACGGATAGCCTGCTTTCACGGCCGCTTTGCAGGAGGCCATGTCCAGCACCTCATGGAGCAGTTCCTCGCGTGTGAGCTGTCCGCTCCTGCTGCCGCCGAGCTCCATCAGCTTGTCCAAAATGTCCCGCAAAAATTCCTGCGGCGAAACCTTCGACAGCAAGCTCGGAAATGTATGTACCGCGACCGACCCGGCATCAAAATCCGTGATCTCGATCCCCAACTCCATCAGCAGCGGCCTGACGGTCTCCAACGCCGCGGTTTGACGCGGATGGATCGGCAGAACTTCCGGCAACAGCAATCGCTGTCCCTCCAGCGGCCCTCGCGTCACCCTGGCAAAAAGCTCTTCATACAAAATCCGCTCGTGCAACGCATGCTGATCGATGATCAAAATTCCATCGCCGGTCTCCGCGACGATGTACGCATTGTGTAACTGAACGAATCGCCCGGCTTCCCCTCCAGGGCAAATCTGAGACGCGACCGTTAGGGAGCGTTGGGCGTCATCTGCAGCGAAAACGCTCCCTGACGATCGCGCCTCGGATTTGTCGGCAGCATCTTCAGCGGCAGGCGGCGGAGGCGAAACGGTCATGCGAGACGGGTCCGTCAGCGGTGATGGCGTCGTCTCGACGCCGTAATGCAGGCTCGGTTGCGTGGCCGCTTCCGGCTGGCGGAAGAAATCGGCGATCACCTTACGCGTCTCCTCGATGCCCGGCGCCGGCGCAGCACTTTGCGGCGAACTTGGCGGCACCTGATGCCACGACGCCCCACCCCCCTCACCCTCCACCCGACCCTCCGTCTGCACCTGCGGCGTCAAATCGCTGGAACGCAGCTTCTCCCGCAACGCCGCGAGCACCGCATGATAAACCGCTCCCGAATTACGGAATCGCACTTCCGTCTTCTGCGGATGTACGTTGACATCGAACCAGCTCGGCTCCATCTCGATGAACAAAATTGCCACCGGCTTCGACGCCGGCTCGATCAGCCCACGATACGCCTCTTTCATCGCCCCCAGAATCGTCGCATCCCGAATGTACCTGCCATTCAAAAATACATATTGATACTTCGCCGTCGTCCGCGCCAGCGACGGCTGCCCCGCAAATCCGGATACCCGAATCCCCCGCTCTTTGAACTCCACCGTCAACAGCTCCGAATAAAGCTCCTTCCCCAACGCCTCTCCAACTCGCATCCGATGGTCCGACGTCGCCGGCAACTCCAGCGCCATCCGCCCATTGTGCGTGAGCGTAAAAGCCACCGCCGGATGCGGCAATGCCGTCCGCTGCACCATCTCGTAAATGTGCGAGAACTCCGTCGCATCGGTCTTCAAAAACTTCCGCCTCGCCGGCACACTGTAAAACAAATCCCGCACTTCGATCACCGTCCCCACCGCCGCCGCACAAGGTTCCGCCTGACCTACGTGCGCATCCTTCACCTCGACCCGAACGCCCCCCCCCTCTCCCTGCTGGCTCTCCGCCGCCCGGGTCACCATCGTCGTATGACTCACCGAAGCGATCGACGCAAGCGCTTCGCCGCGAAAGCCCATTGTCGTGATGGCAAAGAGGTCCTCCACGTTCGCGACCTTGCTCGTTGCGTGCTGCGAAAAGGCCAGCGTCGCCTCCTCCGGCGGAATCCCGCAGCCGTCATCGGCAATCCGAATCAACGTCCGGCCGCCGTCCTCGATCGTGATCGATATTCGCGTCGCCCCCGCATCCAGCGAATTCTCCACCAGTTCCTTCACGACCGACGCCGGCCGTTCCACCACTTCGCCCGCCGCGATCTTGTTGATCAGCGACTCCGGCAACAGATGAATCTTCTTACGCTGGTTAGCCTGAGTTTGCATCCCCAGCATAATACTCGCCATGAGCGGAAATTGTCATCTGGTCATTTTTAATCTGGTGATCTGGTAATTTGGTGATCTGGTGATTTTTAATGGTACTTTAGCCAACGCGTCAGCGCCAATCACCAGATCACCAATTCACCAGATCACCAGATCACCAGATCCAAAATTACTCCAATTTCTCAAACGCTTCTTCCACCGCGCACGTTTCGTCGATCCGCTGTATCTGGCCTCCGCCATCCACCGGTGACCGTGCTCCATCCAGCGACGGTATCACGTAGCGATCAAACCACTTCACCAGACGCTTACGCATCTCCACCACCACACTCACGCTCGACTTGTCATCCACCAGATTCTTCCGCTCGTCCGGATCCCGCACCATGTCGTACAACTCGTGCGGCCCATACGGATACCGATGCACATACTTCCACTCCGGCGTGCGAATCATCCGCACCGGCCCATACTCGTCGTACACCACCACATGCTCCGCCGCCTGATCCGTCGTCCCTTGCAGCGTCCGCAAAAAACTCTTCCCCGGCCGCGGCGTATAACCCGCATCATCACCAGGCCCCTGCATCCCAAGATACTCCAGCAGCGTCGGCATAAAGTCGTACTGACTCACCAACGCCCGATTCACAAGACCCGCAGGCAGCTTGCCTGGATGGCTGAAAATCGTCGGAACTTTCACCGAATTTTCGTACATATTGAGCGGAATTGTCCCGTTGCCTTTGTGCCAGAATCCGTGATGGCCGCAGGAATAGCCGTTGTCGCTTGAAAAAATCACCAGCGTGTTTTCACGCAGGCCCAAGTTTTCCAACTGATCCAGGATGCGTCCCACGCCCAGGTCCATCGCCGTCGTTGCCGCGAAATAACCCTTGAGCGCCTCGCGATCCCCCATCAGCTTCCGGCTATGGGGTATGCTCCACGGATGCGGCGGCTCGTCCTGCGGACACGTCCGAAACGCACACGAGTCGTACGAATCCACGATCTCCTGCGGATGCCCCACCCACGGAAAATGCGGCGCCGTATAATTCACGCTCAAATAGAATGGCCGCCCCCCCCCCTTTTTGTTCTTCTCAATAAACCCCAACGCATTGTTCGTGATCACATCCGTCAAATACCCCTTATGCTGCACGATCTGCCCATCCACGCACACATTCGCATCAACATACGTACTAAACCCCCGCGGCAGCACAAACCAATGCGAAAACCCATGCTGCGGCTCCAGCGACCCGCCCAGATGCCACTTCCCGCTGATCCCGCACACATACCCATTCGCCGCCAACACATCCGTGTAACACGTCATCCCATCGAGATACTTCTGCAGTTGGGGCATTCCGGATGCTCCCTGCGAAATCCAGTCAATCACGCCATGTTGTGAAGGAATCCGACCGGTCATTAAACTCGCCCGTGCCGGCGAACAGACCGGACTGGTGCAAAAAAAGTTCTCGAATCGCACGCCACCCGCCGCCAGCCGATCCAGATTCGGCGTACGAATCTCCTCATTCCCCGCACATCCCATCGCCCACGGCCCCTGATCATCCGTCAAAACAAACACCACATTTGGACGCGTCGTCGCCATCGTATAAACCCTCATCTAACTTCGGACCATCATGGCACAACAAAATCAGAGCTGCAATCGTAAGATTGCAGTTATCGCTCTGCAATCTTACGATTGCAGCTCTGATGTCTTACAGTGAGGAAACGATGACCACAATGACGCGACATGAACGGTGCCGGGCTGCGCTGGCGGGACGGCCGGTGGATCGCACGCCGACTTATCTGCCGGCAATTTCCTGTGCGGTGGCTTCGAAACTCCTCGGGCGAAAGGCCTACGGCGGAACAGGATCGCTGCATTATGCGGAAGTGCTGGCGTGGGCTCGCGGAGAACAGGCGCATCAGGAGTTCGAGGAGCAGTTGTTTCAGGACATGCGGGACGTGCAGCGGGCGCTGGACATCGATGTGATGCGGATGCCCTGGCGGATCAACCGTCGCCCGACAAAGCAACTCGACGAAAACACGTTCCTCTTCGGCAATCCCGAAGGGGTTCACTCCGTCTGGGCCTATCATCCGCCCAGCGGAGATTTCGGGGTCGTTCGCGAAGTGACGGCGTATGACTCGCCGGAGCAGTGGCTGCAAGAAACGTTAGCAAGCGAAGAGGCTGCCGCAGTGAATGCAGAAACTTCGCAGCAAAAAGCACGGGCCGGGCATCTGGCCTTCGCCAAACGATTCGGCGAAGAATTCTTCACGATTAGTATGCAAGGGATGATTACTGCGGGGATTGATGAGACATCGCTGATCGCCTTGGCATTGGAGCCGGAGTTGTGTGCCCGGCGGATGATGGCGCAGGCACAGTGGGCGATCACGTGGGGGCGGTGGCTGCTGGGGACGGGTTTGCCGACGGTGATGCTCGGCGGCGGAGACATGGCGACGAACAAGGGCCCGATTTATTCGCCCGAGTCGTTCCGGCAAGTGCTCCTCCCTGCCTATCGGAAAACAGCCGAAGAATTGAATCCGTTGGGTGTGCATTGTGCCTTCCGCAGCGATGGAAACCTCGGCATCGGCCCGGGGACGATAGGAGAAATGCTGTTTGCCGAGGCCAAAGTCCCGGGCTATGCGGAGGTCGATCGGGATGCGGGAATGACGATCGAGCGACTGCGGAAAGCCTACCCGGAACTGGTAATCTGGGGCCACGTTTCATCCGCGTTCCTGGCTTCAGCAACGCCGCAGCAGGTCAAGGACGAATGCCACCGCATCCTGGACGCGAACGGCCCATCTCGCTATTTCCACAGTTGTTCGAACGCAATTCTCCAAGGCACGCCGGTGGAGAACGTGGTTGCGATGTACGAGGTGAGAGGCTAAAATCTTTTCCTTGATCCGGGCGTGTGCCTGAGCGGCCAAAAGGGACGGGCTGTAAACCCGTTGGCTTCATGCCTACGTAGGTTCGAATCCTACCGCGCCCACTAGGTCTTCGTTAGGTATCGCAATATCCCGTTTTTGGCCGCAAAACGCGGTTTCTTCCGGGAGTTGCGATACCTGACGAGGTAAAACGTCTGGTTGCTGCGTCGCTTTTTGCGTCGCTTTTTTTATGGGATTGGGGGGGGCAGTTGTTACCATTGCCGCCTGTTCGAAGTGTTCGTCGGTCACTTGCAGGTAATGCTGCTGGGCGACGGCCCGGCTATTCCCAATCCACGCACAAACCACATGCAGCGGATACCGCTCGGCCAATTCCGTCTCACGGGTCGACCGAAGGTTCTGCCAGAGTTTCGGCCACGGCTGTAACCCCGCCTTCGCAATAATCCGAAGCAATTGCGTCCGCAGGTTCACCGCCGGGTCACGGTAACGGGTAATCACATGTTCCGTCCCCGGCTCCGCCAACTCAAAAACCTCACGCAGGTACGGCAGCAATTCCGGAAAGATCGGCACCATCCGCGACTCGCCACCTTCATGATGCTCCGTCTTGGGGGAGCGGATCAACATCCGCCCCTTCTCCCAATCCACGTCGCCCCACCGCAGCCCCAGATGCTCCGACGGACAGCGCAATCCGCCGAACCGACTCAAGGCGAACAGCAACCGCCACTGGGCGTCGATACAGGCGTCGAGCACTTTTTCTGCCATATCCCGCGTCACAAAAAACATACGGGCTTTGTTGACCTGACTACCGCCCTTCACGTCGGCGAAGGGGTTTTCATGGATCAGTTTCCACTTGACGGCCCGCTTGAACATTTGGCGAGCCACGCCGACGCGACGTGCGACCGTACTTGCCGATAGCTTCGCATCCCGCAAGTGTTGACGCCATTGGTCCGCGTCGGCGGGGTCGATAGACCGCAGGATACGATTCTCGCCGAAGAATTTATTCAGGTAGCGGCGAGTATGGTCGTAAGCCGTTTCGGTTCCGCTCTTGACGCTCAGGCTGGCGAAGTAGTCATCCAGAAATTTCCCAAGCGTCGCACTGGTCCGCTCTCGCGGCTGTACCAACCCCACCTTGGCCAATCGCCCATGAATCTTGTCACCCAGTCCGACCACCCACCGAGCGACCTCATCATCCATCACCGGCGTCGCCCCAGTCGCAATCAGCACCAGTTGCTCCACCCGCACCTTGAAAGCGTCGGCCTGCTTGGTCGTCGCCTTCCCCAACCGGATTGTCTTTTTACTACCATCACTTGCAATAAACTGAATACGTTTAAGCCCGTTGGGATCGCAGATCACACTTGCCATATTTCACCGTCCTTTTATCTTGTTGGCCTTCGCCTTCGCTGGTCGAATGATAATTTCCAACCCGAGGGCGTCAGCCAGTTTTTCTAAGTTCTCTACACTCACACCAGTTTGGCCACTCATCAATCGGGAAAGCTGGCTCTGTTTGATGCCGGTCTCTTTCCACAGCCGATATCTCGTTTTGCTACTGACCTCGATGGCGTTCCGAATCTCGTTAAAAACTTTACTCATGCACAGACAGTTACCCGATGCGTAACCACAAAGCAAGCGTCACGCGATATCATCTGCCCCATCCGCGCCAAGAGAATTAACTCGGCGCGGATGGCATGTGCGCCGAGTTGAATCATCGCTTTTCTCCGAGAAATCACCATGTGCGCCTTGTGCGCCGGGTTCGTCATTTTCTACAAGGGCGGCGCACATGGTAGACGCGGATGGTGTTGGCTTGGTCAGTTGCCAGACATAGCCGCCGCCGAACCCCGTCCGATGCACCTTCACATTCAACCGTTTCGATGCTTTCTGCACCGTCCGCCATGCCAGACCTGCCTCTTTGGCCGCGTCCTGAATATCCTTGGTCGGATGCTCCTGCATGTCCGCCAGTTCGTCGGCCAGCCAATCGGTAGCTTGGTTTTGTGCGTCCGGTTCCGGACCAGGCTTGGCGTCTTCACCGAAACCGTTTTCCTGAGCCAAGGCATCATCGGCGCTCATGTCTACGGGGTCATGTTCCCACGCGACCGCTGCCGGATCACCGACGATATGAAACGCCAGACCGTTGCCTTCGGGGGCCAGATTGTTTTTGCCGGGCAACAATAATCGTCTCGATTTGTTTTCTTTATCACGAGTCAGGTGCCAGACCGCCCGCGCAATACCAGTGAATGCTCGACTACCCAACGCCAGATCATCAGCGACGCTGCCGGTGCCTTTCCGTCGATGTGCGACCGCCAGCACCGCCGGGCCATACTTTTCCGCCAGCTTCGCCACAGGTGCCAACACAGCGCGTACTTCGTTGTCACGATGCGAGTCAGTATCGCCACCCAGAAAACTGCCGATGGGATCAACCACGATCAGTCTGCAATCGGGCGTTGCCTTCAAAGCAGCCTCCAGCGACGCCACGTCTTCCAGAGTGAACAGTATTTCGTAGAGTTGCCCGTCTTCGCCTACGCGCCGCACTGCCGACAGCAAATGTACCTTCCGCACGTCGGCATTGTGAGCATCCAATCGTGGACGGATCGTGTCACCGGGATCATCTTCGGCGGACACCAAAATGACCGAACCGGCGGGGCAATCGCTACCATCCGGCCAAGGCGTTCCCGTGGTGATACGTGCAGCCATGTCGGTCGTGAGAAAAGATTTCCCTTCGCCCGGACGACCTACCAGCAATGTGATCCGACCCAGTGGTACTCGCCCCGGCCAAAGCCACTTGATTTCTCGCGGCTCCACGTCGGCCATACAGGTCAGCACCGGCCCGGAGACCTTGGGCGTTACCTTTTCCAGCAGTTGTGCCAGTTTCGCCTTGACGACATCCGCACCTTCGCTGGCGATCAAGTCAGCGATGTCTCCACCGATGGCGAGGTCGGGCCAAGCATCGGACAGACGCACCACACGCACCGTCGCTGGGGGCGTCAGCTTCGACAAGATACCCGCTACATCGCCCGCGTATTTTGTACCAGCTTCGTCATTGTCTGGAAGAATGACAACCTCGCGGTCAGCAAGCGGTGTCCAGTCTGTTTTGCTGGCGCTTTGGCTGCCGTGGGATGAGGTAGTGGTCAACAGTCCCAACTCCGCCACGGCGTCGACGCATTTCTCACCTTCGACAACGAAGACCGGTTCGGTCTTTCGCCGCAACAGGTTCGGCAGCCGATACAGCGGGCGTGGTTCGGGCATTCCGCCGATGATCCAGCCTACTGACGTTTTACTCGCCGGACGGATGGTTTTACCCGTGGGCGTGTTCCACCGAATCACCAACCCCACCGGGTCGCCGTCGACGTTTTCGTAGGTCCATATTGCCGAGAAGGGACCATACTGGCGTTCCAGCTCGGCTAACGCATCGACATTCGTGGCGAACGTCGCCGGTGGTCGGGAAGTCGGAGCCTTCGTCTTCCGCGTTATCTTGGCCGTGGTGGGGTGGGACTTTTCGGGCATCAGGTCCGCCAGCTTCAACCCCAATGCCGCCACGATTTCATCCGGCGTACATCCGGCATGGCAGCAGATCAACGCGCGACCGTCCTCGCCTTCGCTGATGCTCAAGCTGGGTTTCTTGTCCTCATGGGCCGGGCATCGTGCCGACCATGCTTTGCCGTGGCGTTTTGCATCGGGAAGTTTTGATAACAGCAATTCAACTGGTCTCATTCGACACCTCCTTCTACCGCCACCTTCTCCGTGGCTTGCTCATCCAGCCAGCGGGTCAGGACACTCACCGGATACATGATGGTTTTGCCACGCCGGACGTGTGGGACGGTTCCCTCGTTGGTCCAAGTCCACAGCGTCCGTTCGGAGACGCCCAGCGCTGCCGCCGCTTCACGCGGTCGCATTGCCAGGCAGGGCGTCTGCGGTTCGGGTTTGGCCAGCGGATTCAATCCACCGGCGACCTCAGATACGGGGAAATTACTTTTTGTGGAATTCCTCATGGGATTCCTCCAACAAAGGCAGACCGCCACCATAGCGGTCTCATGGAGGAAGTTGGCTGGGCATGTGTCCAGTTGATTTTGCTGAAAAAACAAGGGAAAAATGGAGGTAGAAGTGGTCATGCCCACTTTTGGGTGGTCATAAAGTGGTCACGGTGGTCATGAAGTGGACATGGTGGACACGAGGTGGACACGCTCAATCATCGGAGTCGTCGGGGCCGAAATCGGCGTCGGCATTTATGGACATTTCGGCAACTTGGCGAGCCTGATCGTCGGTACATTCACCGCGTTGCAATTTCTGAATGAGGGCATCCGCCGCCTTCTCATGCTCTGCCCGTTCCTTGGCAGTCTTACCAACGCGGGCCATCTTGTTTATTTGGCGGATCGTTTCCTGCCGTTCGGCTGTTTCCAACTTTTGCTCAGCAGGTGCGTTGTCCGCCCCCGCCTCCGGCGTCGCCGACTTTTCTTCAACTGCAATGTCGTGACCAATTTTGCCGGGCCGTTGGGTGTGACGTGTCCCTTGAGTACGGCGGGTCCGGTTCAAAGGAAAATTCAGCTCGCCTGCAATAGCAATCCATGCCTACGATTTGCTCACCATCGCTTTCGACTTGACACCCAAGGCACGAGCGATGGCGTTACGTCCGTAGACTTCCTTCGCCTTTTTCTTCGCGGCAGCACTTCCCTTTCTAACCGCTTCACAAAGGTCCGCGTAGGCTGCGGAGCGATCAGCTTTGTACTGGCGGATCGCGTTATCCAAATCAGTCTGCGTCCAAGATTGAAGCTCCGACTTGCTGTCCGTCGGCGGTTTCGTTGACGCCGACGCTGCGGCGGAGGTCAGTGCAGGTGCTGGGGAGGGCGCAGATGTTGGAGGCTGCGATGGCGCTGAAGGTGGCGAGGCAATTTTCCACGGAGCCGGAACATTGGGGGTGGACGCTACCGCCGAAGCGGTCGTTGTTGATTGCGATGCTGCTATCTTCCACGGAGGCTGAACGTTGGGTACAGGTGCTGTTACCGATGATGATGCCATTGCCAGTTCCCGGGCGCGGGTAATACCTACGGGTTGAGCCTGTATCACTTTCGTCCATCCCGCTCCACTCTGCATCCCCGGTCGCCAAGTGTCGTAATTTTTTTCACTCAACCAGTACGCTTGCGTCGCACGGTCTATCGTATAGGGAACCAACTCCGCATAAAATTTGGTTCCCGCAATGAGTCCCCACAATTGCGCGGCCTTCGTCGCTAAATCCTCGCGTTTGATCCACCCCTGCTGCTCGACACGCGGCCCGTCATATCCAAACGGTAAACTTTCCACGCACCATTTTCCGGTTCGTCCCATCGCCGCCGCCACCAACGTAACCGCCGCCTCCGGATGCTGACCCGCCGTCGATTTTTCCAACAGTAACGCCGCCAACCGCAGGAATTCCCGCGACTCCTCCGGCGTACTCTCCGGCAATTCACATAGTTTCAAAAGTTCCGCTTCCGTCATTGTTCCTGCCTTACTTCTATCGCGTACCTCAAGTCTTGATGTTTTTGCTATCGTTGTTAAGACAACTATACCGCCTCGTGATTGGTTGCCCAATCTCGCCCCACTCAATCTCGCTATGCCCGGCGAAGAGAGGGCATTGATGAAGAAAAATAATGAAAGGTAAAAGTGGTAGTCATTGACATTGCAAAGTCCAAACCTATACTCGGGCCGCTGTTATTGATTCAATGTGTCGCGGTAAATGTTCGTGGTCAAAACGTGTGTTTGTGTATTTGATAATCGTCAGGAAAAGTGATGGATACAACGACGCTTCGTCATCGTCTGTCGCGGTTGAGTTATGCTCAGGCGGCGAAGTTGCTTGGGGCGGATGGGAAGTACAGGCTCTCGGCGGGCAGTGCGCGTTATCAGATTGGTGTCGACCTGGAGGAAGCGGCGAGGTGGGATGGCGATGAGCAGTTGAGTATTGATCTGGATGGTGCGACGGTGACAGTGTCGCTGTCGAATGCACATACGCAGCGGTTGGCGTTTTGTTGTTCGATGTGTGGGGATCATGACGGGGAAGAAGCGTGTGAGCATATCGCGGCGGTGTTGTCGATTATTTTGGAGGAGAAGTTGTTGTTGGGGCTTGCCAAACCGCCGAAGGAGCGGGTGGCGGTGGAGAATCTTTCGGATGAGGAGTTGGTGAAGCGGGCGTTGGCGGAGCGTGAGGAGCGGGCGAAGACGGAGCGGATGCGAGTCACTCGGCCAGACGGTTCCGAGAAAATTTGGGGTGATTATGCGGTGACGAATCCGGCAAGTGGTAAGACTTATCGGGTGGCGTTGCGTGGGCGAGAGCGTGGCGAATCATATTGTGATTGTCCGGACTTCCGCAAGAACACCCTCGGCACATGCAAACACATCATGCGGGTGTTGTCGGGTGTGAAGCGGAAGGGGTTGAGTAATGCCAAGCCGTGGAGGCCGACGGGGATTGAGGTTTATCTACATTACGCGGCGGCGGTGCCGGAGTTGCGGTTGAATTTGCCGGAGAAGTTGGATGGGGATGCGTCGAAGATTGTGGCGGTGTTCAGAGGGAAGGTGGTGGAGGATGTGGCGGGGTTTGTGAAAGTGCTTCGGCGTCTGGCTGCGGCGGGGATTGATGTGACGGTGTTTCCGGATGCGATGGAGCATATCCAGCGACGGTTGTTCCGTATTCACATGGCGGAGCTGACGGCGGCGGTTAGGAAAGATCCGAAGAACCATCCGTTGCGCAAGACGCTTTTGAAGACGGAGTTGTTGCCGTATCAGATGGATGGGATTGCGTTTGCAGCGGGTGCGGGACGGGCGATTCTGGCGGATGACATGGGGCTTGGAAAAACGATTCAGGGCGTCGGCGTGGCGGAACTGCTCGCAAGAGAGGCCAACATCCGCAAGGTACTCATCGTCTGCCCGGCGAGTCTCAAGGCGCAGTGGAAGCTGGAAATCGAGCGGTTTTCTGATCGTGATGTGCAGCTTGTGCAGGGGGCGGCGAAAGAGCGTGCGGCGTTGTATGCGGGGATGCCGTTCTTTACGATCTGCAATTACGAGCAGACGCTGCGTGATCTTGATTACATCGAGAAAGCCAAGTGGGATCTGATTATTCTCGACGAAGCGCAGCGGATCAAAAATTGGGAGGCGGCCACAACGCGAATCGTGAAGAGTTTGAAGAGCACGTATGCGCTCGCTCTTACCGGTACGCCGATGGAGAATCGGCTTGAGGAGCTTTATACCGTTGCGACGTTTGTGGATGAGCATCGTCTTGGTCCGGCGTTTCGGTTTCTCAATACGCATCTGACCGTTGACGATAAAGGCCATGTGCTGGGGTATAAGAACATCGGTGATCTGCGTGAACGTCTCAAGCCGATCCTGCTACGCCGTACACGAAACATGGTGATGAGCGAACTGCCACCGCGACATACCGAAGTCATCCGCGTCGAACCCTCCGAAGAACAGGCGGCCCTGCATTATGCCAACATGCAGATCGTCAGGCAGGTGACGAACAAAGCCTTCATCAGTGAGATGGACATGCTGCGGCTGCGGCGGGCGCTGTTGATGTGCCGCCTTTCGGCGAATGGTACTTACCTTGTTGATAAGCAGGAGCCGAATTATTCGACGAAGATGCAGGCGTTGGAGGAGTTGCTGGAGCGGCTGCTCGCGGAGGATGGGCGGAAGATTATTTTGTTTTCGGAATGGACGACGATGCTCGATTTGATCAAGCCGGTGTTGGAGAAGTTGCTTAAGGGGAAGCGAGATTTTGTTCGGCTTGACGGTTCAATTCCGCAGACGAAGCGTCAGGCGTTAGTGAATCGTTTCCAAAAACATCCGGAATGCGTGGCGTTCCTCAGCACCAACGCCGGCTCCACCGGCCTGAACCTCCAAGCCGCCAACACCATAATCAACGTCGACCTCCCGTGGAACCCCGCTGTCCTCGAACAACGCATTGGCCGCGCTCACCGCATGGGCCAGAAGCGGCCGGTGCAGGTGTATCTGCTGGTGACAGCAGACACGCTAGAAGAAAAGCTCCTGTCACTGCTCGGCACCAAACGCGACCTCGCCTTGGCCGCTCTCGATCCGGAAAGCGACGTGGACATGGTCAACATGCGAACCGGCATGGACGAACTCAAGTCCCGCATGGAAGTCCTCCTGGGGCCACCACCCACCAGACCGCTCGATATGTCGATGGCAACCCGAAAACAAAAAGAAGCAGAAGATCAAGCCCGCCGCGAACGTGTCCGCGATTCCGGCGGCAAACTCCTCTCCGCCGCGTTGGATTTCCTCGGAGAACTGTTATCTCAAGCACCCACCTCCAACAGCACCGCCAAGCCAACGGATGACGCTACCAAACCTGTCGCCGCCAACCTCGGCGAACAATTACGCTCCGCCTTATCCCACTGCATCACTCGCGACGAAACCGGAAACGCACAACTGCGTATCCCGCTCTCAGAAGCAGTTCTGGACAAATTTACCTCCGCTCTGGAAGCGATGCTCTCTCGCAATCGCTAATTATTTTATGATCGAAGCCGGTGGGTTACAGCACGCAAAATGGCGTCGAGGGTTTCGTCCAGGCGTTGGGCCAGATCGGTTGCGAGGAAGCGCAAAACCAGCCAGCCGTTTTCTTGGAGCAGGCGGTCCTTGCGGCGGTCGCGGCGGTAGGTGGCAGCGTCGCCGAGGTGTTGGTCGCCGTCGAGTTCGATGGCGATGCGGGCGGGTTCGCAGAGGAAGTCGACTTCCATTTCGCCCAGGCCGTCGAAAGGGATGGGGAGGGTTCGATTCAGACGGAAGCGGCCTTGGGTTTCGGGCAGGGTTTGCAGGCGTCGGTAGAGAAACGCTTCGCTGTTGCTACGAGCCCGCATCACATCATCGGAGTCGCCGTCGGGTGGCCAGTTTCTTGCGGCGTTGACGAACAGGTTGCCGAGATGGGCGTCGACACCGTCGCGGATCAAACGGCGAACAGCGGCGGCGTAATCCCGCTTCCACGCCGGATCCACCGGCAACGGCACCTCCGGCGGCCAGCCCGGAACAGCACTCGCAGGCATCTGAATCTCGTAACCAATATCAACGTAACCCCGGCAACGACGGTCGAACATCTTGGCAAACATCGGTACATTCAGGTCGGCGTAATCGTGGATGACGACTTCACGCTTCCCCTCAAAATTACGATGCAGGCGACCGGCGTACTGGGCGATGATGCCCTTCCACGACACTGGCAGCGTCAGGAACAGCGTGTCCAATCGGGCGTCATCGAAGCCTTCGCCGATGAAACGCCCCGTCGCCAAAAGCAGACGCGACGTACCGGGCGGAATATCTGCTATTTTCTGACGCGCCGCCATCAGCGCCTTTTGACCCATGCCACCACGGAGAACAATCAAATTTTCAACGTGCGGTTCGAGCAGAGCGGTCAGCACGTCGAGATGTTCGGTACGTTCTGTCAGGACGACCGGTGAACGGCCATTCGCCAAAGCTGCGAGCACGTCATTGATAATTTGCGTGTTGCGGGCGGAATTCTGAATCAGCGAAGCATACAGAATCTGAAATTGTTTGCGTACATCGGCCTCTACCGTTGCATCGTCCGGTGCGTGGAACGAGGTGGGATGAACATGAACGTGGTGCGAGAAGGTTCGCGTGGCGGCTTGTTGTTTAGCGTCGACGCGGTAACGCAATGGGCCGCACTGCATGAAGATGATGGGATGATGGCCGTCTTTGCGGGCGACGGTGGCGGAGAGGCCGAGGACATATTTGGCTTTCACGCGTCTGGCGATGGCTTCGAAAGACGGGGCGGAGAGGTGGTGGCATTCGTCGAAGATGACGTGGCCGTAGTTGGCGACGTGGTCGTTGACGATGCCGTTTCGGACGAGGCTTTGCATCAAGGCGACGTCGAGATGGCCGGTCGGTTTTTTCTTTCCGCCGCCGAAGCGACCGATGGATTTTGCGGGGATGCCAAGGAATGTGGAGAGGCGTTCGATCCATTGTTCGAGCAGCGGTTTGGTATGCACGACGATGAGCGTGTTGACGTTTCGTTGTGCGACGAGCCATGCGCCGATGACGGTTTTGCCGAACGCGGTGGTGGCGGAAAGTACGCCGGTGTCGTGTTGGGCGAGCGTTTCGATGGCGGTTTGCTGGTCGGGACGAAGCTTGCCTTGGAATGACCATGATTGCGGTGTGCCGGTGTAGCGGTCGTCGGAGAGTTCGAGTTTGATATTTGCGTCGGCGAGGAGGGCTTGCACGTCATCCATGCATCCGCGCGGCAGAGCGATGTGGTCGATGTAATCTTCCGCACAAGCGATCACGCGCGGTGTGGCGTGTGTGGAGAGCCGCATGGCCTGAGCACGGTAGAACGCGGGATTCTGGAATGCCGCCAGTCGCGTCAGGCGATTGGTGAGCGACGGCGTCAACTCATCCTTGCGGAAATAAAGGCCGTCACAGAGCACGGCATGAAGTGTTTCCGGTAACGCTCCGGTGAGTGGTGTTTCTCGTGGGCGGCGTGATGGCAGCAACGTCCACGGATCACGCGCATCATCGTCCGCAAAGGCCATGCGAACGCCGAGCAACGATCCGCGTCGCTCGGCTTCTTTAACTTTGCTCTCTACCTCTGCACGTTCCATCTTTCGAATCGATGAAAGGAACGCCCATTGATCCTCAAAGGGACGAAACGTCCCCCCCACATCATCCAGAAAAACGCTGTTCCCTGCTTCACGTACCTGCCCCTGCAACGGCAGCGCGATGAGATTACCGAAGCTGCCTTTGGGGAGTGTGTCCTGATTGGGGAAGAGTCGGTCGTAAGACGCAAGGCCGATCTTGGGCCGCGTTTCCATCGCCTCCGTGAGCAGAAACGTTCCCAATCTTCGAGCCAGCGATGACTGAATAGCATGTACAAAAAACATCCAGACATGACCACCATTACCGGAGCGTGATCGCTCCAATGCTGCCGACACGTCGTGACGACGGCAGACATCCATGAACGCCGCACTATCCTCCCGCCACGCATCACCATCGAAGTCAGCTGCGAGAAAGAAGCACGTCTCATCCAACATCATCGGATAAACACCCGCAACGAACGCCCGCCCACGCCCGTCTGTACCAACCAAATGATCGTGAATAACCACATCACTCACCGGCACAAAATTCCGTGCGGGACAATTCGAACATTTAACTTTTGGCTTCTGACACATTCCCGGCACCCATTCATTCGCACAAACCGGCGCATACCCCGCCTTGCCGGTTTTCTTGCTCTCGAAGCGTCGCGGAAAAACATCGTCCCGCCCACGAAACAAGTCGCGGAACAAAGCGATCTTTTCTGCCGGTGATGAACGATGATGAACCATAAACGTCGATTGTACGGGAAACCATCGGAGATTTTCAGCGATTCCATTTTTTTGAGGATGCCGATAGGATTAGCCTTTTCATGATGATAGGCAAGACCGTCGCTACGGCCACTGTGGTCGCTGCGCGAAATGCTAAAACGAGAGACAACCGATGGCTATTCTGAATTGTAAAATGTGTGGCGGGAAGATTCAGACTTCGGATGGAGCGACGCATGGAATCTGCGATTCTTGCGGAAATACCTCTACGCTGCCCAAGGCAAGCGACGACAAAACCGCCAACCTCTTCAACCGCGCCAACCACTTCCGGCGTTCAAACGATTTCGACAGAGCGCTGACGGCCTACGAGAACATTCTGAATGAAGATAACACCTGTGCCGAGGCGCATTGGTGCGTGGTGCTGTGCCGGTATGGGATTGAGTATGTCGAAGACCCGCAGACGCAGGAACGCGTTCCGACCTGCCATCGGACGCAGTACGACAGTATTCTGGTTGATCCGGACTACAAGGCTGCGATGGAATACGCTCCGGACGAGTACACGCGGTCGCTGTACGAGGGCGAAGCCAGGAAGATCGCCGAAATCCAGAAGGGCATCCTGGCCGTTTCGAGCCGGGAAGAACCCTACGACGTGTTCATCTGCTATAAAGAAACCACCGACGGCGGCAGCCGTACCAAGGAAAGCGTGATCGCCCAGGACATCTATCACCATCTGACCGACGACGGCTACCGCGTCTTTTTCTCCCGCATCACCCTGGAAGGCAAGCTCGGCCAGCAATACGAACCGATCATCTTCAGCGCACTCAACAGTGCGAAGGTGATGCTGGTCGTCGGCACCCGCAAGGAACATTTGGAAGCGGTGTGGGTCAAGAACGAATGGAGCCGCTACCTGGCTTTGATGAAAAAGGACCATTCGAAGCAGCTTATTCCGTGCTATCGCGATATGGACCCCTACGACCTCCCGGACGAGCTTTCGGGTTTGCAGAGCCAGGATATGGGCAATGTCGGCTTCCTGCAGGACATTCTGCGAGGGGTGCAGAAGGTGTTGGAAGGGAGTCAAGCCGTCGGCAAGGTCGCTGGTGTCACGGGAGTTGCGCCGGCTGCACCCGGTGTAGAATCTCTGATGAAACGCGGATGGCTGTTTCTGGAAGACCAGGATTGGAAACAAGCGGATGAGTATTTTGACAAAGTGCTGGACATCGCTCCGGAATATGCGTTGGCGTATGTGGGCAAATTGTGCACGGAATTGAAGGTTCAACGAGAGGAGGAGTTAATAAATAACAACACGATTCTCAACACCAACAAGCTCTATCAAAAAGCTATTCGTTTCGCGGATACAGGATTGAAAACGAAATTAGAGAAGTATAACGAAACTATCAATGAATGTATCAAGCAGGAACAGGAGCGACAGCGGAAGGAACGGTACGATCAACTGGTAGATCGGAAAAACCAAGCGGCAACCGAAAGCGAGTTTGAGATACTTGCTCGTGAATTCAAAGATATGCACGGTTATGACGATTCCGAATCGCATGCGCAAGAGTGTAAGCAAACTTACCAAGACATCAAGGCCTTTCATGAGGAACGGGAGCGACAGCGAATTTCGGAATTGGAGACCATACGTAAACGCTTATTTGAAAGATTTTCCAAATATCGCGGTTGTATTTCGACTAGCGGGGCACATACAGTTGGTCTGAAAACAGATGGTACAGTTGCTGCGGTGGGATGGAATGAATGTTATGGCCCTAATAAAGATTCTGGCCAATGCAATACCAAAGATTGGAGAAATATTGTCGCGGTTCATGCTCAAGGAAACCATACAATCGGTCTGAAAGCGAACGGAACTGTTATTGCGATTGGTGAGAATGAAGGGGGTTCATGCAACACCGTCGAATGGCGAGATATTGTTGCAATTGCTGCAGAGGATCGCTATACAGTCGGTTTAAAATCCAACGGCACAATTATTATTGCTTCGACGGACCTAGTGTTCTATACTAATGCCTTGCGCAACATTATCTCGGTTTCCGCCGGCGGCTGGCATATTGTTGGATTGAAAGCAGACGGTACAGTTGTTGCAATTGGCGATAATGAAAATAAGGAGAAAAATGGTAACAAATATAGCAATGAATATGGGCAGTGTAATGTTACAGAATGGCGAGATATCGTCACGGTTTTTGCAGGTACCTGTTGCACAGTCGGTTTGAAAAAAGACGGTACTGTTGTGGCGGTTGGAAAAATGGATGATCGTGACATCGACACCAGCGCATGGCGTGACGTTATCGCTATTTTCGTTTCCCAACATGTAGTTGCCTTGAAAGCAGATGGCACCGTTGTTGTTGCTGGCGAGAATGAGCATGGCCAGTGCAACACTGGCGATTGGCGAGATATTGTTGCAATTGCCGCCGGTACGCGACATACAGTTGGTTTAAAATCAGACGGCACGGTTGTCGCCGTTGGATGGAATGAATATGGACAATGCAATACTAGTGAATGGCGTAGCATTGTAGCAATTGACGTTTGTTCCTGTAATACAATCGGCTTAAAGAGTGACGGCACTGTTGTCGCAGTTGGGCCGAATGATGATGTTCACCGTATTGGTTATGGTCAGTGCAACACTCATGATTGGTGCAATATTGGTCCTGTTTCCAAAGAACATCGCTCAAATTTAGCACAACAAGAACAACGTGATAAAGAAATCATGCAACAAAGGAATTGGGCAGCAGCGGGATTGTGCCGCCATTGTGGTGGAAAAATGGAGGGGCTTATCTTCAAGAAATGCAAGTCCTGCGGCAAATGATAAAAGCTCACGCATCCACCGCCTTCGCTTTCGTACAGGAAACAAAGTCAACCATCTCTCGCGATTGTTCCCCCCGGCCTCTCCAACCGCGATCACCACGGGGGAACCACGCTCTCCCCCCCCACCTTCCTCCCCCTTTCCAGCCATCTGTCTCGCCATCAGTTGCTCCCTCCCCTTTCGCTGTTGTCCGCTAAAAATCTGTCGAAATCGCTTGTGAACAATCTGTCCTGTGCGATCCTGTATTTTTCGAATTCTGTTTCAGCGTGTTGGCGGGCGATCTCGGCGCTGACTTTGCCCGCGTCACGTAAAATGTCGCGGTCGGTGGCCTGAATAAAACTGTTTAACCGCGTCTCCCAATCTTCCATCGTCATGGGAATCTTACGCTCCGCTTGCAGCTCCGCAATGTCAAGATAGGCGTTCACCAGCCGCTCAAGCTGGCTCATCTCAAACTCAGTCAAGTAATTCTTGGCGACCACCACATCAAACTTCTGGACCTTGCCTTGCGGAGCGTCCGTCCAGGTCGTCAGTCCCATGTTTTGTTTTTCGGCGTTGGCGCGTTCAACGATCAGTTCCGCAGCCGTGTGACCGTGGATCGCCCAGTGTAATTTATTCTGGACGGTCGAGAAGAAGCGTTTGGTCGCGGTAGCTGTTACGTCATAATCAACGGATGTTGCGTAAATGTCGGTGATTTTTTGATAGAATTTGCGTTCGCTGATTCTGATCTCACGGACACGTTGCAGTTGTTCTTCGAAGTATTTGTCTGTTAACAGGCTGCCGGACTTCAGGCGTTGGTCGTCCATGACGTAGGCTTTGATTGTAAATTCTTCGATGATATTCGTCACCCATTTGCGGAACTGCACCGCCCGCTCGGAGTTGACTTTGTAACCCACCGCTATGATCGCTCGGAGGTTATAATGCTTCGTTTCGTAGCCTTTCCCATCGACGGCAGTTATTCGGAAATTCCGAATAACTGAGTTTTCCGAAAGTTCGTTGTCTGCGAATATTTTTTTTAGATGCTCGTTGATGGTTGGAATTGCGACATTGTAAAGTGTTGCCATCATTTTTTGTGACAGCCAGACATTTTCGTCCGCGTATATTGCTTCGACGCCACCTTCGCCTTGTGCGGTGATAAAGGTCAGATATTCCGCTGCGCTGCTGCGGATGGTGATGGCTTTGTTCTGTTTGGTTTTTTTAGATTTCATAGCCGATCCCCTTCAGGTTCACCCGGATCGCCTTGGCAAGCACAAAGTCCGCCTTCAAAGCGTTTAAACGATAAGTCTGGATGATAACATGAGGTAGGGAGAATTGACCACAGAGCGAAAAATATCCGGGCTGACCCGTCAGCAGTTTTTTTACACGAAAGAAAGTCTGTCCTATTTCGTTTGCGTTCCCCCGGCCATCTATAAAAGAGATCGCCAGGGAGGAACCGCGACCCCCGGCCACCGGTCTATCGCGACGTTGCTACCCCCCCACAGTTGGCCCACATCACATTCGTGGTGGCGAAGTTGGCCCGACTGCCACCACGCCCATAATCGCCGCCCGTGGGCCGGACAAATGGGGAATTTCAGCAGTTTGTTTCATGTTCGCTACGCGCAACAAACAAACAGGTAGAGCCTAACCATTCCCCCTGGCGTCAAGACGATGATCGCGCCGGGAGGAACCGTGCGGCGGGATGGCCTACGCAATTTCGCATTCAGACCTTGTCCCCTTTTCCGCCTGTCAGCAGTCGCCGTACCGCTTCGGCTTTCTCGATATCCGACAACGGCAGCGAGGCAATCAGCCTGAGAGCGTCGGCAAAATCAGGATGCAAAGATGGCGTTTTTGTATCGTTTGCACCCTGTGCGTCGGATTTTGCGTCGCTTTGGGTTGAAAGTGGCGTATTTTCGGGTAAATTTGCGGGCTGTTCTGGGCCTACCGCGCCCAATCGAGTCTCGTAAGGGATCGTCACCCCTCGTTTTCCCTCGTTGTAGATTGACGGTCTACATCACACGGAAGCGGACGGTATAGGGCGGTATTCATAGGCGGCGGCGGGCAGCGAGACTTACGAGCAAAAACGGGCCAACATATCGAAGCGCGTCTACATCGCACAAACCCGCCAAAAAGGCCCGAAACGGCCAGCTACATCACAATGCGCACGATTCCTTGGAACATAGGCCAAACGCTATAAAACAAGAGGTTTCGAGCGGTTTTCGAAGTCCGTTCGAATCGCGTGCATCGCGAGCCTATCGCGCGCGGATTTCGGACGTAACATACGGAATCGTGAACGAAAAGAGGCTGCAAAAACACTGGGCAAAAACAAAACCGAGCAGAACTTAACTGCTTTTTCAATCGGCATTGCGAATGCGACTTGTCACACTCGCAAGAATTTGGCCCGGCGTCTGGCCAGCTTGTCTGCCGAGGCGGCTGGTTCAAGGTTGGTCGGATCGTAATCGCGACGCCCGTCACCGGCGGCTCCCAGCAAAACCTGATCCGAGGATCAGGGATGATTGTTACCC
>WQYP01000019.1 GCA_009781185.1 Phycisphaerales bacterium | reverse complement strand
GCGGGGATCCCTTTTTCGCCAAAAGGCCCGCCCCGTGAATTTCTTCGTTCGTCTGAATGGCAATCATTACCGTCCCCCCCCCCCCATCTGCCCCGTGATTCGCCTTATCATTGATCAACTGATCGAGGTCTTTGTCTTTGGTGCACATGTAAACGCGACATCCACCGTCCGTTTTAATCGACCCGTCCGCAGCCACCTGCCGGACCAGTGTCGCCATCGCATCATCCGCCTCGTACCCTTCCGCCTTGTGCACCGGCATCCCGATCGTATCCACAATCTGCAGAATCCGATCGATCTGCGGCGGCATATCCTCCGGCATCGGCTTCCGCTGCGCCTTGTACGTCGCCGACACCGCCTCACGACCCGAAGTCCCCGCATCCATCGCCAGCACCACATGCGTCGGCTTACGCGTCTGATACAACTTCAACAGCATCCCCACAAACCCAAACGTCGCATTCGTCGGCTCCCCCGACGGCGAACGCAGCCCCATCACCGCGTAATACGAACGATAAATCTGAGCATGTCCATCAATGATATAAAGCGCATGTGCCATGAATGAAAATTATAGACCGGCCCGCCCACGCTGTCGCTATATTCACTATGGAGAAGAGTAAAAGTTACGAGGAGTAAAGGAATTAAAGGAAGTTAAAAGGTAAAAGGTAAAAGTGTGAGATAAGCCTTGTCGATCGCCTTGACGGTCTTCCAGCCCATCGGCAGCCTCCTGTGCTTCGTTGTCTTTCACAAACACAAAGCTACAGTGCTGCCGGTGGCTACTCTACTATCTCATCCACATCATCCACACCACTCCTCTACTCATAACGACTATATCTAATTCCCTAAATTCGCAGAAGAACCAAAAATTTCGGGGGGGCGAATCATGGTTTGTATTTCATGCATCCATCGGCAATACCATCTCACACCCCACCCTCCCCATCCCCACCCCTTTGCCTTCCACCCTTACCCTTATCTCTTTTTCGGTCATCTTCACCACCCTTGCCACCCCTTCCGCCACTCGCTTCACCGTTCCTCTTCCGCCTGAAATCTCGCCTTCGTACTCCAGATACACCTTCCGATGATCTGCAATCCGCTCCACCCCCAATTCCTTGTCGTCAACCTTCCCCCACTCCTCCGGCCCGCGCGAAACACGCCACGCCATCAACTTCTCCCGCCCCGGCACCTCCAAAAAAAAATCGTAATGCGCCCCCCCTCCCTCACCGTGCCTTTCATGTAAAAGCACCACAAATCGCATCTCCACGGACTTCTCCATTTCCTATTGAACACCACTCCCCTCAACATCCGTCAGCCCCCGGCTCTGCCGGGGGGTTGCCCGGCGACAATCGACACCGGCTTCACCGGATAAACCTCCGGCAGAGCTGGGGGCTGACGATAGTCCCCTCCTCATGCTTTGCCAATCCTCCGCCCGATGATACCATCATACCGATCGGCCATCACTCGGAGACTTCCATGTCCAGTAAAATCGTTTTGTCTCTCATCGCCATTCTTACCGCCAGCTCGTTCGCAGGCTGCACCAGCAACGTCGAACGCTACCGCAAGCAAGGCATCGCGCTCTACCAGCAAGATCAGTACGACCAATCGCTTGAAACCCTCAACAAGGCTCTTTCTTACGATCAGTTCGACGCCCAATCCAACACCTACGCCGGGCTCATCCACTACCGTGCCGGGCATTACGTCCAGGCTACCTACCACTTCAAAGTTGCACTTCAATCCGATCCTTCTTCTGAGGAAGCCAAGGACGGGCTGACCGCCACCCTCATCCAGCGCGGTCAGCCTGACCTCGCTCTTGATTATCTCGAACGTGCGGCCAAGCTTGCCGAACAGGTGGACGATCCTCGCTGGAAAAAGAGCTACACCAACCGTCCTTACCAGAATCAGATTGAGGAAGCGCTGTACGTGGGCAAGGCCGGCGATCGTCTCCGCATCGCTCGTACTTACGAGAAGCTCGGCGACTACGACAACGCGGCAGTTTATTACGACAAGGCCCTCCAAATCGCTCCCAGAAATGCTCGAATCCTTCTTGCCAGGGCCACGATGTATGAAAAGATCGGCAACAAGTCCGAGTGCCGGGAAAGTTTGATCCGCGCCTATAACGCCGACCCCGCTACCCCCGGCCTCATCGAAGCCATGACCCGCAACAACGTCGCGATCTCCAGCGTCATCGGAACTCCGCTGAAGTAAGCGTGTTGAGTTAATGAAGTGAATTGGTTAATGAAGTGAATTAACGCAATTAACGAATTAACTAAATTACTTACCATGATCATTTCCAACGATTTCATTTTCGACCTTGCCGCTCATCGCGATGATCTCTACGCCCGTGCTCTGGCTATTGTTTCAGCCGATCCGCATGCCGCCGGTCTGAGTCCCGCCGCACGTTACATTCGCGCAGAAGTTGTTTTGCATTCCGCTGTCCGCGAAACCTTCGGCCAATGCGAAAAAGATTCTCATCTCAATCCTTTTCAGGAAGTGCAACAGCACCTGCCCGAAATTGAAACTCAAAAATCTGGGGGGGGAAAAATCGAAAATCAAGTGATGCCGGCCGACGTCTGGGCGCGTCTTGTTGCCGCGATTCAGGTCGAAGCGGCTCGCCTGGCCCATTCCAAGGCCGTTAATCCTGACGCCGTCCTTCTTAACCCCGATCCTCTCCTTGCCCCTAAAAAAACTGTTTCTCCCGACGATTTTGAAGGCCTCGGCCTCCTCCCCGAATACCGTTTCTTCCTCGTGGGCATCATCGCCATCCTCATTGCCATTATCTTCACCATTTACCTCCTTACCCGGCCGGCGCCCAAGGCGACTCATGTCGATGCACCGGAGACGCAATCCGCCACGGTACCTGACAGGGGGACTGGGAGACAGGGAGACGGGGAGACGAAGTGACCTCTCCCCCTCTCCCTTTCTCCCCCTCTCTCCGTCCCCCAGTCCTCTTGGCTGAGATCATCGAATGAACACCCGCTTCCCCACCCGCATTCACCGCCTCGAGCTCGGCACGCGAAGCATCGACCTCCTCGCTCCCGTCAATCCGGACGTTCTTCTCGACGATCCCGAAGTTCGCAAGCGTTATCATGCTGATAACTACATGCCTTACTGGCCCATTATCTGGCCCAGCGGGCTTATGCTCGCGGCGAAAGTTCTTTCTGACCAAACTTCGCCACCGGCCCTGCCCCCGAAACCCCCGGCAGAGCCGGGGGCTAAGGAATGCTCCCTCAATCGAAAATCAAAAACCGAAAATCGAAAATGCATTGATCTGGGCTGCGGTCTTGGCATCACCGGCATCGCCGCCGCCCTCCGCGGCTGGCATGTTACCTTCACCGATTATGATCACGAAGCCGTCCAGTTCGCCGCTCATAACGCCGCTCGTAACGGTGTACCCGAACATCTCATTCGCCCGCAGTTCATGGACTGGCGAAATCCGCTGTCGGAAAAGTTCCCATGGGTCCTCGCTTCCGATGTGCTCTACGAACGCCGCCTTCATCCGCTGCTGCTGCACGCCGTTTCCTGTCTTCTCGCCGCCGACGGTATCGCCTGGATTTCCGATCCTCAGCGGACCAGTGCCGAGGATTTCCCGCTCGCCGCGGTTGAAGCCGGCTTTAAAGTCCAAACCGAAAACCTCTCTCCCCCCCCTTCCCCCAGCTTCTCCGGCGGCGTTCAAAACGGGCACCTGTACATCCTCACGCGACCATGCGTGAAATAGCCTTACGAGGAATCGCAAGGCTTCGAACGCCAGAGCTTCTCATGGAACGCGTAAGTGAGCCGCGCAGGAGGCGTGAAGCCTTGCGTTTCCTCGCAAAGCTAGTGCAAAGCCTTGGCTGAAAAATGCCGATTGCTACAATATGACCCACAACGCGCGGCTTCTGCGCCAACGTTTTTCCGTCGATCGATCACTGCCGCGTGAACCAGTACGCCTGGTGCAAAGGAAAGTTAACAAGGTGAGTGATCCGGAATCAGCCGAGACAAAGGAGGAGGGAGGTACAGAGGCCGTTCGATCCGGGCTGGAGTTGGTGCGTCTGCCAGCGGAGCGTCCGCAACTTGCGGTGGCATTTCTGCACATTCGTTCCCGCGGGGTGATGGATTTGATTGCTCATTTTTGGGAGCGTCTGAGCCAGACGCCGCCGTTGCAGCGGGGCGATCTTCATCTGGTTGCCGCGATGCGGGGGGAGGGGGTGATGAATGAACCGATTCACACGCCTCCATCGGACTGCGGGCGGTTTTGCGGGGCCATGCTCTATGTGCCCAAGGCCCATCGCGCTGACGTGTTGGCGCTCGATGAAGCCACGGCACAGGCCTTCGCTTCTTATATAACACACCAAGGTCCCAAGGCGATCAAGCCAGACATCCCTCCCTCTCTCCCCCTCTCCCCCTCTCCCTCTTCCCCGGTCGTTTTCACGCTGACCGATTTTTCATCGGGGCGGACCACGATCAGCGATGTGCCGATGATGCAGTTCCAGAACGCGACGGCGAACGGAGGGAGCAACGGGGGAACAAACGGTGGGGAAATGAAAGTGCCTATTGATTTTCTCACCGGCACGGCTGAGGGCATCGCGTGGATGACGCCACTGTTGCTGGCGGCCGTGCATCGCAAGGCGTCCGCTCGACAACTGGTCAATGTGGTTATGCAATTGACTGCCGAATGTCAGCCGGATCCGAATGTCCGCGTCGCCAGGGAAGCGGATATTCCGACGCTCAACCGCTGGCGCCGGCTCTACAAAGAAGAACGCGGGATTCTGTTTGATGCTGACCTCGATGCATGGGTTCATACCCAGCGGATCTTCGTTTACGAACAGGACAAAGAAGGGGGGGGGCAGGTCGTTGCGGTCGCCAAGTTCGATCTGGAATTGCCGAGTCTCATTGAGATCGGCGGCGTTTACACTTTCCCCGAATTCCGCAAGCGCGGCTACGGCGCCAAGATCGTCAGCGACCTCGCCTGCCGCATTCGCAGCACCGGCAAAATTCCCACGCTGCAGGTCGACGAACAGAACGGCCCGGCTCTCCGCCTCTACGAAAACGCCGGCTGGAAACCCATGGGAAAACTCGCTCGCGTCTGGCTTACCAAGTAACCGATCATTACAATGCGTTCATTCGTTTGAGTGTCCATGAAGGAAGGTCCCATGAAACGAGCCGTTTTGCTCATCTGTCTGTTCGCCTCGAGTCTTTTCCCCGCTTGCGGCAACCATGAGCTCTTTATGGATGCTAATAGCTCTTTGAGCAATCGCCGTATTGATAGCTTCTATGAGGGCGATTCCGCCGTGCAGACACGCGAAGCACGGCGTAGAATCGAGGAGACCGGCTTCGGTTATTCCCCGGGAATGTTCCAGCAATAACGTCTGAAGAAGCCAGAAGGCATTTGTGGGAATATGAATCACGGTTGTGCTTTGGTGGCAAGAATGTTCGTTCGAACACCACAGGAGTAGCCCTCTGGCTCTCTTACGGTCGTGGTACCAAACGTTTACACCAGCCATTCGAGTTGCTGCACCGTAAACGAATACGGTGAATTTTCTTTTTGCCGGGTGAAATCGCCGGAGCTTACCAGCCAGCAGCGTTTACCGTTTTCTTCGAACCATTTTGCAGGGAGGCATGGGCCGTATTCGGCTTGGCCCCAGTTCATTTCGGTGTGTACATGACGCCAGGGACCCCACGGTTTGGGCGCTTCGTAAATGGCCAGCAGCGTTTCGTGCCAGGGATCGTCGCGGTCCAGATCCATGTAGGCCCATTGGGGCATGATGAAGCGTTCCAGAGCCGGTACCCATTGCATGCCGATCATGGAGGCGCGGCCACGGTGCTTGAAAATGCCGACGGCCTTGCCAAGGTCCGTGATCCACTTGGCGTCGTTGTCAGCTTCTGTGCCGCCGAAGTATTCCCAGTCGGCGGTGTTGAGTTGTCCCAACTTTTCTCGCAGCACGCGTCCCAAGATCATGTAATTGCCATTGTTCCATGTTGCCGAGTTGCTCACGGCGTAGATGTAATCGTCCATCGCTCCCGCATACGCTTTGCCGAATTGCACGAAGAACGGGTTAGCGAATCGTGGTCCGGGCCACATGGCGTTGCCGATGGCTCGTTTGGGCGACCAGGTCTTGCCGTAATCCGTCGACTTGATGATGTGCGAGTCATAGGTGCGTTGGATGCAGTCCGGATACTGACCGGCCCACGAATGCTGCGACATCGACATGTACAAAGCACCATCAACAAACAGGGTCGAGCAGGCCTTCCACGTATCCTGACCTTCGCGGGTGGCAAACGGAAAATAGGCCTCCATCGGATTCACGTTGAAAATCTGGTGATTGGGCGGCATTCCCTCCACGCGGAGGCAGGCCAGGTTGCTCTTGTAGGCCCAGTTCACCCCGTAAGTGTCATCCGCACAGGTGTACAACTGATCGTCGTCCGCCCATGTGCAGGAGAATGTGTCGCCCCTGCATGCGTCATACTTCTTTGCTTTGCTCAACCAGCGGAGGCCTTTGATTGCGTCGCTTTTGGGATAGGCCGGTGTGAAGGGTTTCATCGGTTTGCTCCTTGATGATGTCCACGCATCATACCGCAATACCGCAATCTTACGATTGCGGCTCTGATGATTTGCAGACCGGGAATCTGTACAATGCTTCGTTTCTCGCATTTGCCTCACTCACCCAACCCTAAGGAGCACGATTATGGCGGCGTCCAAAGAACAGGAACTCGGGAATCAGCTCAACTTGAAATTGGATTCCAACGGGCTGATCACGGCCGTTACCGTCGATGCGGATACCAGAGAGGTGCTGATGGTCGCCTTCATGAACAAAGAGGCCCTGGAGAAAACCATGGCCACCGGCAAAGCGACATACTGGTCACGCTCCCGACAAAAATTCTGGGTCAAAGGAGAAGAGTCGGGCAATACGCAGCAGATCGTCTCGGTGACGATTGATTGCGATCAGGACGCGGTGGTGCTGAAGGTTCGCCAAAAGGGAGCGGCTTGCCATAACGGTTTTGAATCCTGTTTTTATCGCCAGATTGTTCCGGTGGCCGGGGGAGGGGGAGGGGGCCTAGAATTGAAGACCATTGCCGCGCCCTTGATGGACCCAGATAAGATGTACAAGAAATCATGAATACCACGATGACTAAGACAACATCTCCCCCTCTCCCCCTCTCCCCCTCTCCGATGCCCGATGTGCAGGGCGCTGCCGACGCGCGCAACGTGGCGATCAATAAGGTCGGCGTGAAGGGGATTCGTTATCCGATCACGCTCAAGCAGGCCGGCGGCGGCGACCAGCATACCATCGCCACCATCAACCTGTACGTGTCGCTGCCCAAGCACAAAAAAGGCACGCACATGTCCCGGCTCCTGGAAATCCTCAACAAACATCACCGAGCCATGACGTCGGCGATGATCGTGCCTCTCTTGCGGGAAGTTCGCGCCAAGCTCGACGCTGCCGACGCTCACATCGAAATGGAATTCCCCTACTTCATCGAAAAAGCCGCGCCCGTCACCGGGGCCAAGGGCCTGATGGATTATGTCTGCACTTTCGAAGGTACCAGCAACAGCGTCGATGATTTCATCATGGGCGTTCGTGCTCCGGCCACCAGCTTGTGCCCCTGCTCCAAGGATATTTCGGAACGTGGCGCTCACAATCAGCGGTGTGCCATTACTGCGCGGGTCCGCACGAAGGGGATGCTGTGGATCGAGGAGTTGGTGAAGATCATGGAATCCGCCGCGAGTGCGCCGGTGTATGCCGTGCTCAAACGGCCCGATGAAAAGTACGTCACCGAACAGGCGTTCGACAATCCGAAATTCGTGGAAGACATCATCCGCGACTTGGCGGTAGCCCTGAACAAAGAAGATCGCGTACTGTGGTATTCGATCGAAAGCGAGAATTTCGAATCGATCCACAACCATAATGCCTATGCGATGATCGAGCACGATAAGCGTGAAATGCAGAAGCCAGAAGCCAGTAGCCAGTAGCCAGAAGATTTCAAGTTCGCAGCTTATTCTAAACTTTTGGCTACTGGCTTCTAGCTTCTGGCTTCTCGGTCACATTCCCATATCGTTCTTATTCAGGATCGGCTCATAGGCGACGCCGGGGGCTGCGGCGAGAATGTTTTCTTTGCCGCCTTCCAGACGGTCCAGTGCCACGATCACTTTGATGACCTGGGCTCCCGCGGCGGTGATGTTTTTAATGGCTTCGACAACCTGGCCGCCGGTGGTGACGATGTCTTCGACGAGGACGACTTTGTCCCCGGGCTTGAGGATACCTTCGATGGTTTTGCCGGTGCCATAGTCTTTCTTGGCGTTTCGTACGATGAAGAAGGGAATGCGGCTGGCGAGGCTGCCGGCGGCGGCGAGGGCGACGGCGCCGAGCTCAGGACCGGCGATTCGTGTCGTTTCCGCCGGCAACCGCCTGGCAATCTCCTGGCCCATCGCCTCTAAAATGTCCGGCTGGGTTTCAAAAAGATACTTGTCGAAGTAAAACTTGGATTTTTTACCGGAACGAAGCGTGAAATCCCCCTCAAGAAGGGCGACTTCCTTGACGCGCTTGGCAAGCGTTGCATGATCCATATGTGAAACTCCAGGAAAGAACAGGCCCGCATTGTACGGAAGATCGCGCCAGGTTGCATACGGCAATCATCCTGCTATTTGGTTGCGGTTCACACGAACATGGCGATCCATGGGGGTACCTTTGACGTGATTAAGGTGGTCAGACAGTCGTTGCAGCACGGCGTGGGAGAAACGCCGCGCGTGGGCGATCGCATCGTGATGGTGGCGCTCTACTATGGGGATATGAATAAGGCAAAATGGGACGACTTTATCCCGTCCGCCGTCTCATGCGGAACCAACGACGCGACGATACCGGCGAATCGCCTGCAACAGCTTGAGGAGGAAGACTGGAAAACACTGGAGATGGGGCTGAAGCGACTGGGGCCGAATCCGAAGGAGGGGCTGCACTGGCTGTAGGGGAGCCGGGTTGCAAGGATAAACGCCCAACTCACCATGAACGCAACTCTACACAAGTCGATGTATCACTCGTAAAAAAGACGATTTCGTGATTTTTCTTTCTCCATATACGTACTACGCATGAGCGGGCCGTTTGTCCGAATGCCGCGTTGTCAGGACGAGCGTTGATTTTCGATCAACGGCTAAACTTTTGCACCCTCGCCCCCACCCCCACCCCGCAAAGCGGGGTCGCTATTTGTCACCCTGTCTCCTTGTCACCTTGTCACTCCTTCACGTCATCACGGCGGCGTCGCCCAATTTGCGGAGACGCTCATATCGTTTGTCGACGAGCTTGTCGATCGGGGTGCGTTTCAATTCACGTAGCGTCTTGTCGATATATTTTTCCAGGACATCGCCGGCCGCCCGCGGATTGCGATGCGCTCCGCCCAGCGGCTCCTCCAAAATTTCGTCAATAATGCCGAGTTCCTTCAGATGTTTGCTGGTGAGTTTGAGTGCTTCGGCGGCTTCAGGAGCATTTTCGCCGCCCTTCCAAAGAATGCCGCTGCAGCCTTCGGGAGAGATGACCGAGTACCAGCCATATTGCATCATCGCCAGCCGGTCGCCGACGCCGATGCCCAGCGCTCCGCCGGAGCCGCCTTCGCCGATGACGATGCAGACGATGGGGACCCTGAGGGCGGACATGTCGCGGAGGTTCACAGCGATCGCTTCAGCTACACCACGCTCCTCCGAGCCGATGCCGGGATAGGCGCCGGGGGTGTCGATAAAGGTAACGACCGGCAGGCGGAATTTCTCGGCGAATTGCATCTTAATCATGGCTTTGCGATAGCCTTCCGGATGGGCGCAACCAAAGTTACAGGCCATGCGTTCGGCGGTATCGCGGCCCTTGTGATGGCCGACAACCATCACTTTATGCCCGCTGATGCGGCCCAGGCCGGCGACGATGGTTTTGTCGTCGCCGAAGGTACGGTCACCGTGCAACTCGTCAAAATCCTTGACGATCATGTCAATGTAATCGCGTGTTTGCGGGCGGGCTGGATGGCGGGCGACTTGCACGATTTCCCATGCGGAGAGATTTCGATAAGTCTTTTTAAGAAGGGCGGTGAGGCTCGCTCGCAAACCGTTGATCTCCGCGGCGTAGTCGGCACCCTTGGTCTCCTGCAGATTGACCAAGTCCGCGATCTGACGTTCCAACGCCAGAATCGGCTTTTCAAATTCCAGCGCAAAAGCGGCGGAAACAGACCGATCTTTAGCCATGAGCAGCCTCCATGAAATCGCAAACACCTCCCCCATCAGCGTCCTGTCGATGATTCCAAAGATTGTACCAAAAACGAACGCTTATGCCTGATCGTTGCTACAGGAGGGTGCATGACTTCACTTCAGGCGAACATCTCACTCGTAAAATTCGTGGAAGAGCGCTCGCCTATCGGCTCGCGGCTAAACTTGTCGGGTGCCATGAACCCCACCACGAATTTTACGACTTTCACGAATTGTACGAATTTTACGCGTAGAAAAGCGTCGCCCCAAAAAACCGGCACCCTTCCTTCCTTGGATTTTCAACCCATCTTGCGTTACCATTCGCCTATCTGATGATCCGGTATTCTCTCTACAGAGGTCCCCATGAAAGTCCTCGTCAATCGTGCCGCTCTCGTCGAAGCCCTCGGCCTCGCCTCCTCCGTCGTCCTCTCCCGCACACCAAAGCCCGTCCTCACCTGTGTCAAACTCGTCGCCGGCAACGCCTCAGGAGGAGGCGGTAACGCAAACGCCAAAACCCTCACACTCGTCGCCACTGACATGGAGCTCGCCCTTCAATACACCCTGACCCAAGTCGACATCGCCACCGCCGGCGTCGCTCTCATCCCCGCCGCCAAACTCTCCGAAATCGTCAACAACTCCCCCGACGACACGCTCACGCTCGATTCCACCGCCGACACCACCGTCATCAAAGGCTCCGACGCCCACTACAAAGTCTTCAGCTACAATCCCGAAGAATTCCCCCCGATCTCCGCTTTCGAAGGCGCCCCCGATTTCTCTCTCACCGCCGACGCCCTCCGCAAACTCCTCGACCGCACCCGCTTCGCCGCCGCCAAGGAAATGACCCGTTACGCCATCAACGGCGTCCTCTTCGAAAAGAAAGGCAAAAAACTCTCCCTCGTCGCCACCGACGGCCACCGCCTCGCACAAACCCGCGACGACTCCGTCACCGACCCCCCCGGCAGCAAAGAAAAAGACCTCTCCGCCGTCGTCCCCATCAAAGCCATCAACCTCATCGAACGCCTCTTGATCGACCCCGAACAAACCGTCTCCCTGCAATTCAAGGAAAACAAACTCTTCGTCCAAGTCTCCTCCGACACCGGCGGCATCACCGCCACCATGTCCACCGCCCTCGTCGAAGGCACCTTCCCTCCCTACAACGATGTGATCCCGAAGGATTCTGACAAGAAAGTCATTCTCAATCGCGACCGTTTCCTCTCCGCCGTCCGCCGCGCCGCACTTTTGACCAACGAAGAATCCAAAGGCGTTCGCCTCTCCTTCGCCACTAACACCCTCTCCATCCAATCCCGCGCCCCCGAAATGGGCGAAGCCAAAATCGACCTCCCCGTCGAATACACCGGCGAACCGATCGAAATCGGCTTTAATCCCACCTACCTCCTCGACGCCCTGAAAGTCGCCGACCAGGAAACCGTCTCCTTCGAAATGAAAACCTCCAACAAGCCCGGCCTCCTCAAATCCGGCCCCGGCTTCCTCTACGTCGTCATGCCTGTCAACCTCAGCTAAGAGCCTGTCCGAATAACCGGTAGCGATCCTGCTCTGCGGGGTGACGGTGGGGACGTGGGCGCATGCCATGAAATACAATCCATGATCCTTATCCACGTTATAGGAGGAGAAAGTAATGCCTGACGATCGTTCCACTCGCGGCGGCGAAGCGCTTGCCAAAATCCACGGTGGCGGAAATTGGGCCAAAAATCTCGCTACACTCGATGACATCGCCCCGGACTTCAAAAACATGCTTCAGGACTTTGCCTTCGGCGAGGTCTATTCCCGTCCCGGTCTGGACCTCAAATACCGCCAGCTTGCTACTGTCGCCGTGTTGACTGCCCAAAACAAATCGCCTAACGAGCTCAAAGCCCATCTCCGCGGCGCCCTGAAACTTGGTTGGAGCAAACGAGAGCTCACCGAAGTGATCATGCAGCAGGTCCTCTACGCCGGTTTCCCTGCCGTCATTCACGCACTGATGATCGCCAGGGAAGTCTTCGCTGAAGCCGCATAGCCTTGCGTGGCAACGCAAAGCGGCGGATGCCAGGGCCCCTCATAGATCGTATATGTGGGACGCGCAGGAGGCGTTAAGCCTTGCGATTCCTCGCAAGGCTATTTTCCCCCCCCTCCCCTCTCCCGTTCAGCGCCGCGCCCCCATCGACTGTTTTTCCTTGATTGTCAACGGATCGGCCAGTTGTGCCGCGCGAAAACTTCGTGCACGCCGTGTACATGCCGGACAGCTCATGCACGGATGCTCCAACGACATCTGGCACGTCCAGCTCGCTGCGAATGGCACGCCCATCTGATACCCCAACTCCACGACCTGCTGATCGTCGAGTCCGATCAGCGGGGTTTTGATTGACAGTGGCCCGTCGATGGAGATCAACTCCAAAATTTGATTGAAGAGCTGCACGAATTCAATGTTCCGCGCGATGGCGTCGGCCTGTTTTTGCTCGATCTGCACTCCCCAGAAAATTGTCGAAGCGCGGATCTGACGAGCATGCCCGGCAGCAAGCGTCAGGTACTGCAACTCGCGGGTCGCTAACAGAGCTGCTTGCGGGTCCGAGCTGGTAGCGTGAACCACTCCGGCGGACTCCGGCGGCAGTGACATTTGCCGCAGGAACGTGCCGTCGATGTTCCACGCTTTCATCGGTTTGAAATGAGCGGCCTGCTTATCAAAAGCGGCGGCGGCCTGCCTGGCGGCGGAACGGCCATCCTGCACGTGCAGCATGGCAATGCGATACTCACGCGCCGCCAGCGCCGCAGTCACAAGGCTGTGAAGTCCGCCAGAAGAAAGCACGATAGCAACCGCTTTGGCCATGAAGCCTCCTGCTTCGACAAAAACCCCCGGCAGAGCCGGGGGCTGACGTCCGCATATTTGCAGCGGTGATGATAGCGAAAAAGCAGACGTGAGGGACAGTGGGCTGCCGACAGAAATTCAACAATGAAATTCGTCTGCCGCGGATCGGGCCACGATCGCTCACGTCCATGTCATCGTATCGGATTGGAGAGCGGGGGACTTTACCTGGAATCTGACAGTTTCACGCGTCAGCCCCCGGCTCTGCCGGGGGTTCGCACACCAGCAACGCTCATTTCGCCATCACCGGCATAACCCCCGGCAGAGCCGGGGGCTGACTCCAAATGCAATCGCCCTGCACGAGTTGGTGGGTGTATCCAGAATGAGTGGCAATCCTGAATGCACCAGGCATTCTCCCCCACCTGCCACCCCGCAAAGCGGGGTCGCTACGGGTACCTTTTCGGAATTGCCACTCATTCTGGATGTACCCCGAGCTGATGGGCGAGCGCCCGGGCGCTTGACAGATGTCGCACCCGAGTTTACACAAACATTGAACAAAACATAAACCTAAACCTCGACATGCGGAGAATTACTGATGCTAAAAATGTTCAACCCGTTGATTTGGACCATTGGATCGCTTGGCATTTTGAGTTTCGTGCTGGGTTTGGAAATGGGTCATTCCCGCGCCGCGGACCCACCTCCCTCCAAAAAAGCTTCGGTCGCCAGTGTTCCGGCTTCGCGTCCGACCACCGCCGCCAGCCGCCCCGCTCTCAAAGTTGAAAAGGACGGTTTCCCCAGCGGCCACGACACGCCGGAAGGCGTCGCCTGCGACCTCGCTCGCGCTTTCATCAACCGTGACGTCAAACTTTTCCGCGACACCTGCATCCCCCCCTTCGGCGGCGGCGAGAGCCGCAAGGACTACGAGGCATTCTTAAAGGAACGGGAAAGCGACATCACCGCCGAAACCGCCAAAGCCCAACCCTCCCCCGGCGGCCCTAAGTCCCTCGCCAAATGCTTCGCCGCCCGCCACCTCTCGAAGGACGGCCCCGCCTCCGCCGGTTACGCGCTCTTCGAATTCAACGACATCATGTTCGTCGACGTCCGCGTCCTCATGCACAACGGCAAACACGTTCTCGTCCGAACTATGGTGATCTGCACCAAAGACAACAAATGGTACGCGCACCCAGCTCCCGACACCGCTCAGCTTCTGAGTATGGGCCTCAACGACGAATCGCCATCGAAAATCGATTTCACCGAAGTTTACGACGTCAAGAAATAAGACTCATTTCTCGATCAGAGGTGCAACGATGTCCTCATTGAAATGGTTCCTGTTTGTTTTCGCAATTCTCTTTTCGCTTGGCTCGGGCCCCGCCAACAACAGCATGGGCGGCGCCGCGGCTGGCATGTGGATTGCCTTCGCTCTCTTCCACGTACAGGATCGGCGAGAAGCTCTCGAACGCAAAGAGAAATGACATTTGCCCATCAGCCCCCGGTTCCGCCGGGGGTTCATATGCCAGTAACCGGAGTTCACGCTTCAGCGTGTCATGGGGGGGCACGCTCAAGCGTGAACTCCGAGCGCGAACTCCGTATTCTGTCACGGCGTCGACTGCGTTGCCGCCTTCACATATGTCTTCTGATGCCACTCCAGCCACGGCTTGGCGTTATATCCCAGATCCTGCCCCGTATTGGCCACCAGTGCCAGGTGCGCGTGATAAACCACTGCCGCGTCTCGATCGTCGAGTGCTCCGATGAGTGCCCGGTATGCCTCCGGCGTGTGCGCGTTCTGGAGCGCCTGAGCACATGTCACGCGGACCTGATCGTCTGTATCCTTAAGCAGACAATCCGCCACCGCCGGTATCGCCGTATCGTTGAACGTTTCCATGAGCCCGCGAGCCGCATCGCGCCGCACTTGAACGTCCGGATCGCTCAGTCCGGTTTTGCCCACCCCCGTCGCTCCCGACGGCGCATTGCCATTAATCAAATACGGCACCGCTTCCTGCTGATGCGACGCCCCCAGCGCCCGCATTGCCTGTGCCCGCACCATCGCATGTGGATCCGTCGTCAACAGGTAATACGCTTTCATGTACGCCGGTTCGTGCCCATACGGCTTGGGCGACAGATACGCAATCGCATCTCGCCGTTCATCGGGACTGGTTACATTGAACAGATTCGCCGCCGCTGTGATCGGATCGTCATAGGTATTCACCGGCTTCATGAGCCGCGGAATCAGCTCATTAAAATCGCGAGCCGGAACTGTAGAATGCTCTTGGCACCCCGCTGCCACCATGCCCGCCACCATCATCACGCCCACGATCAAGAACCGCATCAGTTTCTCCTAAGAAGCTTTGGTACCGCGACCGTCAGGGAGCGCGGGGAGGTTACGCAGGTGTCCTCTCGCTCCCTGACGGTCGCGGTACCATTAAAGTTCCAGCATCTCCGGCGTAACCCAGACCGGCTGTCCAACCGACTCGCCCAAGAACCGCGACGCCAGCCGTTCGAAGCGTTGTCCCTG
The DNA here is from genome assembly GCA_009781185.1 of Phycisphaerales bacterium. GTDB lineage: Bacteria > Planctomycetota > Phycisphaerae > WQYP01 > WQYP01 > WQYP01. The sequence goes on along the minus strand of WQYP01000019.1, from coordinate 24,495 downwards.
ATCGGTCACGTAACAGGTCAGGGGGGGGCGAGTGGGGGGGGCGCCGGAGCTGGTGGAACGAGCGTTCATTGTATCGAGCTGTTCGCGTACCACCAGTGCGGTTTGTTTCGCCGAATCGATCAGCTTCACGCCCCCTCCCCCGGCGCCGAGCGTCTGAGCAATCGCATCCGCAAAGAGCGGATAGTGCGTGCAGCCCAGAATCAGCGTCGAGATATCCAATTCCAGAAACGGCGTAAGATATTCCCGCAACACCAGTCCTACGATCACATCTGTCGGCTCCCGCCCTTCTTCAATCATCGGGACCAGCAGCGGACATGCCCGTCCGATCACCTGTACTTGCGGATCAAGCCTGCGAATTGCCGCCGGATACGCATTGGACGCAATCGTTGCCTCCGTAGCAATCAGCCCCCCCCGCTTACCCCCCCCCCCTTTTTTTTCCCGCGTAACCTCCACCGCCGCCTTCGCTCCCGGCTCGAGCACCCCTACAATCGGCACCTCAAACTCTCCCCGCAACTCCGCCAGTGCCAGCGCCGACGCGGTATTGCATGCCACTACCAGCAACTTCGGCCGCAGACTCATCAGGAACCGCAAACACTGTCGCGTGAACTGATACACCGTCGCCGGGCTTTTTGTTCCGTAAGGTAACCGTGCCGTATCCCCGAAATACGCGATCGATTCCTGCGGCAAGCTCACCCGCAGCGCCTTGACCACCGTCAACCCGCCCAGCCCCGAATCAAATACGCCCAACGGAGCGCCGACTGACATCTGCATCACCCAATCACAAACGAAAGGTAAAAGTTAAAGGGTAAAAGTTAAAAGGAGGACTTGGGCGTAATGACTTATCTTCTTTTACCCTTTAACTTTTACCTTTTACTCTTCTTTCACGGCTTCTTCCAAGCTTTCCGCTCCCGCGGGCGCCGCTCCCTCTCGCGGCAGCACGCCAAGTTCCTCCAGCGCTAATTGCGCTGCTTTCTGCTCCGCCTGCTTCTTGGCCGCCCCCCAGGCACTGCCAAACACCTGTGCCCCGACCACCACGCGCACCTCGAAATGTTTGGAATGGTCCGGCCCTCTCTCGTCCACCAGCTCGTACACCGGCGCCGCCCCCATTTCCTGCTGCGCATGTTGCTGCAACAGACTCTTGTAATTCTGTTGATGCGTTGTTGCCGCATACTGGCTGATGAACGGCTCGAGGTTCTTCAGGATAAAGACCCTTGCCGCATCGAATCCACTGTCGAGATAGATTGCCGCAATGATCGATTCGAGCACTCCTGCCGCCAGCGAGCTTGGCCGCTCGGGCCGCCCCACCATTCCCCTGCCCACAAAAATCAGTTCCGTCAATCCCAGCGTATTGGCTACCAACGCACACGTGCTCCGCGATACCACTGCGGATTTCAACTTCGTCAGATCGCCTTCCAGGTATTGCGGGAATAATTCAAACAGCCGCTGGCAGACCACCAGTCCCAGCACCGAATCGCCGAGAAACTCCAGCCGTTCGTTGGAATGCCGGCGATCGTCGGCGATCGACGCATGCGTCAGGGCTTCTTTAAGAAGCTGGGGATTCATGAACCGATATCCCAGCACTTCTTCACATCGCAGGACAAGTTCTTCGTTTTCCATGCTCACCTTGCCGGTCTGTTGACAGTACCCCGGCAAATGCTTGACTTCCACGTGGTAGCGCAAAGCGCTGGAGCCGTTGTACTCAACAGTTCCAGCGGTTCGCGATGCCCGCCAAACGCATCTCCGCGGCTCTCCTCAAATGTAGCGATTAATCATCGGAGCCGCAATCGCAAGATTGCGGTGATCGCTTCGCAATCTTACGATTGCGGCTCTGATGGTTTTATTTTTCGGACGACCTCTGCCATGCCCACTCCCAACCAACCGCACATTCTCCTGATTACCACCGACCAATTACGCAAGGACGTTCTGGGCTGTTATGGCGGCGCCGCCGTTCGCACGCCGCACATTGACGCCATTGCTGCGAGAGAGGGGGGTACACGCTTTGACCGCGCTTACACTGCCAGTCCTCTCTGCCTGCCCGCACGCTGCTCGATGCTCACCGGCCTGTTCCCCCACAACAGCCGAGCTTACAGCAACTTCCGCCTCTGCCCACTCGACCCCAAATTGCCCAATCTTTACAACCAGCTCCAACGTGCCGGTTACACCACCGCCCACTTCGGTAAATGCCACTACACACCCGCCCCCTACGACGACGCCCGTCCCGAGGCGACCATCGACCGCGAGAACGTCGAAGATTACACCCTCAACCTCGGCCTCAACCACCTCGATTTGCTCAACGGCAAAAGTAATTCCGTTTGGTTCTGGAACGATTACAGCCGCGAGCTGGACGCCGCCGGCTACCTTGCCGCTTATCGTGAACAGATGTGGAAAAAGCAGGAAAACCGCCGTATTTTTCCATTCCCCGCTCCGGACCATTGGCATCCCGACGCCTGGATCAGCCGAAAAGCCGTCGAATACATCAACACCCACAACCACAACACCCCACAATTCCTCTGGGTCTCCCTCTGCGGCCCGCATTTCCCCTTCGACGCGCCAGAGTCCTACTACAGCCGCGTCGATATGCAAAAACTCCCACCACTTATCTACAAAGATGGTGAATTCGATCAATCAAAAATTCAATCCGCTGCCTTCCACGGCGGCGACTCACGCTTCCCTGTCGTTGAAGGAAGAATCTGGGCTCCCGACCGAGCCTGCAAAAACTACTCCGACGATTTCTGGAATCAACTCCGCCAAGCTTACCTCGCCAACGTCGCCCTGATCGACGACGGGGTCGGCTCCATCATCGCCAGCGCTCGCGCTGTCCTTGGCGAAAACCTCCTGATCTTCTTCACCACCGATCACGGCGAAATGCTCGGCAATCATCGTCTCTGGGGTAAAAACGGCTGCGCCTACGAAGATGTCCTCAACGTCCCCCTCTTAGCCCAATTCCCCGGCCAAAGCAAAAACATCCCTCAACACTCCAACGCTCTCGTCCGCCTGACCGACCTCCTCCCCACCTGCCTGACCGTCGCCGGCGCCCCAATTCCGCAACTCACCGACGGCCGCGACCTGCGCCAAAGCCTCACCGACGGCGGCCACCCTTACATCCTCGCCGAAAGCGAAGGCCTCCTCACCATCTCCGACGGCCGCTACAAATACACCCAATGCCGCCGCCCCCCTGACCTCGAACTTTGCGAAGCTTACGATCTGCTCACCGATCCCCACGAATTCAACAACGTCATCAACACCCCCTCACTCGCCCCCCAAATCAGCCAACTCCGCAGCACCCTGCTAAGCGCCTTCATGAACGATCTATTGAACTAAGAGCCTATTCGTAGCGACCCCGCTTTGCGGAGTGGAGCCCCGCATGGTAATGCAGGGCTTTGCCACTCGTGTCATTCAGCACGTGTGTTAAAATAGAAGGAGAAGCTCAAAAGGAAAAATGGTATGCAAAAATCAGATTTCCACGTTTTGATCCTTCTCGCCTTTGCTGCTATTGGGTTTGGATGTTCGATCTCGACGAACAAGTGGTATCCACGCGTTTTTGCGCCCGGCGGGGTGAACGTGGTGGTACCTTTCCAAATCGATAAAAATCGTTGTCTGGTGGACGTATGGGTGAACGGCAAGGGCCCGTTCAAATTCCTGCTCGATACTGGCTCCACGATCATCACGATCACACCCAAGTTGGCGGAACTGCTGCAAGTACCCAAATATCGGTGTAACGGAGTATTGTCGACTTTGTCTAAGAAGGTAAACGTGGACTGGGCCGCGAAAGTAGCGCACATGCGACTGGGAAACGCCGAGATTCGCGATATGATGGTCGGCGTGATGAAGGACGTGGTAGGGGAGAAGCCCCCCGATGGTGAGCCGGTGTGTGGAATTTTGGGCTATGCCGCCTTTCGTGATCGAACATGGACATTTGATGGGAAACGACAGCAGTTCATTATCCACAACGACGACTCTCAACAGGTCCGTGAAAACCTTGGGATACCAGTGTCCATGCATATCCGCGACGGGATACCGTTCATTAAAATGTCCATTGAAGGCAGGAAGGGAAGCCCCGCTCGCCTGGTGGACGCCATCATCGATACCGGTATGGATACCACCATCGATACCGATTGCTCGGTAGGGCCGTCGTTTTTGTTGCCGAAATCCTGGATACCAAAATCGGAACAACCGCAACCGGCTGGGATACAATTTCAAATAGATACAGAAAGCGGTTCTGATGACATGGAGCTCACCCTATTAGACGGCGATGTCAAAATCGGCAGCAAAGTGTTCCATGAGCCAGTGGTCGGATGGATATCGAGCCCACGGAATTGCGCCATCGTTGGGATGATAACTTTGAAAAGATGGGTCATGGTCTTCGACCCTCACCACGAGACGCTTTGGATTCCGTGTGACGGCCCAAGTGCGCCGTGAAATGGCTGCGGCAGTAGCTTGCTGCGTCGCGAACCGCTCAACAGCAATTCGAGATAACCAACGCCAGTACCAAACCCGCAAATCTTAGAGCATTTTTCACTCGCCCGTAGCGTTTTGGAGCCCCGCATGGCAATGCGGGGCTTTGGCTCTCGCTTCCTGCGCATGTCATCACGCCACGACCACATGAAAAATGCTCTAATAACCCCTTACCAACACCATATCCATTTTTAATGGATGTATGTAGATAAAAATACTACTATAGATTCAAATATCATGCCCGCCATCATAAACCACCACCCGCCGCCCGCCGGTGATCTCCATCACCCGTTCCAGCGGCATCCCATCAAACAAACATGCATACATCACTTGATCCTCCCGCGTCCCCGCAAAATATTCCGCCAAATCCGCCGCCGCATCGTTATTCACCTGTAACGCCCGCAGACTCCGCATCCGGCGAAACGACTCTATCTGCTGCGTATGCTTGCCACAGAGATGGATCATCCCGCCACGCGGATGCACCGCCAAAATCTCCTCATCCAACGGCTCAATAAACTCCGCATATTGCTTCCCCGACAACAGATGCGTACTGCACCCACAAATTTGTCCAAACCCAGGCGGCTGACAGCGATGCGGCGTCGCCACCGGTTGAAGCTGAATCGACGGCACATTCGCGATGTACCACCGATGCAGCGTTACAATCAGATCCGTAATCACCCGCAGATCACGCCGCGCCGCATCCGGATCTTCTATCATCGCCATCAAAAACGCTTCGCCATATAAATTCATCGCAATATTCAGCGGACTGCTGAGCGTGGGCATTTCCAAAAACGGCAGCGCCAGCTTGCGAGAAAGAAAATCCCGCACCACTTCTTTCGCCAACCGCCAGGTCGGACATTTTTCCAATTCCGGCGGCCGCAGCGTTCCCACCGGCCCCTCCAGCACACGCGCCTGCCAATTCAACGTTCCATCGAGATCATAAACCTCCGCTCCCAGAATCGCATCGATAAAATGAACCATATAAATTCGTGGCCGAATCACCAACGGCCGAAACACTCCCCCTACTTCCGCATCCAAGATCAAATCCGCATGCCTTGCCAAATCTGCCAGTACCTCATCCATCCACTGCCGGTGATCCTGCAAAATACTTGTACGAGCTACCCCCGCATATCCATTAATTTCCGGTACCCTCCCAACATTCTTACCCTCAAAAACCCCCTGCAGCTTCTCCATCCCCGCCCGCCTCGCCGCAAGCCGCCGCGGATCATTGAGGATTCCCAGATCGATCGTGGAAGTGGACACAGCAGTCATCTCCGGCACAAAAACGAGCCGATGATAGTACCACTCATCAACAGCATTTTCTATATGGCTGGCAATTCAGATGCAGTGGCAGAAATTCGCCATGCGAGCATGTTGGATGCGGCGAAAAGATATCGCAACGTTGTGCCGGGCGGCGAATCTGGTGATCGTGGCGGAGGCCTTCGCGTGGGTGTTGGCTGGGGTGCCTCTCATGATGTTCGTGTATGGCGTAACACATTCTTCAGATAAAGATTTGATGCGTAGCTGGTGCGAGGCGTGGGCGCCAAGTGCTGGCGGTGGGGGTGTCTTTTACTTCCACGCCGAGGGCGGCGAGTTGGGCTCGCAGGTCGTCGGATTTTGGCCAGTCTTTTGCGATGCGGGCCTGGGCTCGCTGGGACATGAGGGATTCGACTTTGGCGGTGGTTTCAGCGTCCAAGGGGCGGAGCGGGGCGAAGACGACGGCCAGTACGTGGTCGATTTTTTTGAGGGCGGCGAGGGCGGATTGGGCCTGCGGAGGAGTTCGTTTTTTCTGTTTGTTCAGCGGGGTGGCCCAGGTGAATACCGCGGCGAGAGCGGCGGCAATGTTCAGGTCGTCGTCCATGGCTTTGGTAAATTCGGCGAGCATTTTCTGGTCGCTTGCCTGATCGGGTTCCGACACACCGTCCGAATCCCCGGCAGAGCCGGGGGCTAGTGAATGTTGTAACTTTTCGGCGAGGTCTCGTAGCGATGTGACGGCGCTGGCGGCTTCGTGCAAGCCGGTGAGTTGGAAATTCATCGCTTCGCGATAACGCGTGTTAATCAGCGATAAGCGGATGGCCAGCGGATCGTAGCCTTTGGCGACGAGGTCGCGGATAGTGTAAAAATTGCCTTTGCTTTTGGACATTTTAGCGCCGTCGACCATCAGGTGGCGAGTGTGCATCCAGAACTGCGAGAAGGGTTTGCCGGTGGCGGCTTCGGATTGGGCGATTTCGCATTCGTGGTGGGGGAAGATGTTGTCTTCGCCACCTGTATGGATGTCGATGGATGGGCCAAGGAGAGTGGTGGCCATGGAGGAGCATTCGATGTGCCAGCCGGGGTAGCCTTCGCCCCAGGGGGAATTCCATCGCATCAAATGTCGCGGGTCGGGCTTCCAGAGGAAGAAGTCGGCGGGGTGTTTTTTGGCGGCGTGTTCGGCGGTGCGGCCGCCGGCGCCGTGGGAGAGTTGTTCGATCGAATTGCCGGAGAGTTGGCCGTATTGCGGGAAACTGGCGACGTTGTAGTAGACGACGCCGTCGGTGCCGAGGTAGGCGTGGTTGTTTTGGATCAGTGTTTCAATCATCTGGATGAACGGGGTGATGAAGCGTGTCGGACGAGGCATGAGTTTGTCTTTGTCGACTGCAGATGCGCGGTCGTAGTCCGATACGATTTCCACTTGCAGTGCTCGGGCGTCTTCAAGGAAGGCATCCACGAAATACTGAGCCACTTGGTAGGGATCGTCGGGATTTTCAACCTGGGCGTTGCCCTGCTTTTTGGCTTCCTTGAGTTTTTCGCCGGCGATTTCCATTTTGTCTCGGCCGCGGGCGTCGGCGACGGCGTCGTCGGTCATGTGGCCGACGTCGGTCATGTTCATCACCTGTCGGACGGCGGCGCCGCGGAATTCCAGGTACCGACGCAGGACGTCGGCGAAGAGGAAGGCTCGGAAATTGCCGATGTGTGCGAAGTCGTAGACCGTCGGGCCGCAGGTGTACATTTTCACGGTGGCGCCTTGAAGCGGCTCGGCCGCACTGGGTCCGCTGATCAGCGGCACAAAGTCCTGCAACTCGTGAGCAAGTGTGTTATAAAAACGTGTAGGCATGTTCGATCAACCTTTGGAATAAAGTTTCAGGATCAGCTCGGCACGGTTCGGCTGAGACGACTGGAGGATTGCCATCGCATCGTGGATGAACCGCAATCGTGCATCCTCCTGAATTTCCACGAACTGCGGCGCTCGGTCCACACGGTCCAGATTCGCAGCGACCTCGATCAGCTTCGCACGCGTTTCGAGAAAATAGGCATCCAGCACTTCGCGAGCACTCATCGGCTTCACGGGAATCGTAGACATCGGCCACCTCATGGAAGAGAGAAACCATCAGAGCCGCAATCGTAAGATTGCGAAACGATAACCGCAATCTTACGATTGCGGCTCTGTGAGGTGAAATGAGCAGTTCCCGTGTTTTACCATCTCCTGCACGTTTTGCGGCTACGCGGTTGAACCACCCACACATCGTGGCACTCTACGAGTTCGGCCAACGCCAGGGGGTTTGCTTTTTTATTATGGAATATGTCGATGGCATGTCTTTACGCGGGTTGCTGGATGCCGGGCAAATTGCGCCCAAAGAAGCATTGGCCATCGTGACGCAGATTTGTGAGGCGCTGCAATATGCTCATGATCGCGGCGTGGTGCATCGCGATATTAAGCCGGAAAATATTCTGCTCAATCGGCAGGGGGAAGTGAAAATTGCGAATTTTGGATTGGCGAAGCTGATGGGGCGAATCGCTTCAGAGCCGCGACCGTCAGGGAGCGACCGTGCGACAACACAGATACCGAGCCAGTCGCTCCCTGACGGTTGCGGCTCTGATGATCGTCAAACGGAAGTCGAAAAAATCATGGGCACTCCGCACTATATGGCCCCCGAGCAATTCGAAACCCCCGCTGAGGTGGATCATCGGGCGGATATTTATTCGCTGGGCGTGGTGTTTTATCAGATGCTCACGGGGCAGTTGCCGCAGGAGACGATCACTCCGCCGTCGCAGCGTGTGCGGATCGATGTGCGTCTGGATGAGGTGGTGCTGCGGGCGTTGGAGAAAGAGCCGCAGCGGCGTTATCAGCAGGCCAGCGAAGTCAAAACGGTGGTGGAAACGATCCTCCTGACGCCGCCAGCCGGTCCGTGTCCGCCCGTGACGCCTGTTCCGCCAGTTTTGCCCGCATCAGTAAATGCTCAGCAAAAACAAATGCAAAAATCTTCTTTGCCCAGCGCGATTCGCTTCGCATGTATTCATATACTTGCGATGATCATACTGCCGTGTTTTTTGGTGTTTGTGACGCCGCGCTTCATGGTGTTTTTCAAATGCTCCGGAACGTCTTTACCTTCGCTGACGGTGCAGACCCTGTATCTGCCGACCATGAGCATCGTAGAGTCGCTATCCGGCGTCAGCGCCGCCCAATCGCAACCAGCCATGTCCGAGCCGTGGAACAGAACCCTGTCCAATGGCGTTGTCGTCGAGTTGCTTGGCGTTTCGGAAAATCCTTCGGCGGGTAAGCCATGGTGGCGGCCTGACGGTTCGCCGTTGGCCCAACGGCCCTATGAGAAACTGAATGGTACGGTCTATGAAAATACTGAGCAGCAAGCCTACGAGATCGCCATACGTGTTACTCCTCCGCCAGGAGTTTCCTATCACGATGTTGCGACGCAGTGGGAAATAGCTTCAGTTGGGAGCTCGGCTGGTGGTTCTGCTGTCAGCGTGCCCGAAATGGATGATGGGCCGTTTGTGGCAGGCATCGCCGCAACGCTTCCACGCATGCTGAAATTGGCGAGCGTTCGTTTCGGCGTCGTGGCAGGCTCCTGGAAGACGGTGGAAACTTTCCAGCCGGGCTGTTCCGGCAGCAGTTCCAACGGCGAACATTATTTCAGTTTTGCACAAGCCGCCGAAAGAGATGGCGGCACGATGGTGAGCGTGGCGAAAGTGATCACGCCTGAACGTTTGCTGGAGGAACCGTTATGAAGAAATTTTATGCGGATATGGACCCGTTGGAGGAGGTTCGCGCCATTCGTGAGGAAATCAGCCGGGAATTCAAGACCATTCACGATTTGGGCGAATACTTGCGGGAAAAGCATCCAGGCATCAAATCGCCGTCAGAATCGTTGCCTCAAAGCTGCGGAACCGTGGTGAAAAAGGTGAAACGTCCATCTGTTCGCCGCGGCAAATCCTCTGAACAGCTTCGAGCACTGATGGCTCGTAAACCGGCATGGACGCAATGAAACCATCAGAGCCGCAATCGTAAAATTGCGAAACGATACCGCAATCTGACGATTGAAGGGGGGGCGGCTTTGATGATTTATGGTAAACTCCCTCCATGCGCATCATTGCTCTGTTCAATCAGAAAGGCGGCGTCGGTAAGACGACGACCACCGCAAATCTCGGGGCTGCTCTCGCTGCTGCGGGAAAAAAAACGATCCTCGTCGATCTTGATCCGCAGTCTAACCTGACCACGCATTTGGGGATTGATCCGGAATCGCTGCCGGCGGGCGGGTCCACCTATCGCGTTCTGACGGACGGGATTCCGCTGGCTGAGATACTCCATGAAATTCCGGATACCAAGTCGAAGCTCTTTGTTGCGCCTGCTTCGACGGATCTCGCGGCGGCGGAAGTGGAGCTTGTTTCCGTGGTCGGGCGTGAGACGCTTCTTCGCACAATGGCTCAAGCCCCCCCCCCTCTGCCGCTTGATGCCGATTTTGTCCTCATCGACTGCCCGCCGTCCCTCGGATTGCTTTCGCTCAACGCGCTCGTGTTCGCCTCTGAAGTTATCGTTCCTCTGCAGGCACACTTTCTCGCACTGCAAGGCATGGAAAAACTCTTCGATACGATCAACATGGTCCGCCATTCCCTCAACCCCGGCCTTCGCATCTCCGGCATTCTCTTTTGCCAGTACGAATCCACGGTGAAACTCTCCGGCGAAGTCACCGGCGAAGTCGAAAAATTCCTCGCATCCGCCCGCGGCACCGATCACCCTGTCGCGAACGCCCACATTTTCGACACCCACATTCGCCGGAATATCAAGCTTGCCGAAGCCCCTTCGTTTGGCCAATCCGTTCACCGTTACGCCCCCACCAGCGCTGGTGCTACCGACTATCAGGCGCTTGCCAGGGAAATCCTCAAGGAAGAAGCCTGAAGCCTGAAGTTTGGAATAAGCTTAAAACCTTCTGGCTACTGGCTACTGGCTTCTGGCTTCCGGCTTCTTTTCCCCCAGCACTCCCGCCAGCCGTTCCTCCAGCTCCAGCTTCTCCGTTCGATACTGCTCGCACTTTCTGACCATCTCCGTTTCGCTGTCTCGGAACGGATCGATCGCCTCCACCGGATGTGGATTGCGATAATATCCCCACATGTTGCGTTTGCCTCTTGCCACCACCTGTTTGTAACTCCACTGTGTAAACGCCCAGCCGTGCTTGAGCATCTCTTCGACGAACGCTTGCATCGTTTCCCGCGTTCCGTGCGGTTCCTGGTTGAATTCGCCGACATACACCGGTACTCCGTAGATCGTCTGCACCTTTTCGCATTCCTCCCGCAGCCATGCCAGTTTCGCCAACTGATCCGCCGCGCTCGTCGACTGGAAGCCGTACACATGCAGACTGTACGCCACGTTTTTCCATCCGGCCGCGCTGGGCAGCGGAAACGTCTCCGCACCTTTGTACCCATCCTCGACGAAAATCAGGTGCTCCTTGTCGACGGCCCGTATCGCTCGATACAACCGATCATGTGCCGCGTGCATTGTTGCCGGATTCTCCGCTCCCATCGGTTCGTTCAAGAGATCGTATCCGGCCACCGCTTGACGTCCCGCAAAATGCCTCGCCACTTTCTCCCACACTCGGCACGCGGCCTCCACGTTCTCATCTTTTTTGAAAAACGCGTTCCGTCCCGTTTCGCCGGAATGGTGGTCCTTGCTCTGGCATCCCGGCGCCCCGTGCAGATCCAACACCACATAAATCCCCCGCTTCTCCGCCCACGCCACCGCTTTCTCCAGATATCGCATTCCCTCCGGCTCGTCGAACAATGCCGCCAAAAACGGCAACCGCACGCAATTGAACCCCGCCGCCTTCATATGATCGAAATCCGACTCATTGAGCCACGCTTCGCGTAACGCTTTTTTCACCCGTGCCGCCGCTTCCTTCCCCAGACGCCCCTCAATCACCCGCCACAACGACACATGATCCCTCACCACCGCCCATTCCGACCCCTCCGGCGGCGAGGTGACGAACGGCATCATCCACATCTCCTCCACCAGCCAGCCCCCCAAATTCACCCCACGTAATTGCACCTGCTGTCCCCGTTCATTCACAATCCGTGTTCCGTCCACCTTGAGCATCTGCAAACCTCCCTGAGCACAACCTGCCAGTATCACGGCGCAACACAGGTACGCTGCGCACCAAGTCAAAGTCTGCATCATTACCACTTCCGATCCAGCAGGCGGTACTGAATCGCTTCGCTGACGTGCTGGGCTGTGATCGTTTCAGCGCCTTCGATATCCGCGATGGTGCGGGCGACTTTGCGTACTTTGTCGAAGGCGCGGGCGCTCAGGCCGAGTTCCTCCATGCCCTGCTTCATCAGCAACTGGCTGGCGTCGTCCAATATACAGTGGCTCTCCAGTTCCTTTTTGCCCATCGACGCATTGGTCATCGTGTTCCCCCCCTCTTCTTTGTTGAAACGTTCCCGTTGGCGACCGATGGCGCCGAGTACCTGGTCCCGCATCTGCTGCGAACTGGTACCGGTGACTTTGCTCGTCAGGTCGCGATACGTGACGGCAGGAACTTCGAGGTGGATGTCGATGCGATCCAGCAGCGGCCCCGATACCCGGCTCATGTAGCGTTCCATGGCGACGAGCTCCGTTGCCGTCGCTTGACGTGGGTCGAGCGTGCCTCTGCCGGAGTGCGAAGGGTTCATGGCAGCTACCAGCATGAAGCGTGCGGGAAAAGCGATCGACGAGTGTGCGCGAGAGATGGTGACAGTGCCGGATTCGAGGGGTTGGCGGAGGACTTCCAGAACGTGGCGGGGGAATTCGGGGAGTTCGTCGAGAAAGAGGATGCCGTTGTGGGCGAGCGAGACTTCGCCGGGTCGCGGGATGGAGCCGCCGCCGATGACGGAGGGGCCGCTGGCGGTGTGATGCGGGGCGCGGACGGGTCGGGTGCGGATGAGGGATTCGCCGCGTGGCAGGAGGCCGCAGGCGGAGTAGATGCGGGTGGTTTCCAGGGCCTCCTGGCGTGTGAGGGCGGGGAGGATGCTGGGCAACCGTTGGCAGAGCATGGTTTTTCCGGCGCCTGGCGGGCCCAGGAGCAGGACGTTGTGACGTCCGGCGGCGGCGATGGTCAGGGCGCGCTTGGCGAGCTCCTGGCCACGGACTTCGGCGAAGTCCATCCCCGCGGCGGCGGTGGCAGGGTCGATCGACGATTCGTCGATTCTGTAGCTGGCGAGGTCGAGCATGCCGTTGAGGAAACCGACCAGTTCCGAAACGGAGCTGATGGGATAAACCTTCACCCCCGGCACCACGGCGGCCTCCGCGGCGTTGTCTTCCGGAACAATTACGCCTTCCATCTCGAGCTCTCTCGCCAGCATGGCCATCGACAGGGCGCCCTTCACCGGCCGCACTCGACCGTCAAGCGCAAGCTCGCCGGCAACGAGAAATCGCTTATGCCTGTCCGTCGTGAGCACGCGGCAGACCGCAAGAATCCCCAGAGCGATGGGCAATTCGAGCGCGTTGCCTTCTTTTTTCAGGTCGGCCGGTGCGAGGTTGATGACGAGCCGTCCCATCGGCCAACCGTAGCCGCAGTTGAAAAGCGCCGCACGAATGCGATCGACGCATTCTTTCACTGACGTATCCGGCAGCCCGACGATCGTCGGCTTGGGCCCGGCCTCCGCCTTCTCGGCATGATCGACTTCCACTTCGCAACGGCGAGCGTCAATGCCCTGAAGAACAAACGCATGGACTTTGGCGAGCATGAAACCTTCTCTCAGGAGACGAACAACGGAATGATAAATCGCGGAACAAGACGAGTAAAATGAAGCGTGTCCGTTTTTCCGGAGGTAGAGGGGTAAACAGAGCCGCGAGCGTAAGCTCACGCAGTGCGAGTGCGTTCACCACGGCGCAATCTCACGATTGCGGCTCCGATGGCTCCACTGTTCCGGACCCGCAAAATGAACGACGGCTCCGTGAAGGAGCCGTCGTCAAGGAGGGGGTTATTTCCAAGCCCGCGTAAGATTACGCGTGACGCTTCCTGCGAAGCAGCAACAGCCCGGAACCCAGACCCAAAAGACCCAGCGAAGCGGGTTCGGGAACGCCGGGGGTTCCTTTGTCGGTGATGAGGAGGTCGATGCCGGAGACGATGCCGTTGTCGCCTGCAACCTGGAACGTGTATTGATAACGGTCATCCGGGTTGACGACGCCGAAGTCGATGGGGTCACCAATGTTGCACACAACACCATCGTATGTAATGTCGCTGCCGAGGAAAGTGATGATGTGATAGGTTCCTTCGAGATTGCCGTCGTCGCTCATGTCATGGATACTGACACTGGCGCCGTCGTCGATGTTGAAGCTGGTCGAACCGTTCTGGCGGATGATTGCGAGGACGTCGTTGATATTGCCTGCACCATCGAATTTGTCAGGGGTTTGCAGATCAAGGTCGAGAACGCAAGTGGAACTGAAGTCAACATTCGCTTGCTGATCATTGTTCCCACGCGCGTTTGACGACTTTTTCGGGGAGGGAGAATTCTTTGCCGCCGTAGGTGACTTTGCCGCCGCATTTGTTGGTGAAGGTGACGGAAGCCTGGCCGATCTGGACGGAAACTTTGTTTGCTTCCATTGTGAGCTTGGATGTAACGGGGCCGTCGGTGGAGATCACGTGGAGGAACAGGTCCTCCTCGGCAGGTTTGGTGGGGGAGACTTCCATTCGCCACAGGAAGGCCAGGGGCGTCAGGACGCTGTCGGGGGCACCGAAAGATTGGCCGCCGGCGAAGGTAGGATACACGTAGCCTTTGATTTTGCTGATTTTGGCGGCCTGGGGCAGGAGGGTTTCGACGTACATTTCGCCTTTGCCGTTTTTGATGTGGACCTTGGTGTCGGTGATGTCGGGCTCGTTTTTGCAGTGGAGGAGCCAGGCTTTCGGGGCGTTGGCATTTTTGCTCACGACACGGTCGAAAATGATGATGACGCTGGGGCGGAGGAAGACGAGCTGGCGGACCCAGAGCGAGACTTTCTCGGGATTGAAGGCTTTGGTGCAGTCGGCGCCGACGTACATGCATTCGGCGCGGTTGCCGTAGGCGACGATCTGGCCGCGGGTGTTGGGATTGGCGTTCCAGGCTTGGACGGTGCCGACGGGCCAGATGGGCATCGCCTGTCCGCCATCGTTGGCGGAGCTGCTGCCGCCGCCACGAAAGTCGCGGAATTTTTCATTCGGGGCGTAAACGAGGATGCAGTTGTGAGCGACGGTGCGGACGAGCCAGTTGATGGCGTGTCCGCTGCCCCAGTCGGTGTATTCGCCGCTTTCGGTGGCGAGCGGTTCGTAGCGGAAGATTTCGAAGTTGCCGACTTCGAGGTGCTGGTGGTTGGAGAAGAACGGTCCGCACTCGAAGCGGAGCCAGGTGGCGTCGTTGTTCCAGTCGCTGCGGGCGTAGACTCGGCCGATGCCTTCGGCTAAGTGCGAGAGGGGGGCAGTGGCGATGGGCTTGGCGGGGTCCGGCGGTTCGTCGATCAGGAAATGGTGGAAGCGGGTTTCGGCATTGGAGCCTTTTCGCAGGCGGCTGGCGGTGTAGGCGGCGAGTTCGGAACCGCGGAAGTATTGGGCGAGGATGTTTTTCATCAAGCCGGGATTCTCGACGGCTCCGCCGTAAGTGTTGGCGCCGTCGCCTTCGACGGCGAATTGATCGGCGCCATAATTGGCGTCGGGCATGGGGTACGGTTGAAGGAGTTCGTAAGCGAGGCGTTGGTAAAAAAAGGCAGGGGCCAGGGCGAAGCCGTCGTATTGTTCGCAGCGTCTGGCGAGTTCGAGGGCCTGGACGAGGTGGAAGAGCGAGTGTCGGGTGTACCAGCCGCACTCGGTGAATCCGCCGCCGGCGCCGAACTGCTTGAGGCCGGGGAGGACTTTGTCTTCGTAGAGTTTAATCAGGGCCCAGTCGCGGAAGTCCTTGGCTTTCGGATTATCGCCCCGGGTGGCGTAGGCGATGCGGAGGAGGCAGAAAATTTTGGACAATGTGGAGTTGTGAAAAGCGCTTTCGTCGATGGTGTACGTGCCGAGATGGGCGTTGAACCAGGAGATCATTTTGGCCCGATCGGCGGCGGAGATGTGATCGTAGAGCAGGTCATAGGTCAGCGCGACATATTCGAGACCGAGCCAGGTCTCCTGGTGCGTGTTGGTGACGCCGGCGCTGACGTACTTCATCGCGGCCTGAATGAGAGGCGCGGCTTGCTGGTCGGACATGCCTTCGACGGCATTAACCACGCCAGCGGCCATCACCGTGTAGGCGTGAGGAGGGGTTTTGTTGGCGATCTGCTTGGCCTCCTGGTACCCCTGAGGACGCTCCTTGGCCAGGGCGCGGAGAAACTCCTTCGGCCCCAGGAGGCGAGGATGCTGCTTGAAATTATCAGCCCAGGCGCCGGTGGCGATGAGCGGCTTGCCCTTGGGAATCTCCGGAGCGCTCTGAGCACAAAGCAATAAGGACGCCGCCAACCCCATCAGGCAAAGAGCGGCCATCACAACCTTCTTGAACATGAATTTGGCGAAAAATCCCATCCCATATAATACGCACAACCCGGGCTATTGTTTCGCGGATTCGTGGCGTGATCGCAGCAGGACCACTTTGAAGGGCCATTTGATTTTGGTCCAGCCGTGCTCGGTGGTGTAAACGATTGGAGAACCTTCGCTCATGGCGCGTTGTGCCAGAGCCAGGCAGGCGCGGTCGCCGAGTGATGCTCCGATGGGCTTGGTCAATGGCCGCATGGCTGCGGCTTGCAGAGCGAGCTCGAGGTCGAAATCGATAACGATCAGGCCCATTTCCTGTAGCAAATTTTGAGTTTCTGAGACAGACATACCATTGTCGCAGCACTTGGTCAACACCTCGCAGATGTTGACCGTAGTGATCCAGCATGGCGCTTCAATGAGAACCTCCCCGACAATATGTCCCCCCTTTTCCTCTTGAATGTGGGCGAGGATCGCCGAGGCATCCATCACATGAATCCTATTCATTTTCGAATTCTCGCTTTCGCTCAGCCATCAGTTCTTCGCTGAGTGACACGCCTGCCGGGACATGGCGACGAACGAACTCTCGCATTCGTTCACAAGCCTGACGGCGAGCCTCTTTTTTACTCATCAGAATCGCTTGCCCATCCTTCACCGTCATCACGACTTCGGTTCCCACCTCGAGCTTAAGCTGTGAGCGAATGTTTGCGGGAATCACAATGCGTCCACCTTCCGCGATACGCAGAGATGCTTGAATAGGGGGTGCTTGAATCGTTTCTGCCATTGTAAACTCCTTCTGACATGATACATTCACAATGCCATTGACATTATACAATGGCAAATCGAGGAAGCAATGGAAATGGGAAGCACCTCCGGAGTTGGGCGTGCCCGGTTTTGTGGGCAAGCCCAGGACTATTAGCCCCCGGCTCTGCCGGGGGTTCGCATGCCAATGACGCTCATTCCGCCATCGCATCACCGGCAGAACCCCCGGCAGAGCCGGGGGCTGACTTCAAAGGCGTTTACTTCGCCTGCTCCCCTCCTCCGCCCGCCGATTCCTGGCGCTCTCGCCGGGCTTTCATCATGCTCCCAACGTAGGTGGAATCATCCTCGTAGTTTTGCTTCGAGCGGTCAGGATCGTCTTGCCCCAATGACAGCATTCGATACAGGAATCGCCGCATTTTCTCGGGATCAACTTCCTCGGGGTGCTTGAGATAATAGTGGACATCTTTTTCTTCGGGCTCTTCGGGCATTGCTCTGATTCCTTTTTGATGCGTTGCTGATAAAGCAGATCACAGTGTCGCCAAAAAAGAAGAGCGGACACCGTAATCCGCCGGACGAAGGCTCTAGCGAAGCCCGTACACCAACGAACCACGGGCCGCTCCGAAAGGAGCGACCCGCATTCGATTGGGTGTACGGTTAAATCGCTAGATTTTCGTCCCAATGAACACGAACCAATAATTTCAAAAATGCCGTGGCGTAACCGCCATCACTTCATCGTTCATCCTCCTGCGACAAGTCATGAAATTCTATCTTAACGTCAATTCAACGTAAGCAACAATAAAAGCGAAGGAGCACCGGGTGTGGCCATCTTTTATGGCAACACCCCCGGATTATCCATCATGACGTCGTCGAGCGATTTCGACGGCCATGCGGATGGCGGATTTCATGGAGGTGGGGTCGGCTTTGTTTTTGCCGACGATGTCGAAGGCGGTGCCGTGGTCGGGGCTGGTGCGGACGATCGGCAGGCCGAGGGTGAGGTTGACGGAGCCTGCGAAGTCGAGGAGTTTCACGGGAATCAGGCCTTGATCGTGGTACATGGCGACGACGAGGTCGTAGTGGCCCTGGACGGCTTTGAGGAAGATGGTGTCGGCGGGGAAGGGGCCGGCAGCGTCGATGCCGTGTTGTTGAGCCATGAGGATGGCGGGGGCGATGATGCGTTTTTCTTCGTCGCCGAACTGGCCGTTTTCGGAGGCGTGGGGGTTGAGGCCGCAGACAGCGATGCGGGGGGTTTCAATGCCGAACCAGTCGACCAGGGCGCGGTGAGCGAGGTCGATGGGATCGAAGACGGTGCCGATTTTGAAGCTGTGGCGGAGCTCGAAAAGGGGTTCGTGGATAGTGCAGAGGACGACGCGAAGGCCCTTGTGAGTTTCGAGTTTCGAGTTTCGCCCCCCCCCATTTTCGATTTTTTCTTCTGGCTTCTGGCTTCTGGCTTCTGGCTTCTCCATTGCGGCGAACATCATGGCATGGCGGCGGGCTCTGGTCTTTTCGGCGAGCAGTTCGGTGTGGCCGGGCCAACGGTCGTAACCGGCGAGCTTCCAGGATTCCTTGCAAATCGGAGCGGTGACGAGCGCGTCGATTTTTCCGCGAATGGCGGCGTGGATGGCGTCAAGGACAAACTGCATGGAAGCATCGCCACCGGCGCGTGTGGGGCGTCTGGCTTCAAGGCCGAGGATGGAGAAATCGTCGTAGTCGAGAACAACGACGTCCTGCTCGTAGGGAAAGGGACTTTCGATTTTTTCTTCTGGCTTCTGGCTTCTGGCTTCTGGCTTCTCCATGAAGCGTTCGTGCTGGTCCCGCCACCAGAAGACTTCGATTTCGGCGAGGTCGGCGACGTAGGCCATGAGTTCGTTGAGACCGAAGATGACGTAACGGGCCATGTTGCGGATTTCGGGGTCGGCGAGCGCTTTGATGATGATTTCCGCGCCGATGCCGCCCGGGTCGCCCATGGTGATGCCGATGATTGGTCGCTTGTCAGACGCTTGGTCGCTCATGGTTTACCCAGCCCGCCGGACATACCAAAACCCCCGGCAGAGCCGGGGGCTAAGTACTTATCGCCCACGGTCTTGAGGTAGTTCACGACGGTTCTTGCGAGGATGTCGGTTTCGACGTTGATAGGGTCGCCAACCTTGAGGCTGCCGAGCGTGGTTCGCTCAAGCGTGGTGGGGATGACGGCCAAGGTGAAAGTGTTACCTGCAACCTCAGCGATGGTCATCGAAACGCCGTCGACGGCGACGGAGCCCTTGGGGACCATGTAAACCATGACGTCGGCGGGCAGCGAGAAGGTGATCCGCCAGTCGAGCGGATCGGCTTGAACGTGTGTGACTTTGGCGATGGCGTCGACGTGGCCCTGCACGAAATGTCCGCCGACGAAGGAATCGCCTCGCAGGGAGAGTTCGAGGTTGACGCGGTCGTGGACCCGTTTGGTGCCGAGGGTGGAACGGTTGAGCGTTTCCGTGATGACGTCGAATTGGAGGGCGTTGTTGACGTTTTGGACGACGGTGAGGCAGACGCCGCTGACGCAGATCGAATCGCCACCCTGAACGGGCGAGGTTTTGGTGATTTCGACGAGTTCGGCGAGTGAGAGGGTGAGGCGTTTTCCGGCGGGCGTTTCGGTGGAGGCCAGAACAATGCCGCAGGCTTGTACGATTCCGGTGAACATGGGATTACTCCGTATGAAGAAGCCAGTAGCCAGAAGCCAGAAGTCAGAAGGTTTGGACTGAGCCGCGAATTTGAAACCTTCTGGCTTCTGGCTTCTGGCTACTGGCTTCTACTTTCATTAGGATAGCAACTTCATTACCACAATGTCTCCCTTTGAAGAGGATTTTATGGCAACGACCCTAACTACTCCCCCCAATGACCGGGCCGCGTGGCTCAAAGGCCCCGGCAATAAGTGCAGCAACATCTCGGCCAGCAAGCGAGTCTGGCGATTGGTGCTGCTGGGCGCGCCGGGCGTGGGCAAAGGAACGCAGGCGGAACTGCTCTGCAAGTTCCTGGGCACGTGCCAGCTTTCCACCGGGGATGTCTTCCGTGCCGCCAAATCACTGCCGGCAAGCGAGCGATCCCCCGCGATGACCGCCGCGCTGGGCTATATGCAACGCGGCGAACTGGTCCCGGACGAGACGGTGCTGGATATGGTGCGGGAACGGGTCGCGTGTTTGACCTGCAAGGGCGGGTTCCTCCTCGACGGCTTCCCGCGAACCGTGCCGCAGGCGACAGCGCTTCAGGAACTGCTGCAAGCGAATCAGGTCCACATTGATGCGGTGCTGGATTATCAGCTGCCGATTGAGGAGATCGTCAGCCGTCTATCGGGGCGGCGGACATGCGTACAATGCAAAGCAGTGTATCACACCGTCAACCGTCCGCCGAAGCAGGCGGATGTGTGCGACGTATGCGGAAACAAACTGATCCAGCGGGAAGACGATCAGCCCGAGACGATCCGCACACGCATGGCGGTCTACCAATCCGCCACAGCGCCGTTGACGGCGTTCTACGCAAAAGCAGGACTGCTCAAAACGATCCCGGCAAATGGTACGCCGCAGGAGATTTTTGAGCGGACGATGTCGATGTTGGTGTAATGGAATCTCATGCGGAGCCGCTATAATTAAACATGAAGCTGGTGCCCTATGACGATTTCGTTTAGTTTGCCGCCCGACGTTGAACAAGCCCTGCGCAGGTCGACCGATGATGTTGCCGCCACCGCCAGGGAGGCCTGTCTCGTCGAGCTCTTTCGTCAGCGTAAGATCTCTCAATTCCAGCTCGGAGAGGCGCTGGGCGTTTCACGATTCGAAATTGATGAGGTGCTCAAGAAGCACGAGATTTTTCTTGACCTTACCGCCGAAGAGGTGATTCGCGAGAGCGAGGGGATTCAAGAACTGCGGGAAAACAATGCTCGTCGTCGCTGACATCTCTCCGATTAACTACCTTCTGTTAATAGACATGATCCACGTGTTGCCGGAGATTTTTGGCGTCGTGTGCATTCCAGCCGACGTTCTTGATGAGCTTCGGTCGTTCGATGCGCCTTCTAGAGCATTTTTCACTCGCCCGTAGCGTTTTGGAGCCCCGCATGGCAATGCGGGGCTTTTGGCTCTCGCTTCCTGCGCATGTCATCACGCCACGACCACATGAAAAATGCTCTATCGTCCATCAATTGGGCGATGATGCCTCCGGCATGGCTGGACGTGCGCCGGCCCACGATCACCGTGGGCATGCCGGCACTGGATAAGGGGGAGCTGGCAGCCATCACGTTGGCAATGGAACTGCATGCGGACCGGTTGTTGATCGATGAACAAATGGGACGCCAGATCGCTCAACGCAACGGCATCGCCGTTACTGGGATTCTCGCCGTGATCCGTGATGCGGCGGTTGCCGGTCTGATCGATATTCAAGAAGTGCTACCGAGGTTGAAACGCACAAGTTTTCGCGCTTCGCTGGAACTTTACGCCGCGGTCTTTGACCATCTCAACAAGTCGCCATCCATCTGAGCGTCGTGACAGCAGGTCATCTCACGATTACGGCTCGTGGGGGTGAAAATCACGGGCTCGCTTGGCGACCTTGACGAGCCGGTCCCATTGGGCCGCGGGGGGGGTGGTGTCGGAGATGCCCAGGATGTGGGAGGTGCCGTCGCCAAGGTCGGTGAAGAATTGGTCGAGAAATTTGTCGAATTCGCGATCGCTCATGGAATCGGCCAGCAGTGAGACGGAAGGTAAACCGCCCATGATGGTGATTTTGCCGGCGAATTTTTCGCGCACCTGCCGAAGCGTCAGCTTGGTCATCGGTGAGGGGCAGATGGAATCGGCGATGTCGAACTGGCAGTCGAGGTAGTGGTCGAGCAGGCCGGTGTTTTCGCCGTCAACATGCGTGAGCAGGTATTTTCCGTCCCCCCCCTGAGCATGACACTCGGCGGCGTAACGCTGGAGCCACGGCTTGATGTGCTGAGCGAAGAACGGCGGATAGGTGGTGGATGCGTCGTAATTGGCGCCGATGAAAATGATCGGTGCGTTACAACGACAAGCGACGTCCATGACGCGTTGCCAATAGCCGCCGATCTTTTCCGCAAAAGCTGTCAGCTCGTCAGGAGCGTCGTAGAGAGCGTAGTAAAATTGATCGAAAGGCATCAGTTCGCGGACGATCAGGTGCATCGGCGACCCTGCAAGGCTGACGAATGCGGCAGCCACGCCGCGATCGCCGATCTGTTGTGCATATTCCTCGTAGCCGCCGTAATTGGCCTCCACACGAGCGTTTTCAAAAATGTAGCCCAGCGCCGGGAAATCAGCAGGGCTCTTGATGGCATATTCGGTGATATGTGAAATAGTAATGCCGGCCTGACGCATCGATTCGTCGTGCAGGGCAGCGGTACAAATCGTTCCGAGTGGCGTTTCATAGCGGACCCGTGTCACGTCGCCACTGCGATCGACGTGCCGCCGGACATTTTCCAAAATCGTGCGATGCGGCATCATCCACAGGTTGTAAAGTCCCAAAGCACGGTCGATTTCATCCAGCGGGCCACGAGAATCCTTAAAATTGGGAACGATGGCGTGATAGCACCAATCCATAGCATCGACGAGTTCGCGGAGCGTCGCGTTGCGAAACTCGGGCGGCAGTGTTCCTGCGCGTTGATTCGCGAGATACCACAAATCAAGCCGCGGCGCCCAAGGCATCCATGGCGTGCCCTTGCCGGCAATGGCCCGAAGCATCATGTCCCGCCGCGTCAATGACATCATCAACCTCCCGTTTCGCGCCCGATAACAGGGATGATTACCGGAGAATGAGACCTCTGGCAATGGTACCGCGGGCATCTTTCCCACAATTTGAAAAGTTATTTATTATAATATGTATTTATATATTATATTATTATATTTTGTCATCATGGCACCTTCCTTTCCCAATTGCACGCAATGGGCGGAGTTCGCGCTTAAGCGCGCTTCGTCTGACGAACACGCTAAAGCGTGAACTCCACGAATGGAGTGCCATTGTCCCTCTCTCTCTTTCCACAAACTCTCAGTCATGTTCCACGTGGAACACATTTTTTCTTTTTTTCATTTTCAATTGCTCTATTTCATGCTATAACGTTCCATGTAGAACATATTCAGGTGACCTTTTGAGAACGGAGTCTCGTCATGACCGTGAAGGATCGTCCCCGTCTTGGCCGCGGCTTGAAGTCCCTCATCTCCGC
The DNA here is from genome assembly GCA_009781185.1 of Phycisphaerales bacterium. Taxonomy (GTDB): domain Bacteria; phylum Planctomycetota; class Phycisphaerae; order WQYP01; family WQYP01; genus WQYP01. The sequence goes on along the minus strand of WQYP01000019.1, from coordinate 1,368 downwards.
CCCAGTAGGCGTTCACGCCCCTACCGCCTTGGTGTCCCATCCGACCGCCCACCAACCCCCGACCATTCAGACCCCTCCTACCGAACAGATGCTCGAGGTCGCGCTGGAGCTCATTGATCCCAATCCGCATCAGCCTCGCGCCACCATGGATCCACTTACCCTCCAAGAGCTGGCTGCCTCCATCAAGGCCTCCGGCATTCTGCAACCTGTCATCCTGCGACCCAGCAGTGCGGCGGGAGGGGAGAGGCGGTACCAGCTCATCGCCGGCCATCGCCGCACCCAGGCCGCGAAGCTCGCCGGCCTGACCAAGGTACCCGCTATCCTGCGTAACGACTCCACGGACGAACGCCAGGCGGAATGGGCTCTCATCGAGAACATTCAGCGGGACGACCTCAACGCCATCGACCGTGCCAAGGCTTATCGGGCCTATATTGACAAGTTCAAGCTGACGCATGCCCAGGCGGCCGAACGGCTTGGCGAAGATCGCACTACGATCACCAACTTCCTTCGCCTGCTCGATCTCAACCCCGGCGTTCAGGACTTGATCACCCGTGGCATCCTCTCCGCCGGCCACGCCAAGGTCCTCGCCGGCGTTACCGATCCCGCCAGACAAGATGCTTTAGCCAACCGCGCCATCGCCGAGGGCATCAGTGTCCGCAAACTCGAAGAATGGATCAACTCCGGCGAAGGAGCCTCTGGAGGAGCAGGGGAGGGGATCGGGGCCCCCACCAGCGAAATTGCGGATATCGCAGTCGCCGGCCACATGCGTACACTTGTCGCTAAGTCCGCTCATGTTATCGAGTTAGAGCAGGAACTCTCCCGTAAACTCGGCACCCGACTCCGTATTTTCCCCAGCAAAAAGAAAAACACCGGCAAAATCGTCATCCAATACTTCTCCCTCGACGAATTCGACCGCATCGTTGAAAAATTTGATAAATAACATGAATTCGCCGTAACGAAGAATAAAAGTTACAGCGTTAAAAGTTAATTCGTTATGTCGAACTTACGTTAAGTAATCTTATTTTTATTTATATCTACATGTATTAACTAAAATAGATGTGGCGTTATGAAGGCGGTGCCAAAAAAGGGATTGGAATGGAATATTAGAGCATTTTTCACTCGCCCGTAGCGTTTTGGAGCCCCGCATGGCAATGCGGGGCTTTGGCTCTCGCTTCCTGCGCATGTCATCACGCCTCGACCACATGAAAAACGCTCTAGCGTGCTGGTGTGATGTACGTGTTTAGCGGGCGTAAGTTGGGCGTTGGAGAAGTGTGCCCATTGATTCGATGAAGTCTTTGCCGGTTTGGTGGGCGGTGGCGGTGAGGGAAGCCAAGATTTCCCAGGTCCGTTGGCCGCGGCGGCTGCGAT
>WQYP01000018.1 GCA_009781185.1 Phycisphaerales bacterium | reverse complement strand
GGGGGGGGGGGGGCAAAAATCGAAAATCAGCGAAGCGTTCGCGGAACCGAGTTCGCGGGAAGTCGACGCTCAGTATGCGATGGTGCTTTCGGTGATGAAAAGCCCGGTCGCCACGGGGGTGCTGGTGACCGAAATCGCCCCCGCATCTCCGGCAGGCTCCTGCGGCCTTCGCGCTGGCGACATCATCGTCAAGCTCAACGGCAAGGATACTCGCTCGCTCTCGGCACTGCGGGAACAAGTGGCCGAACTCATCGCCGCGACTCTTATGAAGGGGGGAGAAGAACGTTCAGGCAAGGCGCCGCTGATGATTCGGCGAGGCGACGATGCGATCACGATCAACGTTCCGGCGGAGCCCCTGGGCGTTCGTGCCATTGAGGTGCAGGCCGGCATCGCCGCGCCGCTCAATCCGCCCAACAGTGCGCCCGGTTCCATCAAGCTGGCCTGGAAGGAACTTCGCGACCTGCAGAACGCCGGAGGGGGGGGGGGTGATCTTGGACGCGACGTGTTCTTCCGCAACTTCGAAACCGACGGCTCCTGGCTCGGCTGGCAAAAACGCTCCGCCAAACCGACGACCGACGACATTCTCACCGGCACCCATGAAGTCTATCACGTCAACATGAACGAAAAAGACACGAAAGACGCCACTGTCGACCGCAGCGAATCCATCACCTTCACGCTTCACACCGGCGATTACACGACAACGCCGGCGTTCGTTCTGGATTCCGTCGAGATCGTCAGCCAGGAGGGCACCGCCACGTTCCGGAGCAGCGTGATTCGTGCCGGCAATCTCTTCCGCCGCGATCTGCAGATTCCGTCGGAGAAAGGGGGGGGACGCACCATGCGGTCGGTGCAGAGCCCGCGTGAAGGACCGCTCTCGACGATCGTTCCGAGCGCCATCCCGCTTCTGGCAGCAGCGTTACCTCAGCAAAAAGACGCCGTCATCCCCCTGCAACTCATGAGCGCTCGCGATTTCATCGTTCGCCCCGGCTACGTGTTGGCCACGCGTGGCAAGCAGCCGCTGCCGACCGACGATCTCGCCCCTCCCCCCCCTCTCCCCTCCGAATCGCACGACAACCCCGGCGAAGCCTGGCGGGTCGACCTGCTCCACTGCGGCGCCGTGATTGAATCCGACTGGTTCTCCGACGATCGGCGACTCCTTCGCGTCGATTCCTTCGGCGGCACCACGCTGGTCTCCCGCCGCGTGGCAAACGAACGCGAAGCTCGCTCCTCCGCCGAGGAAAACCCCTTCCGCAACATCCACCGCCACCGTCCGTCCCCCACCACGGCCCCATCGTCCACGAATTTTACGAATTGAACGAATTTTACGAGTATGCCAACATTCTCTCTCCTTGCCGATCCCGCTCGCTACGTTCCCTGCTCGACGGAAAACATGCTGGTGGACCATGAGTACCGCGAGTACTGGTTGCGTCATTTTGAGACGCACTTTGGGGTAGTCGCAGCACTGGCGCTGGAGAATTACGGGCCGGCCTTTGCAGCAAAGATCGACGCATGCAGAGCCGATTTAACCACGGAAATAGTCGCCCTGCGGCGGAATCCCGCGATGTTCGGACACCTCGACCTGCTGTTGCTCGACGTACGCCGCCAGGAAAAGCTCATCGCCCACGGCATTCCGGATCCGTTTGAAAAAATGAAGCAGCGGGAAAACGCCGCGGTGCTGCCGCTCTATCCGCGAGTGGTCGAGGAGATCGACACGCATCGCTCCGAGGCCGACGCTTTACTGCTGGCGGTGGAAGGCGTCTTCGCCGGCAATATCTACGACCTCGGCGCCGGCGCCACCGCGAAACTCTTCGCCAACTCCTCGCCGGATTTCATCAAGGTACGAAACGAACTGGGGGGCAAGGGGGGTGGGCGTCCGTGGCTCGTCGATCACTTCCACGCGATGTGCCAACGCATCCTTCAGCGCCCGCACAAGCAGTGCATTTTCTTCTGCGACAACGCGGGGTCCGACTTGATCCTTGGCGTGTTGCCGTTCTGCCGATTTCTTGCCAGGCGTGGCACCCGCGTGCTCATCGCCGCCAACCACTCGCCGGCGCTCAACGACATGACGCACAAAGAACTCGTTTCGCTGCTTCCGCAGATTCAGGCCATCGACCCTCTGCTCGACGAACTCGTAAGCCGCGGCAAAATCCTCCCGATCGACTCCGGCGGCGCCGCGCCGCTGATCGACCTCCGCGAAGTTTCTCACGAAGTCAATCACCACGCCGATCAGACGGACCTGGTCATCCTCGAAGGCATGGGCCGGGCGCTGGAAAGCAATTTCGAAGCCAAATTCAAAGTGGACGCGATCAAGCTCTGCATGATCAAGGAAGAAATCGTCGCCCGCCGCCACGGCGGAAAACTCTTCGACACCGTCTGCCGTTTTGACCCCGCGAGAGTGTAGTCATCTTTTGTAAGTGGAGCCCCGCATGATAATGCGGGGCTTTGCGTTGATCTCGCCAAAACGCACCGAAAACGCTTGCGGCGCCGCGGACCTCGCCTTGCTACCGTTGCAGTTGGATTCCTCTTTCCACAAAATCCGGTGTTTCAAACGGCAGTTCGGGCGCTTCAGAGAACACTTCCACCTTGTCCACAGCAAAGTGCACCGACAACTTCTGTGCCGGATACGTCACCCAGATGTCACGCGGAAACGCCACTTCCCCTCCTTTCCCATTGTCCACCGATTGATAGTCTTTCAAATCCGCTCGCACCACCAGTTTTCCCGCCGGGTCTCCCAGCGTCACTTGTCGCACGTTTCGCGTGTCTCGATCCACGATCAACTCACGTTTCACCCAGGCGGTGCCATCACGGCGTAATTGCAGAATGTCCATGTCGTTGCTGCGGGTGGCATCTCGCACCTTCATCGCGATCGTCTCACCCGTTCGCAACTGCACCTCTGTAATCGCCAGCACTTGCAACATCAAATCCGCCCGCATCACCCCCCCCCCGTTTCCTCCCGTTTCCTCCCCCGAAAAATCCGGCATTCCGGTCACATCCCCCATCCATCCCTTTTTGTCTCGGCTGATGAACCACCATTTTTCCTGGTTCTTCGCCGATTGAAACACTTCCTGTCCCGCGACGCGCCCTTGCAGGTACACATCTGCCGGGTCGTTGATGCCCGCCGCTCCGAACCGCTGCCGCACGAGGAGCGTTCCATCAGCACTATCCTGCTTGGAATTCCCCTGATCGTCCACGTACCGCACGACAACCGTACCCTTTGCCCGCACAACAGGCATCGCCCGGGCACGCGTATTCAGCTCGTAGAGTTGCTCGCCCAGTGAAATCGCCTCCGGCAACGGCCTTTTGTCCTCATGATCGTTGTTCAAACAACAACCGCCCGAAAGCCCCACGACCAACACCAACCCAAACATCGCCCGCTTCTTCATCACGGCTCTCCTTGCACACACCCTCTATTTACCCCAGCGCAGGTTGCAACGCCACTGCCCGCCCCCTAAAAAAGCTTCTTCATCAATGCACAGTTTGCCGTCGGGCACGAAGCTTTGGTCGTTGGTGATGATCAGCTTGTTCAAATGCATTTCGTTAGGCGGGCTGCCGCGGCTCTGATAGAGGGTTGAGACAGAGCAGGCTGCCGCCACTTTGGTACCATGACCGTAAGGGAGTGCCGGATCACGTATTCAATCTATGGCGTGCCCCCCTATGACACGCTAAAGCGTGAACTCCGATTATTGGTTAAACTTTCCACGATGTCCGAGAAGCCGCCGATTACTTTCTCCACACCCGTTGAATACGCCAAAGGCGTCGGCCCTGTCCGTGCTGCGGAGTTTCGCGCCTTAGGCGTGCAAACCTGCGGCGACCTGCTCTTCCACTTTCCTCGCGATTACCTGCTCTACGCCGACGAATCCGCCATCGCCACCATGCGTGAAGGCGAAGTCGCTACCGTTCGCGGCACGATCCTGCAAACCCGCCTCATCCCGCGTAAGCCTCGCCGTTTCGAAGCACTCATCCAGGACGCATCGCCTCCGACCTCCAATGCCGTAACTCCCCAGCGCTGCGTTCTCACCTGGTTCAACGCTTACGGCCTCGAACACCAGCTCCAGCCCGGCATGCTCATCCGCGTCACCGGAAAAGTCACCTCCTTCAATAACCGCAAACAAATCGTCCAGCCGAAGTTCGAAATCCTCCAAGGCAACGAAGAAGAACGCAAATCCGCCCGTGTCGAGCCGGTCTACCCCGCCACCGTCGAGCTTTCCTCCGCTGCCATCATGCGGGTTATCCACGGCATTCTCGACACGCTCCTGCCCGCCATTGCCGAATTCTTCCCCGAAGACTTCCTCCGTGATCGCCACTTCTTCACTCGTCAGGAAGCTCTGCAGAAAATCCATCGCCCCGCGACTCTCCAGGACGCCGCCACCGCCCGCCGCACACTCGCCTATCACGAATTTTTTCTTCACCAGGCCGCCGTCGCGATCAAGCGTTACCACCAGCGGAACAGCATCCCCGCCATTCCGCTCCGCGTCGACGACGCCGTCGATCAGCGTATTCGCGCCCTGCTCCCCTTCTCTCTGACCAAAGCCCAGAACACCGTCATCGCCTCGATCCGCAAGGACCTCGCCGCCACCAAGCCGATGAACCGCCTCCTGCAAGGCGACGTCGGCAGCGGCAAAACCGTCGTCGCCCTCTATGCCATGCTCGCCGCCTCCGCGACACAGAGCCCGCGAGCAATCACATTGGACGATCCGAGCCGCGACCGTGAGGGAGCGACAGGCACCGTTCCCGCATTACCGCATGGTCGCTCCCTCACGGTCGCGGCTCGGATTGACTCTCCGTGCTTCCATCAAGCCGCCCTCATGGCCCCCACCGAAATCCTCGCCGAACAGCATTTCGTCACCATGTCCCAGCTCCTCGAAGGCAAGAAAGTCAAAATTGCCCTCCTCACCGGCTCCGTCACCGGCAAGGAACGCACCGACACCCTCGCCCGCATCGCCGACGGCCGCGCCGGCCTCGTCATCGGCACACACGCGCTCCTCGCCGAAGCCGTCCAATTCAAATCACTCGCCATGATCGTCATCGACGAGCAGCACAAATTCGGCGTCGAGCAACGATCCCAAATCCGCACCAAACCCTCTCAAAACTCTGAGGGGGGGGCCGCCCCACATATTCTCGTCATGACCGCCACACCCATTCCCCGCACACTCGCCATGACCACCTTCGGCGACTTGGACGTCTCCGTCATCGACGAGCTCCCCCCCGGCCGCCGCGGCATCTTCACCAAAATGACACCCACCTCCAACCGCGAAGAGGTCTACAAATGGGTCGCCACCCGCCTCAAAACCGGCGAACAAGCCTACGTCGTCGTCCCCGCCATCGATGAATCCGAACTCGACCTCCGCACCGTCTCCGGCGTTCAGGAAGAACTCCAAAAAGTCTGGCTGAAAAATTTCCGCGTCGGCCTCATCCACGGCCGCATGAATCGCGACACCCGCCAACATATCATGGAACGTTTCCGCCAACATCTCATCGACGTGCTCGTCGCCACGACCGTGATCGAAGTCGGCGTCGACGTCCCCAACGCCACGATGATGATCATCGAGCACGCCGATCGCTTCGGCCTTTCGCAGCTCCACCAACTCCGTGGCCGCGTCGGCCGCGGCGACAAACAATCCTATTGCGTCCTGCTTGCCGACCAATCCACCGACGACGCCATCGCTCGTCTGCAAGCGATGGTCCACCACGCCTCCGGTTTCAAGATCGCCGAAGAAGACCTGAAAATCCGCGGCATGGGCCAACTCATCGGCACCGCCCAATCCGGCCGTACCGACCTCCACTTCGCCGAGTTGCTTTTCGATCCGCATCTCCTCCCAATGTCCCGCCGCGACGCTTTCAACCTGATCGCCTCCGATCCTCGTTTGCTCGACCCCGCCCACACCAACCTCCGCACCGAGATTCTCCAGAACTTCGCCGACACGATCACCCTCGCCGACGTGGGGTGAATTTGGATATAATTCCTGACAAAGGAGGCCGACCATGACCGTCGCCGAACAAATCGAATCGCGTATCGCCAAATTGCAGCTGCCCCAACAGCGAGCGTTACTCACGTTCCTGGACACTCTCGAACCTGCCAAACTTTCCAAGCCAGCACTCCGTAGAAAAGGCAAATCGCGCAAGGCAGAGGTCAACGCCGCCCTCCGCGCCATCGCTGGCATGTGGAAAGACCGTACCGATTTGCCCAAGGACGGAGCCGCAGCCTCGATGGTCCTCCGCCGTCGTGTAATGGGACGCAGCGAGAATGACTGAATTATTGTTCGATTCGTCCATCGTGATCGATGCTGCCAACGATCACCGCGATGCCCTTGATTACGTCCGCGATCACCTGATGGCGGAAGTCGCGGTAATCCATGCCTTCACCTTTGCCGAAGTGATCGTCGGAACGAACGATGCCCGCGAACTGTTTCGTCTCAGGCGATTCCTCAGACCTTTTCGTATCGAATATCCAACCGTGGAAGATTGGCCTGACGCCCTGAATTTTTTTGAGCACCTCCATCTTTCGCACAAAGTCGATCTTCCTGATTGCCTCATCGCGGCCACCGCTCTCCGCCTGAACCTCCCCGTCGCCACCGTCAACGACCGGCATTTCCGCCTCTTCAAAGGTCTTACCGTCATCCGTCCGTACTGAAGCGGAAGCATCCGCATGATCGGCAAAATTTTGAAAAATTTCGGCCTCGCTCTGCTGCTGATCATGCCGCTGACACTCTCCGCCGCATGGCTGCGAAGCTACTGGGTTTTGGAAGAGTTCTATTGGCGATCGCCTCATTACGCACGCCTCAGCGGAATATGTTACGAAGCAACGATTGGCTCGGAGCGAGGAGGCATTTACTACACCCGCGTCACGGATTACTACCCCACGGTGGATAGCTCCCACCCACGCTCGCCGTTCAATGGCCCGTTTCCATCCAATGCCCCGGACAGGCCCTACCCCTCTATCGGATACGTTCGACGAAGCGTCGGCTCCAGCAGCGTTGGCTTGTTGTACACTCCTTTTGATATATCGCCAACTTACAAAGGGTTTAATGCATCACCACCGATACGTTTCGGTCCCGACCGTTCGCCAAACTGGCGCTATGCGGGCTTCAACTTCAGACAAGAATCCATCAGCGAGACCTCCAATCATTTCAGACGCGACTGGCATTTTCTCGTCGTTCCCTACTGGGCTCCAATAGTGCTCCTGTCGCTGCCACTCTGGTTCTTCGTGGCACGATGGCGAAAGGCCAACGAGCAACACCAACGCCGCAAGAACAATCTTTGCCTCCACTGCGGCTACGACCTCCGTGCCCACCACCCCGGCGACAAATGCCCCGAATGCGGCACACGGATTCCTCAACCCAATCCTGCTATAATCGGGAACGAAAGGAGCCGCCCATGACCACCGCCAGCACCACCAAAATGACCGCCAGCCAATACTTCATGCTCGGTGAAGACCCGCCGGGTCTGCGCCTTGAACTTGTTGACGGAAGAATCGTCAACAGCACAGGCCCAATAACCGCCAGCCAATACCTCATGCTCGGTGAAGACCCGCCCGGCGTACGCCTTGAACTTGTTAATGGAGAAATCGTCGTGAGTCCAAGCCCATCGTCCCATCATTCCTACATCGACACAATGTTGCGTTACATCCTCACCGGCTACATCAAGCAGCACGACCTGGGCATCATCCTCGGCGACGTCGATACGATCTTTAGCAAGCTCAACGTCCGCCGCCCCGACATCCTCTTCGTCGCCAAATCACGTCTCCACCTCATCAAAGGCCACGGCATCCCCATCGCCCCCGACCTCTGCGTCGAAATCCTCTCCCCGTCCAGCGCCACCACCGACCAAACCGAAAAAATGGACCTCTACGCCCGCTCCGGCGTCCCGCACTATTGGATCATCGACCCCAAAGGCCGAACCTTCGAAGCCTACGAACTCACCGACAAACAATACATCCGCCAATCCTTCGGCCGCGACAAGGACGTCGTAAAAGCCGCCCCCTTTCCCGCCTGCGAAATCCCTCTCGCGGAATTATGGTCGCCGCTCGAATAACGCTCGACATGCATCCTCCCCCCCCCCCGAAAAAACCTCTTCACCAAATCGCTGCCATCGGCATTGTGCTGACGATTCTATTTGCTTGGGGACAAATTGTAGTGTTCCCCTTGAGGTTTTTTTCTCCCGAGCCCGTGGGACGGTACATGGGGATCCATTTTGGATTCATGCCGTCTGTTCTATTATCCATTGCCTTCGTACTCGTCATGGTAGCCGTCATCTTCGTGCCGGCGTGGATTTTCGTGCAACGCTGGCGAAAGACCAACACCCGCTACCAACGCTGGAAGACCAACCACTGCATCACCTGCAACTACGACCTCCGCGCCCACAAACCCGGCGACAAATGCCCCGAATGCGGTACGCCCGTTCCCGAGCCGCATGGTATAATGCTCGGCAAAGGAGACCGCCCATGACCGTTGCCGAGCAAATCGAATCACGTATCGCCAGGCTTAAACCACCCCAACAGCAAGCGTTGCTTACGTTTCTGGACGCTTTTGAGACTTCCGCACCAGCCAAGTCAGTGACTCGCAAGAAAGGTAAATCGCGGCAGGCGGAAGTATCCGCCGCCATCCGCGGAATTGCCGGCATATGGAAGGACCGTACTGATTTGCCCAAAGATCCGGTTGAGGCCGTCAAGGTGATTCGCCAGCGCATGCGGTCGCGGGGACGCAGCAATGGCTGATATTCTGATCGACACCACAATCGCCATCGACGCTTCCAACGAAAATGCAAAGGCGTTGAATTATGTCCGACCGCTCCTGAACGCAGACCAGGCATTTATCCATGCCCAGGTTGTAGCCGAAGTCATCTCCGCCACACGAGATGCACGGGAGCAATCACGGTTGCTCCGATTCCTTCGTCAGTTTCACTTGATTCATTCCAACGAGGCCGACTCGAATTCCGCTCTTCAATTCCTGACGAGATTTCACCTCTCCCACAACTTGGACTTTGGCGATTGCCTCATCGGTACCACCGCTCTTCGCCTGGACCTTCCGGTCGCTACTCTCAACGACCGTCATTTTCGCCTTTTCAAAGACCTCACCGTTATCCGCCCGTACTGAGCACCGTCCATCATGCCCGACCCGCTCTTCGATCCCGCCTTCCTCAAAAAACTCGAAATGCTCACCCTCATCGCGCGCCAGCTCTTCCGCGGCGACACCGGCGGCGCTCGGCGATCCTCCGCCCACGGCGCCTCCGTCGAATTCTCCGACTTCCGCCCTTACGTCCAGGGCGACGATTTCCGACGCATCGACTGGAACGCTTTCGCCAAGTTCGAATCGCTTATGCTGCGTCTTTTCGTTGAAGAGCAGGAACTTTCCGTTCACATCCTGCTCGACTGCTCCGCCTCCATGAACTACGGCGAGCCTGCGACGGCAAATAAATTCCACTACGCCCGCCGCCTCGCCGCCGCTCTCGCTTACATGGCCCTGGCCAACACCGACAAAGTCTCCTTCACGCCGGTGGCTCTCGACACCGAAAACGATACCTACCTCGGCCCGCCCTCCGGCACCGTCCGCGGAAAGCCCGGTATCCTCCGTCTCATGGACATCCTTCAATCCCTCAAAACCGCCGGAAAAACCGACCTCAACGCCTCCCTCTCACGCTTCGCTCTCCGCGCCAATGGTTCCGGCAGCGGAAACGGCACTCACGCCGGACTCGTCATCATCATCTCCGATTTCCTCTCCGACCCCGGCTACGAAGACGGCATCAAACGTCTTCGCTACGCCAAGAATGATGTCGTCATGCTGCAAACGCTTTCGCCGCAGGAACTCAGCCCCGAACTTCTCGGCGACGTCCGCCTCGTCGACATGGAAACGAACGTCGGCGTCGACGTCTCCGCCAATCGCGCCACCCTCCAGGCCTACAGCAAACGCCTCACCGCCTTCCTCAACGACATCGCATCCTTCGCCCACAAGCACGGCTGCTCGCACGTCCTGGCCAACACCGCCAGCCATTTCGAAAACCTCGTACTCAAACAATTCCGCGAGCTCGGACTGGCGCGATGAAAACTTGTTCAGCAATTTGAGAGCTGATTGAAACCACGGAGAACACGGAGTAAAAAAAATATTTCCGTGCTCTCCGTGATTTCCATTTTTTCCGATCAAAAAAATATTGTTTCATGCGCATAATAACCGATTTTGGTATTGACAATTCGACGTTTCAACTCACAATGAGTTGAAGAGAATATTTCTTCCACCATCAACCCACTTGAAAGGGGGTGATAGCTATGGCAAAAGCGGCAAAGAAACCGGCGGCCAAAAAAAAACCGGCAGCCAAGAAGAAAAAGAAATAACCCTCACCCCAGCGACATCGCGTCGCAACAAAAAACAAAACCCGTGACTTCCCGTCGCGGGTTTTTCATTGCGCCGCGATGGATGCATGACACTTCACTTCAGGCGGCTATCTGACATCAACTCGTAAAATTCGCTCAATTCGTGAAAGTCGTAAAATTCGTGGAGGAAGGAGGCAAGGTTTGCGAGTCCCGTGATCGCATGAAAAGGTTCTCTCCACGAATTTTACGAATTTTACGCGTGGAAAGGCATTGCCCAGAAAAACGGGCACGCCCTCGGTGACCGATGCGCTGCAGCGATGGTGTGTTGGTTGGATGATATCTGTACAATGCACCGACTCGAGATTTGAAACTTTTCGGAGTGGTTATGCGGTGCGCGAGATTGATGGCGGGAATTTTGGCGGCAGGTCTGGTGGCGGGCTGTGCTCAGGAAGGGAAAACCAGCGAAACCCACGTGAGCGCTGGAGCCAAAGCGATCGTGGCGGAAATGGGGAAGGACACCGGCTCGGAACAGGATTTCCGGCAGATCATCAACGGCGCAAAAGCAAAAGTGTTTCCCGCAGTGGTGTTTATCCGCGTCGTGCGGCAAGACTACACCGGCGGACAAAAAGTGTCGCAGGAAATCTCCGGCAGTGGCGTGATCATCACCGCCACGGGAGAGGTGCTCACGAATTGGCACGTAGTGGATAAGGCGGTGGAAGTGCGCTGCCTCATGTATGACGGGCGGTTCTTTGATGCGAGCGTCGTCGGTTCGGACAAAGATACGGACCTGGCGGTGATCCAGTTGAAGTTGCCGGTGGAGGCGGATGGTGGTAGGGGAGGGAAGGGGTTGCCGTTTGCGAAGATTGGAGATTCGCGGAAGTTACAGGAGGGAGATTTTGTGATGGCGATGGGGGCGCCCTGGGGACTCTCGCGAAGCGTGTCGCTGGGAATTATTTCTTGCACGAAGCGGTATCTGCCCGGCACGAGTGAGTATTCGGTCTGGTTGCAGACGGATGCATCGATTTCGCCGGGGAATTCGGGCGGGCCGCTGGTGAACACCAATGGGGAGGTGATTGGGATCAATACGCGTGGGATCATGGCGGGAGGGGATGTGGGATTCGCGGTGCCGTCGGAGACGCTTGTGCCGGTGATCGAGCAATTGCGGCACGGAGGAAAAGTAAACTGGAGCTGGACAGGCCTGCAGTTGCAGCCTTTGAAAGATTTTAACAGGAATATGTACTTCGACGGGACGGATGGGGTGATGGTGGCGGACACGGATCCGGACAGCCCTGCACGGCGTGCGGGGATTCAGCCGCGGGACCGGATACTGAGCGTCAACGGATCAGCGGTGGCCGCGTTGACCGATGAAGACCTCCCGGCAGTTCAGCGAATGCTCGGCGAGTTGCCCAAAAGCAAGCCGGCAACCGTGGAAATCTTGCGGAGCGGGCAAAAAACGGCCGTGCAGCTTACGCCGCGGGAGAAGGGAAAGGTCGAAGGCGAAGAGTTTGCCTGCAAACGTTGGGACTGCACGGTCAAAACAATCAACCAGTTCGACAATCCGGACCTGTATTTCCAGAGAAAGACCGGCGTGTTCGTCTTCGGCGTCAAGTACCCCGGCAACGCGGCAATGGCGGGACTCGCGGCACAGGACATCCTGCTGAAAGTGGATGGAAAAGACATTTCGTCGCTCGAGGAGCTTAGTGCGATACACCAGGCGACGCTCAAAACGCTCAACGATAAACCGCGGATCGTGGTCACGGTGCTGCGGAACGGCTCGATGCGGCAAGTTGTTATGGATATATCGAGAGATTATTCGAAAGAATAAAAGGTATCAAGTTGAAAGTTAAAAGGATGAATCAGATGTTGAAACGAACTGGGTTGGCAATTGCGGTGATGATGGTTTTGGCGGGTGGGGCTTTGGCAGAGGAGGGCGGGACAGCGACGCCGCTTACCGCGGCGCAGAAGTTGGAGAAGGCCGCGAGTGTGGCCAAGGCGACCGACAAGTCGCTGGTGATCGTGGAATATACGTTGCAGTACGACAAAGGGGAGGCCCCACGGGCCGCGGAGGTGATTCAGGAAGAGCGCCCGCTGGAGGTGCCCGGGTTCTTAATCGAAGGCAATAAGGTAGTAACGGATAGTGCACAGATTCATCCGCGATTTATCAAGGGGATCGCCGTACGCCGCTATGGCTCTGCAGCCAAGAGTGAACCACGCGTGGCGGCGAAAGTGTGGGGCTATCCTAAGGAACAATGGTCCGTGATTTTGCAGATGGATGGGGAACTCGCTGGTGCGACGGCAGTGAAATTTGAGGGGGGGGGGGGAAATAAAGACGCGGCAAGCTCGGTGGTGAACCTGACTGGGGTGGATGGTGATTGGGCAGTGCGCGTGACCAGTGCGGGCGGAGAGTTGACGCTGGTGCGGGGGAAGCAGCAGATTGTGACGGAGAATCGGGGACTGGTGGTGGATGCGACGGGGGCGGGCGTGGGGATTCTGCCCTCCTTTGGGCCCGTGATGGCCGATGGCAGTTGGAAGGGCGATCCGCTGAAGTGGCCGATGATCTCGGCTGAAGAGATGGCCAAAACATTGGCGGATCTGGAAACCAAAGCAAATCGCGGGATCGTCCGGGTAATGCTGAATTTCCGCAGTCCCCGGAATGTTGGGCCCGAGAGGTTCCGATCGCCAGAGTCGGCGGCCACGGTGCAGTATCGCCTGGGCGTGATGGTCGATGATCGGACGATCCTGGTACTCTCGGAGATGAAGCCGCCGGTAACGGCAAGACTGGAACGGATTAAGGTGCTCGGCACAACCGGTGAAGATGGTGTGGAGGCGAAGTTCAAGGGGTCGCTGTCGGATTATGGTGCGTTTGTAGCGGAACTGGAAAAGCCGGTGACGGGTGCGGGCATGGCAATGTCCAAGGCGAAGATGGAGGACCTGGCATGGCGGGCCTTGCCGACGCTGGATCTGTTCTTGCAGGGTGAAAAACGCGTCTGCTACGCCCAACCGATGCGAATCGATGGTTTTCAACTGGGATGGCGGCGACATCTCTATCCTGAGGTTTCCGAGTCGCGGAGTTCCGGGGGGAAAGGGTTGTTCGTGTTTGATCGAGAAGGTGCATTGATGGCGCTGCCGGTGACGATGCGCCGCAAGGCGAGCATGGAGGAGCGTTACAGCGGACGCAATCAGCCGCTGACGACCGCGATGACGCAACTTGCCGAGGCGATCGCCGATTTGCCGGCGAACTGCGACAAAGACAATCAGCCGCTCTCGGAAGAGCAGGAGAATCGCATCGCCTGGGTGGGCATCGAGATGCAGGGGCTCAACGCGGAATTGGCCAGAGCCAATAACGTGTCGGATCAGACCAACGACGGCGAAACCGGTGCGTTAATAACATATGTGTATCCCGATTCCCCGGCCGGCAAGGCGGGCGTGGAGGCGGGCTGGATTCTGCTGCGAATCGAGGCCGAAGGTCAGCCCAAGCCCATCGAAGTGCACGTCGATCCAGATCCGATGGCCGATCGCGGATTCCCCTGGGATCAACTCGATCGGGCACAGGAATCGAATTTTGACGACATTTTCCGCTATTACTCGCCCTGGCCGCGGGCCAACAGCGGCGTCGTGCGGACCGTCACCGAACTCGGTTTCGGCAAGCACTACACCGCAGAGTTCTTCCACGACGCAAAAGTCGACAAAAAAACATTCACCGTGGTGGAAGGCCCCGCCTACTTCGATAATGCCCCCAAGTACAAAGATGCCAAGCTCGGCCTGACGGTAAAGGACCTGACCTACGAAGTGCAGCGGTACATGCAGAAAAAAACCGATGATCCGGGCGTGATCGTCGGCAAGATCGAACTCGGCAGCCGGGCCAGCAAGGCGGGAATCAAGCCCTTCGAAGTGATTACGCATGTGAACGATCAGCCAGTGATGAACGTGAAGGATTTCGAAAAGCTCATGGCCGGCCAGGACGAAGTACGCCTGAGCGTCAAACGAATGACCAAGGGCCGCATCGTGAAGGTAAAGCTCGCCGAGGCCGGCGCAACGCAGCCCGCGATGCCGTCCGCGGAATAGTGGGCGAAGAAGCCAGTAGCCAGAAGCTGGAAGCCAGAAGGTTTCCAGTTTGCAGCTTATTCAAAACTTCTGGCTTCTAGCTTCTAGCTTCTGGCTTCTTCGTGAGGATTCGTGATGGTCGACAGGCAAGGCGGTGGTGGGGAATATGACTTTGCACCGCTGGAGCCGGGGCCGAAACGCCAAGGCGAGATTCCGCTGGAAAAACCAGTGGAAAAGAGGGGAAAAAAGGAAAGGAAGGAATCGGCGAAGCAGGAGACTCTGCTCGAAGAACGGCTTTGTCCGCATTGCGGATTCAAGATCGTCGGCAAAGCGCTGCGGGGACGCTGCCCGGAATGCGCGGCAATGCTGGATGAGACGGCAACAACGCCACTGCAGTTTTCAGACGGAAAATGGCTCACGACGATGTCCAACGGAACGCTGCTGCTGGCGGTGGCGGTGATGGCACAAGGGGCGGCCGTGGCGCTGGGGTGGCAAAATGCCGGCCTGGAAGCAAAGACGCTGACGCTGGCAACATGGATGGGTGCGGTGGGCGTATGGCTGCTGACGTGGCCGGAGACGGAAGGGGGGGGGGGCCAAGCGGCGAAACTGCCCTTGAGATCCGGCTCGCGGTGGGCGGCGGTAACCGTGGCGCTATTGTGGACAGTCGCAATGATTCATGAAAGCTCGATAGAAGGGGGAGGGCGAGATGGGGTGGCGATATTGGCGCTCCTGGCCACGGCGGCGGAAGGAGTCTTGGTGGCATTGCACCTGCGGATGCTGGCGATGCGGATTCCAAATGAGAGCCTCGGTACGCAGTTTCTGAACCTGGCTTTTTTTGTGCCGGGAATTTCCCTGGTGTTAGCCGTCGTGCAACTGACTGGACAGACAAATGTATGGGCCTTGAAAGAGTGGGTCTTCTGCGGCTTTTCGATCGAAGGGCTGATGGGAATCGTGATGCTCTGGGCGGCAGCGACGCTGCTGTGGATGGCAATGGAATTGAGAAACTGCGTGGTAGCCGGACAGAACATCGAAACACGAAAACGACTGAAAATGCAGCAGCAGGAAAAAGAACGCCAAGAGCGAGAGCAACGTCGCTAGCCTTGTGTGGCAACGCAAGGCAGTTCACGCTTTAGCATGTTTTAGGAGCCCCGCATGGCAATGCGGGACTTTGCGTTGATCTCGCAAAATGGCACCGAAAACGCTTGCGGCGTCGCGAACCTCGCCTTTACTGTAACAATTTGCCATAAAAGATCGCCACCCCCTGACAGAAAAATGGACACACTCTCTTCCCAAAACCTGCGAAAATCGGTGTAATCTCCGGATTCATTCATTTTTGAAAGGACTCACCATGCTCAAAATCGCCATGATCGGCGCTGGTTCCGTCGGCTTCACCCGCATCCTCCTCCGCGACATCCTCGCCGTCCCCGAATTCGCCGACACCACCTTCGCCTTCTGCGACATCTCCCCGCAGAACCTCGACATGGTCACCCAGCTTTGCCGACGCGACATCGCCCACGCCAAGCTCCCCGCCAAAATCGAATCCACCACCCACCACCGCGACGCTATCAAAAACGCCGATTACATCTTCAGCGTCATCCGTCAGGGCGGCCTTGAGGCCTTCGAACTCGACATCGACATCCCCCTCCAGTACGGCATCGACCAATCTGTCGGCGACACCCTCTGCGCCGGCGGAATCATGTACGCACAACGCACCATTCCCGTCATGCTCGATTTCTGCAAAGACATCCGACAACTCGCCAAGCCCAACGCTCTCTTCCTCAACTACTCCAACCCCATGGCCATGAACACCTGGGCCTGCAACACCTACGGCGGCGTCAAAACCATCGGCCTCTGCCACGGCGTCCAGGGCGGTCACTGGCAAATCACCCGCGCCATCGAAGCCCACCTCAAAAAAAACGGCCGACTCCCCAAAGATTACGTCTCCCCCGGCCACACCGCCAAAGAACTCTGGCCCGAAGATTTCGATTTCAAATTCGGTCTCCACCGCCGCGAAGTCGACATCATCTGCGCCGGCATCAATCACCAAACCTGGTACATCAAAGTCCAATGGCGAGGCGAAGACTTCACCGCCCGTCTCCCCGAACTCATGGCCGCTATCCCACACTTCCAGAAAACCGAAAAGGTCCGACTCGACGTCCTCAACCGCTTCGGCTACTACTCCACCGAATCCAACGGACACCTCTCCGAATACGTCCCCTGGTACCGAAAACGCGTCGCCGACATCCCCAACTGGATCGACCTCTCAAGCTGGATCAACGGCGCCACCGGCGGATACCTCCGCCACTGCCAGAACAATCACGATTGGGCCACCGAATTCCCCAACTGGCTCAAGGAAGACCCCCACCCCATCGGACCCGCACACCGCTCCGAAGAGCACGGCAGCCACATCATCGAAGCACGCGAAACAGGTCGCACCTACCGCGGACACCTCAACATCCAAAACAAAGGCCACATCACCAACCTCCCCGACAACTGCACCATCGAAATCCCCGGCTACGTCGATCGCAACGGCATCAACATGCCCGTCGTCGGTGACCTCCCCCTCGCCTGCGCCGCCACCTGCAACGCCTCCGTCCAGGTCCAACACATGGCCATGGAAGCCGCCGTCCACGGAAACGTCACGCTCCTCAAACAAGCCATGCTCCACGACCCCCTGACCGCCGCCGTCTGCACCACCGAGGAAGTCTGGCAGCTCGCCGACCACATGCTCGTCGCCCAGCAAAAATGGCTTCCCAACTACGCCCACGCCGAGTTCGCCGCCGCCGCCGCACGCCTCGCTGCCCATGAAAAGGCCGGCACCCGCGTGAAGCTTCAGCAGACGCAGGGCGCCGCCCGTCTTCCCGTCAAAACCAAAGCTTAGCGCATAAAAAACCGGGGAACGCAAGTTCCCCGGCAACGCTTTTCATCGCGTTAATGTGCCACTTACTTTTTCTTCGCGGCAGGTTTCTTCGTGGTCTTCGTGGCCTTCTTGCTGTCGCATCCGCATTTCTTGCACGCCATCGCGTTCTCCTAAAAAAGAACAAAGAATGGTCATCATCCATTGACGACCTGCCCATAATGTAACCGCGTGCCGTATCAGACTCAATCTTTTTTTGCCCCTCCTCTCCAATTGGTCGATAATCTACGGATCGTTCGGAGTAGTCCCCCTTATGCGTATCCTCATCATCAACCAACCCTACTGGCCCGATGTGGTGGCGACAGCACAGCACCTGACCGATTGGACAGCAATGCTCGTCGCACAAGGACACCAGGTGACCGTCATCGCCTCGCGTTCCGTTTACGGCAAGCCCGGCGCCACCCTCCCCAGGCGCGAAACACACAACGGCGTGACCATTCTCCGCACCGGCGCGTCCTTCTTCGCCAAGGGACGCGTTCTGACACGCTTCGTCGACTGGGGCCTTTTCAACATCCTCGCTTTGTGCAAGGCTCTCACACTCCCACGCCAGGATGTGGTCGTCACCCTGACGACACCGCCGTTCCTCGGCGCCGTGGGCATGCTCCTGAAATCCTTCCGAGGCTCACGCTATATCCAGTATGAAATGGACCTCTATCCAGACGTTCCTATTGCTCTTGGCGTGATGAAGCCTCGCTCTTTCGCCGCCCGGCTTTTCGACCGCATGCATCGCAAGCTTCTGCGCTCCGCCGATCGCATCGTCGTCCTCGGCCGGTGCATGCAGCGCGTCATCCAATCCAAGAATATCCCCATGGAAAAAACCGCTCTGATCACTCCCTGGGCCGACCCCGCGGAAATCGTCCCGGTCCCACGCGATCAAAACGCTTTTCTCCGCCAGCACGACCTCGCCGGCAAGTTCATCGTCATGTACTCCGGCAACCTCGGCCTGGGCCACGATATCTCCTCGCTCACCCACGCCATGCGTACACTGAACGATTCCGCCGATCCCATCGACCAATCGATTCATTTCGTTTTCATCGGCGGCGGTCGTCGCATGCAGGAACTCCGCACCTTCCTCGATACCGCCAATCTCCACAACACGCTGCTGCTGGATTACCAACCCCGCGAATCGCTCTCTCAAACCCTTTCCGCCGCGGACCTTCACATCATCACGCAACATCCTCGCACTTCAGGTCTGCTGGTTCCCTCCAAGTTTTACGGCATTCTTGCCGCCGGCCGCCCTTCCTTCTACATCGGCCCGCCCGACACCGAAATCGCCTTGGCCATCAACCAGTACCACCTGGGCCAGGTTTTTTCCACCGACGACCACGACGCATTCCTCACCGCCCTCCGCCACTGCCGCAACAACCCCGGCGATTCCGCCGCCTTCGAATCCCACGCCCGCCAGATCCTCACCGAGCATTACTCCCGGCAACTCTGCTGCGAAAAACTCACCGCCCTGCTCGCCACCACTTGACTTTTTGTCATTTTGCATTGGCTTGTCGTGATTCCTGAGGCTTCGACAGAAACCGATGCTCGAGGATTTTCGCCTGGACCTGGTAAAAATAGAACATTTTCCCGACGGCGAAATAAAATCCGGGGACGCCGTCTAAAAATCCGCATTTGAATATATAACTTATTATAAAATAGAGGAACGGAAATATTTTCCACGTCAACATCTGGTATTTGATTCGCTGCCGTTTTGTTAATTTTCCGGGATCCTGGAGAGCCAGAAATCGATTCGCTTCCCAGTCTGAGTAGGCGTTGTGCCGCGCGTAGTAGGCTTCCAAACTCCTCAAATCATGATGCTCCAGCCTGGCACGAATGGCACCTGCGGTTCCGTTGATGATGAGATGTTCATGAACTTCCATGTCTAAATGCGACCACGCCTGTTCCTCCACGCGTTCGTATTCGCCGTGTCCGATGCGTAGCAGGGCCAGTTTCCGCATCGTATCGCCGTACTTGAGCATGCGTCCCATGAACCAATTTGTGTAATAAATCCAAAACCCGTGGTGTGGCGTCGCGTGGATGATTTTTTCCACTTCGTTCTTAAAAGCGGGCGTCATCCGCTCGTCGGCGTCTAAAAATAACACCCACTGGTGTTTGAAAGAATAGTTCCGCAGTGTCCAGTTCCGCTTCTTGGGGAATTGGCCGTTCCATTTGAAGTCCAGGACCGTGCAGCCGTGCTGCTGGGCGATGGATCGCGTTTCGTCGGTACTTCCGGAATCGACGACCACCACGTCATCGAACCCTTCAAGCGAAGCCAGGCACAACGGCAAATTTTTGGCTTCGTTCCTGACTGGAATAACAACAGAAAAGTGGGGGGGAAAGTGGGGGGGGCTCATGACGTGAATTTCTCCCGCCGTTTGATGAATTTCGCCGGATTGCCGCCGACGATGGTCCAAGGCTCGACTTCTTTGACCACCACCGCCGCCGCCGCCACCACCGCTCCTTCGCCCACTTTCACACCAGGACCCACAAACGCCTTGGCGCAAATCCACACACAGTCCCCCACCTCGATCGGAGGTGTCAACAACGGCATCTCCCGCACACGATAATCATGCGTCCCAGCACATAAATACGCCTCTTGACTGATGCTCACTTCGCTGCCGATCATCACCGTTCCGAGATTGTAAACCTGCACATGGTCCCCTAAACAGGAGAGATCCCCCATCCGCAGATTCCATGGATAATACACGCGGCTCGTGCGACGGATGGTGCAATGTTTTCCTACTTGAGCGCCAAACAGCCGCAATAACATCGCCCGAAACCCCGACCACGTGTGAAACGATCCGCGGTAAAGCGTCGCTTGCACCACGCTCCAGACCAACCGCTTGATTTTCAATCGCGTCGGCACCGGAGAGGTCTGCCTCGCCTTGCCTGCCGTCATCGCAGCTTCCGTGACCATCGTGCTAAAAGGCCTCCGCTTGACACTCCTAGTGTTAGTGTCTCAATGAGATGCTATCTTATCAGAGCCGCGACCGTAAGGAAGCGACAAACTAAAATACCGCCATCGCGAATATTAAGGTCCAGTAGTGGGCGTATGTTGATTTGGTGAATTTTTATTTCATTTTTCCGTTGACAGGGCTTGATTTTTACGTATTCTTAGCGATCAGCCATCCGATAACTGACGAAACGGGTCTGAAATTTGCTTTCGGATGGCGTTGTGCAGACCCGGGGAGATGCCCAATTCGGGCCAACATCCTGTCGGTGGTTTAAGGAGTGGGCGCCTCGCAAAAGGCGATTCTTAAGCCCCGGCTTGATGATTTTTGAATTGTGTGTGGCGGTCTTGGGATCGCATTCTTTCATGTTGGCGGCTCATTTCGGCCGATGCATGAAATCGCCGTTCAAAGTCCGTTCATTTTCGCGGAGCGTTTCCGCGAAATTGTCCGCTGATCGAGGCTGCAGCGGTTGTCCTCACTCAAACACTCACCTCGTGGTTTCTTTGAAGGAGTTATCATGTTCTATCGGAAGGACGCTGTTCTCGCGGTTGTCGCGGGCATCCTGGCAAGTGCTGGCTTCGCTTTCGCGGACGGCGCTGCAACCCAGCCCTCTTCGCTTTCCCTCACCCCCACTACCGCTTGCTCCCCCGCCGACGGCTGTTCCAGCGGCCTGCTGATGCAAGGCCTGGACAAAATCGGCGTTGGCGATGCCCTAAAAAAAGCCGATCTCAACATCTACGGCTGGCTCGAAGCCGGTTACACCTACGATCATCGTCACGGTAAAACCGCCGTGCCCATCCTCCCCGGACCCTTCAACCATGAATTCGGCAGCAACACCCCCGGCCCGCTCTGGGGCGGCGGCGACCGAAACCACTTCATGCTCAACCAGTTCGTGATCCGCTTCGAACGTCAGGTTAAGTCCGATCAGTGGGACGTCGGCGGCATGGTCGAGATTATGTACGGCACTGATGCCAGCGCCATCCACGCCAACGGCTTAGGCCTCGGCTTCAATGGCGATGACGATCGCTTCAATCCCCAATACCAGCCCGATATCACTCAGGCTTACGTTGATGTCAACGTTCCCATCGGCAACGGCCTGAAATTCCGCGCTGGCAAATTCGTCAGCTTCCTCTGCTATGAAACCATTGATCCTCGCAACAACGCCTTCTACAGCCATAGCTATCTCTTCGCCGCCCTGCCCGCTACCTTCACCGGTCTGGTCGGCTACTACAAAATCAACGACGAGTGGGCTGTCATGGGCGGCTTCACCCGCGGCTGGGATCAGTGCCTCCAGGATAACAACGGCTCCTCCATCGATGTCGTCGGTCAGGTCAGCTACACCCCCAACAAGCAGTGGTCGGCCGTCCTGAACTTCACCTGCGGCCCCGAAAATACCAATGATTCCAGCCACTATCGCACCACCATCGACGGCATCCTCGGCTGGCAGGCCACCAAGGAACTCAAGCTCGGCTTGGAAGGCCTCTACGTCTACGACGGTGGCCGCAACGGCTTTGTTACCCCCATCAGCGGCGGCACCGGGCCCAATGCCAATATCACTCACGCCTACGGCGATCAATGGGGCGGATACCTCTACGGCTCCTACTTCATCGACGAGTACGTCACCGCCAACGCTCGCGCCGGATTCTTTCACACCTCCGTCACCAGTCAGTTCGAAGGAAACTTCTACGGGCTCCCCTCGCTCTTTAACGGCATACCGGGCTTCGACACCAACGTCTTCGATTTCACCCTCGGCCTGACCGTTCGGCCTTTCCCGAAGGATCCGATCGGCAAGAACCTCGCCATCCGACCGGAAATTCGCTACAGCATCTGCGAAGATCCCATCTACATCCAGTCTCTAAACCCCATCAGATCCTTTAAGGATCAGCTCACCTTCGCTGCCGACGTGGTCTTCACCTTCTAAACCTTGATGTCTCAGCACCTTGCTGATACTGCGGCGTGGCCCTCAAAAGCCACGCCGCTTTTTTGGGGGGGGGCATCCAAAATGGAGTGGCAATGCCGGAAGCCCCCGTAACGACCCCGCTTTGCGGGGTGCCGGATGGAGAAAGATGCTTGATCATGGCGGATGCACCCGCCACGCCGCTTTTTTGGTTGAAAAGTTTTGCATTTCATTTTGAGATGGTTAAGATTTTCGCAAAGAGGCCCCGATGGTTCGCATCGGATGGAGTCGTATTCAGCACTCATTTCGTAGTTTTTTGAAGGAGTCATCATGTTCTATCGGAAGAACGCTGTTCTCGCGGCCGTCGCGGGCATCCTGGCAAGCGCTGGCTTCGCCTTCGCCGACGGTGCTGCAACGCAGCCCTCTTCACTTTCCCTCACCCCCACTACCGCTTGCACACCTGCGGACGGCAGTTCCAGCGGCCTGCTGATGCAAGGCCTGGACAAGATCGGCGCCGCTGATCCTCTCAAAAAAGCCGACATCAACATCTACGGCTGGCTCGAAGGTGGCTACACCTATAGCTTCCGTCACGGCAACACCGTCGCTCCTCTGCTCCCCGGCCCCTTCAACCATGAATTCGGCGGCGGGTCGTTCCCCTATTTCTCCGGCGGGAGCCGCAATCACTTCATGCTCAACCAGCTCGCCCTCCGCTTTGAACGCGAAGTCAAGTCCGATCAGTGGGATGTCGGCGGCATGGTCGAACTCATGTACGGCACCGATTCCAACGCCATCCACGCCAACGGACTCTCCCTGGGCAACGAAACCTACAGCGGCAAGGGCGGCTCCGACATTCTCGTCTACAACAACTTTGCCGACGACCGCTTCAATCCACAGTACCAGCTCGATATCGTCCAAGCCTATGTCGATGTCAACGTTCCGGTCGGCAACGGCCTCAAACTCCGCGCGGGCAAGTTCGTCAGCCTCATGGGCTATGAAGCCATCGACCCTCGCAACAATCCCTTCTACAGCCACAGTTATCTCTTCGCCGTCATGCCTTCCACTTTTACTGGCGTGGTCGGCTTCTACAAAATCAACGATCAGTGGGCCGTCGCCGGCGGCATCTCACGCGGATGGGATCAATGCCTCGAAGACAACAACGGCGCCATCAACGTCATCGGCCAAGTCAGCTACACCCCCGACAAACAGTGGTCGGCTCTCCTCAACTTCGTCAGCGGTCCGGAAAATGATCGCGATAACAGTCACTATCGCACCACCATCGACGGCGTCCTGACCTGGCGGGCAACCAGAGACCTCAAGTTCGGCTTGGAAGGTCTCTACGTCTACGACGGCGGTCGCAATGGCTATATCGTACCTCCGATGGTTTCCCTCACACACGCCTACGGCGACCAATGGGGCGGTTACCTCTACAGCGCGTACGATATCAACTCCTACGTGACGGCCAACGCCCGCCTGGGATTCTTCCACAACTACGTCACTAACTTCGTCGACAATACCTTGGTCACCCAGACAATCTCGCTCCTCTCCGGTGGCGGCCTCATCAACGGCATGAGCGTCCCGACCGTCAACGTCTGGGATATCACCCTCGGCGTCACCGTTCGCCCGTTCCCCAAAGACCCCATCGGCAAGAACCTCATCGTCCGCCCGGAAGTCCGCTACAGCTTCTCGGAAGACCCCATCTATGTGGAATCCAACGGCCGCACCTTCAAAAATCAACTCACCTTCGGCGCCGACGTCGTCTTCAGCTTCTAGAGCATTTTTCACTCGCCCGTAGCGTTTTGGAGCCCCGCATGGCAATGCGGGGCTTTGGCTCTCGCTTCCTGCGCATGTCATTACGCCACGACCACATGAAAAACGCTCTAAATTTCTTGATATCTCAGTATCCCATAAATATCGCGGCGTGGCCCTCAAAAGCCACGCCGCTTTTCTTGGGGGGGATTTATCGAACCGGCTTCCCTGTGCCGCTGATTTCGACGAGTTCCACCGTGTGAAATACCACTTTGGCATGGTTCGCGCCCAGCCCGCAAAGTTTGTCGTTGGAAATCTTCCACATCGGATAGCGGGACAAATCCTTGTAATCCGTCTTCCACTGGGTGATGAGTTTATCGTCGAGCAGTGCCTGGACCGAGTCGTTGCGGATTTGCATGCACAGCGTGTAACGCTTGCCGTTGCTGATGGCGACCGGCACGCTGGTGGGATTCTCTTTGGCCACTTTGCTGGCGACACGTTCGAAACGGGCCTCGCTCTTGACGTCCAGTTGAAACCCAAAAGATTTATCATGCGACGCGAGCAGCACGCAGATCGCCCCGGTACCCTCGACGCGGGTAAAGCTCACCCGCAACTCGTATTCAGCGGGCATGTGATACGGAAGCGACAACACACTGTAACGTCCCGGAGCAACGACCAGATTGTTCCCGACCAGCGACCATTCACCCTCGGATTTATCCTTGGCCGGATCGATCAACGCCAGCAGATTGACGGCCTTGGCAGCGGTAGTACCGGTGGCGGCGGTGGCAACGCTCGGGGCCGTCGCCGGGGCAGACATTTCCTCTTGCAATCGCATCTGAATGCGACTCAGAGCGATATCCGTAAACGACGCCCTGCAGTGTCGGTACCACATCTGTGCATGTCGCGTCATCTGCATATGTGCAACGCCCGTGGATTTCTGAGCAAGTTCCCACCACGCATCGCCAATGGCCAACTGATCGATCGGATCGCCGGGATTTTCCAG
This sequence comes from Phycisphaerales bacterium, assembly GCA_009781185.1. Taxonomy (GTDB): domain Bacteria; phylum Planctomycetota; class Phycisphaerae; order WQYP01; family WQYP01; genus WQYP01. The sequence goes on along the minus strand of WQYP01000018.1, from coordinate 15,819 downwards.
TTCTTTCGCAGCGATCCGCCGCATCGTTTCGTCGGTACCGGCAGCCAGATGCCGCAGACCCTGCGACCACTGCCCCTTGTGCAGTGCATAAAAACGGCCGATCGTCTGATGTGCCCCGGCATTGTCGGGATGCTTCTCCAAAACCGCCAAGGCCTGACTCACCTGAGTGAATTCCGCCGCCAGCGCCCGCAGATCCGCCAGTCGCATCTGGATCGACGCCACGTAGGCCACTTTGCGGGAACGAGTGGCGGTCGCTTCGGCAAGATTGGCAAGCTGCGCCACCGTTTCGAAACCATCGGTCACGCTCGCCGCTTCCGCCGTATCCAGGCAGGCGAGCGAGAGAGCCTCCGCCGCCTCGGACGACAGCTCGACCGCCGCGGCTCGCACCAACGCCGCTCGCGTCAGCTCGACCGCGTCCACCGCATAAAAACCGCTGAGATTCTGAATCGCCTGAACAATAATGCCCGCGTCGCCGACGCCGGCGGCAAAATCCACGGCCTCGGTCAGCAACACATAACGCGCCACCGCATCGTTCTTAATCGCCGACGCTTCACTGAGCAATCGTTTCGCCAGAGCCTGCCGATCCGCGGCGGAAGTCTTGGCATACTCCGACTTGAGCACGTCGTGGATCATCTCGCGCGCCTTGGCACACGCCGCCGTGTCAGGCACCGGCAAAAGAGCTGGGGCAGTGGACGAAGGGGAGGAAGGCCGGCTGGAGGCAGCAGGTTGTGTGCTCTGCGCGATCACAATCGCACACCAAAGCAACCCACACGCAGCCGCCAGGATTCGCCAACGCATCTTGTTCCTTACCACAGTAATGAAGTGACGCGTATCTTAACGTCCGTTCGACGTAAGAGCGAGGAGTGGAGTGTGGCCATCTTTTGTGGCATAGTCGTCAAGGGGAGCCTCGCATGGCAATGCGGGGCTTTGCCAAAGGGCACCGACTGAAAAAGCTTACGTCGCACTGACGTCACGTTCGTGATGGAGTGGTGAGCGTGACACTGCCGACGCTGAGGGAATCCGCGGTGGCAGTGTAGACGATGGGAGCAGGGCCGATATTGAATAGCCACCAGCAGGTGGTAGGTAAGGTGGGAGAGGCGGGGGAGGGAGTGAGTTCGGTGACAAGGGATTCGTGCCCGCGAGAGCCGCGGAGACGAGTGATATTTTGCTGGGTGATTGGGAGAGGGGCAGTGGGCGAAGCTATCCAGAGTTCGGCGCCTTGATAATAGATGACGGCTTTTTGATCCTGAGCCCACCAGCTCGCGCCGGGGATGCCGTGGAAGGTGTAAGCGATCTTCTGGAGGTCGGCGGCGGCGATGTCGTCACACAAAACGACCGTACCGTCGGGAAGAAGCCACACATGACGGCGGACAGCAGTGATGTTTGCGGCGGCAGGGTAACTGTTAGTCAGATCGAGCAGAACGTGCCGGATATGGGTAGGGGAGGTGTCAGCAGAGAGGATTTTGGTATTGCGGCGATCCTGGCTATGCCCGTTGATGACGGGGGCATTGTGGGCGCTTGGGCCGAGGGTGAACTCGCGCTCGCGGGTTGGCAGGTATTGCTGGTAACCGGGGTCAGCGATAAGCCAGGTCCCGCCGCGGCCGATGAGAATCGAGCCGCCGTCACAGTGCAGATGTCCCATGCCGCCACGCGGAGCACCGATGGCCACCGCGGTATCGTCAGCACTCCAGCCAGTGCGGAGTGTGATGCCGTAAGGACCGGTGGCAACCTTTTCGGCGGGCTCTTGCGCCGGTGTTCCCGGCAGGTGGTAGAGATAGCCCAGCGCTTCAGACCGCAGCCAATCGAGACGGACACGCGACAGATACCAGGAACTCTCCGCCAGCTTGAGCATCGCGGCGAACTTCGCATGCGCCGAAGCGTGAAAGGGCATCTCCTGCGGTTCGGTGTCGCCCAGATTGGCGACGTTGAGCACCTCGCCCGGCGCAGCAAGCTGCCAGCTCATCGCCAGTGTCTCGCGGATGCCGGGATGTTCGAGAATGGCCTCCCGCTCCTGCACCGGCAGCAGCGGTACCAAGTCCGCAAAGAAATCAAGCACGTAACCATCGTAAGCGACATCTTCAGAGGAGCCTCTGCCCAGCAGGTCCAGACGGGCACGTAAAAACGCGAGCACATGATTCCGCATTGCTTCGGCGGACGGGTCTTGGATTTCATACGCTGCCATCGTCAGCGCGATGGCGCCGATCAACGGAATGTTCCGTGTGAGATAGTCCGGATTGTCGGCAGCGAGAATCGCTTCGGCGGTCTGGAACTTCGGCAGATTCTCCGCCATCCAGACACGCTTTTGCTCCACGGCCCGCCTGCAAGCTGCGAAAATTTCCGCCTGCACCGATGCGCCGAGCCAGGACCAGTTTCGCCTCGCCATCACCAGCATTCGCATGAGATGGCCAAAACAGAGGTCCAGCGGTGCCCCTGAAATGTGCGTTGGCCAGCGTGCGATGCTGGCAATTTCTTCGCGGCAACGCTGCCGCAGAGCCTGATCCCCGCCAAGTTCCGCCGCCCAGCCCAAGGCGTTGATCCGCTCCTCCACCGACCATGCGAACCAGGTGTGCCACGGATAACTCTCCAGCCCCGACGCTTTGAACTGCACCAGCGGCAACTCCGTCAGCGGCCAGGGATAAGCGACCCGCCGACGAATACGGTAATAATCGACGACAAGTCGCCGCCGTCCGGCATAACGCTGGGCCCGTTGCTGAAGCTGCTCAAGAACATCGTGCTGCCGCATAAGAGTTCTCCATAAATCAGAACCGCAATCGTAAGATTGCAGTGATTATTTCGCAATCTGACAATTGCGGCTCCGCTGATTGGGATGCGTGACACAAAATGCACGTAGCGACCCCGCTTTGCGGGGTGGAGCCCCGCATGGCAACGTGGGGCTTTTTGGAAAGAGTCGTGTCATTGAGAGCTTAGCCGTTGATCGAAGATCAACGCTCGTTCTGCAAAACATGTCACGCACCCGACGATTGGGATAGAATGGCCTCAGGAGGTCCGCATGCACAAAATCACGATCATGGCCATGCCCGGCTGCCAGCGGTGCGCTCAGGTCGCCGAGGCGATTCGCAAGGTGGTCCGGGTCCCGCTGATTATGGAGATGGTTGATATTACCAAAGACCAGGATCTGCTCGAGAAATATCGCAACGACGCTCCGGTGATCCTGATCGATGGAGTCGAGCGATTCCGGCAAACGATCGACGCGCAAAAACTCCTGCAATTCTTTGCCGATGAGCCCGGCGAGCGGATCATCGGGTATACCTCCTAGGAGCGACAATGACTCACTGCCAAGCCAAGCTCACTTTCCGCGTCCGCTATGTGGAATGCGATCCGATGGGCTATTTGCATCACTCGCACTATCTGCCGTTCTTCGAGATGGGACGGACGGAACTGCTGCGGCTCTCGGGGGTGAGTTACAGAGAGCTTGAGGAGCGAAACGTACTGTTCGTGGTCACAAAGATGACGGTGAACTACAAACGCCCGGCCCGCTACGACGATGAACTGGAACTGACAACAAAGATCATCAAGCAGACGCACGTGCGGATCGACCATGCCTACGAGATATACAACGTGGCAACAAAGGAACTGCTCTGCACGGCGGAGAGCACGATCGCATGCATCACGAAGCAGGGCGAAGTGCAGCCGATCCCGGCGTTTCTCGGCGGAACGTATGCAGCAAATGAAACGGATTCACCCATATAGCCCCGGCTTTAGCCGGGACACGCTTCCGATTTCTTTCCATTTTCACGGCGTGGCGCCGCGGTTCATCAGAGGTCTCGCATGAAGGATCATGCCCAACAAACGTTCCTGGAGTATGCGCCACCGGAACAGCAACACTACAGTGGTCTGGCAATCGCGTCTGTCACTTGCGCGGCAATTTCGCTATTTGCTGTTTTATTGCCATTGTCCGCCACGACTGCCAGGAGCATTCCTGAGAGCGTGCTCATCGTATCGATACTTCTCATACTGGTCGGAGCACTGGCTTCACTGATCTTTGGCATCGGGGCTCTCGCCTATACATCGCGCGAGTGGAATCAACCGTTTCGCGGCAGGTGGATGGCTTTGACAGGTATTATTTACAGCGTGCTTTTTTGCTGTTCGTGAGCGTTATCTTGCTTCTTGCCGTGTTGCAAACATCTATTTAGCCGGCATGCTTGCATGCCGCTCGGACACCGCTCTCGCACCAGGGCATCGAAAACGCTTGCGGCGTCGCGGACTATGCCTCTTTTCAACACAGCATCTTGCTTCTCGTTGCTTTCACACGCTGGTAACTGGAGCCATGGAGCCTATCTCACATGCACTACGACTTGGCAATTCTTGGAGCCGGGGCGGCGGGGATGATGGCCGCGGTCTTCGCTGGCGAAGCTTGTCGCCATGCCACTATTTCCCCACGCATCGCGATCTTCGAAAAAAACACCCAGCCCGGCGCCAAGGTCCTCGTCTGTGGCGGCGGGCGCTGCAACTTCACCAACGCCGGGCCGATTGATTTCTTGATTCGCCAGTTCGGACGCAATGGACGCTTCCTTACGCCGGCACTGCGACATATGGATAATAAAAAATTACAAAATTTCTTCACGGCCCGTGGCGTTCCCTCACATGAAGAGACCGGCGGGAAGATTTATCCGAATTCGAATCAGGCGAAGTCGATCGTCGAGGCACTACTGCGGAATATTCGGGAGCTGGGGATCGAAATCATCACCGGGATGGCGGGCGCTGTCACGGCAATTCAACGTATAGAAAACACTGAGAGCACCGAGAACACAGAGACAACAGTAAAAATAAAAATAAAAATAAAAACCTCTGTGCTCTCTGTGTCTTCGGTGCCCTCTGTGTTTTTTGAGCTTGTGATGGCAAATGGGCAGACGCACACGGCCAAGACGCTCCTGCTGGCCGTCGGCGGAATGTCGTATCCGCGGATGGGCACCACCGGCGATGGGTATCGCTTCGCGAGGGCGCTTGGCCATTCGATCGTCACGCCACGGCCGGCAATCGTGGGATTGCTGACGCAGGAGAAGTGGCCCAAGTCGCTACAGGGATTGGCGGTGCCGGAGGTGGAGGTGATGCTGCCGCCGCATAAAAAGTCGGTACGAGCAGATCGCATGAGTAAGGGAGATATGTTGTTTACACATTTTGGACTTTCAGGGCCGGCGATTTTGAATCCGTCGGAAATCTTTGCGGAGTTGTTGGAGAGTTCGACGACGGCGCCGTTGGGGATTGATTTCTTGCCGCGGTGTTCGCATGAAGAGTTGCATCGGATGATGCGGGAGTGGCAGCAGAAACTGGGGAAGAAGTTGCTGCGGAAGATGTTCTCGGAAATGGATGGGCGAGATTTTGCGTTGCCGCAGCGGCTGGCGGAAAAATGGCTGGAGCTGGAAAAAATTCCACTTGATCAGAGCTGCGCGTCGCTGGCGGCAGCGCAAATGCACCGCCTTGTCGAACGGATCAAACAGTCGCGATTCACGATTTGCGGAACTCGCGGATTCCAGGAGGCGATGGTGACGGCGGGCGGCGTGACGCTTGGCGAAGTGGATCCGCATACGATGCAGTCGAAGATCACACCGAGCCTGTATCTGGTCGGCGAAGTGTTGGACCTGACAGGGCCTTCGGGAGGATATAACCTGCAATTAGCGTTTGCGACGGGAGCGTTGGCAGGGGCGGCGATGGCGAACGAATTAGTCGCAGACAAACACAGACAAAAATAGACAAAAACAAACAGAAACAGACAGAAATGGATCTAAGCCATGCGAAATTGGGTGACGGGGCAGGGTTCGGCGATGGGTTTGCCGGCTTCCTGGAGGAGTAAGCGGAGACGCTGGACCTGGGTGATGCCGGCGGCAGCGAGCTCAGTGAAAATGGATTTGACTTGAGGGTCCTGCGCGAAAGGAGTGTAGCGGAGATAGAAACTGGCGGATCGCTTTTCGGAGGCGATCACGAGCTTCATGGCTTCGTCGAAACGAGCGTCGTCGCGCGCATCGACGAGACGCGGGCCGACGCAGACGGTGAGTTTGTCGTCCTGCGAGAGGTAGTAGCCGGCGGCGGGGGCGAGATGCTGGAGGATGGATTGGAGGCGGTCGCGTTGGAGACGCTGGTCCTTGGCCATCTGCTCGAAGGAATCACGGAGACGAGGGTCGCGGGTTTTTTCGGAGAGGACGATGTAGCGGTAAGCGGCGACGGATTCGCCAAAGGCAGCGATGGCCAGAGCTTTGTCGTCGCTGATTTTAGAGAGGTCGGCAGTCGAGAATTTCTTGCCCATCCTGATATTATAAGGGAGAGACCAACGAAAGTGATGGTTGGAGCAGAAGTTGCAAATGATGCGGAAAAAACGCGAAATAATGCAACAAGACGTCGAAGTCAGCGTTGTACAAACAGCGTCGCCACGACAGTCGTGGCGAGAGTGGGTTAAATAGCGGTTCGAACTGAAGCCATATCTGTTCGGATCCGAATTGGAGATGTCAAAGGGCGTTTTTGGGGGGATGGGGTTATTGTCTGTTTTGCCACCACGCCACGGGGCGGTCTCTTCCTGCCATCATAGAGCCGCCCCACTTTATTCTTGCATGTCATGGCATGCACCCATCAGCGGGACGCCGATGCCACGCCGGTACATCGTTTGCGGAAGTATCACTTGCCGCTGCGCTTGGTAGCGGAGCGACCATTTTTGTTGGATACCCGAGGTGTACTCATGCGTGAGGCACGACACACTGGCCGACCCCGACGAAATGACGTTAATCGTTTCGATTTCGTGAATCCTTGTCATGCGGGAAAGGGGCGTTCAGCGACGCATCGGTATTTTCCTGTTGAGAAGAAGGCGGCGGTAACGAGCGGCGTGGGACGAGCGGATGATTTCTCGACGCAGGATTTCAGGGCGAGGTGGTGGCCGGCGCCGAATTAGCCAAGGACTGAGTTAGCGAGTTGATGAGTCCAATGCCGGGGTTCATGTTTGCTACGGGGATTGAGAATAGTTATCCGGTGATTGCTGGAAGGGGGGGCGGGGTGCGCGTGGATCAGATGGAGAAGTGCGGGCATTACGAACACTGGAAAGAAGATTTGCGATTGGTGGCGGAGCTGGGGATTCATTATTTGAGATGGGGGCCGGCAATTTACAAAACGTTTTTGGGCGCGGGGAAATATGATTTTATGTGGGTGGATGATGTGCTGGAGGAGATGAGGCGGTTGGGGATTCAGCCGATTATGGATTTGTGTCATTTTGGGGTGCCGGACTGGCTGGGGAATTTTCAGAATGAGGAGTTCCCAGCGTATTTTGCGGAGTATGCAGGGGAGATGGCGAAGCGGTATCCGGATGCGCATTACTGGACGCCGGTGAATGAGATTTTGGTTTGCGCGACGTTTTCGGGGTTGTATGGGTGGTGGAATGAGCGAGGGATGACGGATCGGACGTTTGTGCGGGCGATGCTGAATCTTTGCAAGGCGAATGTGTTGGCGATGCGGGCGATTCTGGAATATGTGCCGGAGGCGGTGTTTATACAGAGTGAAAGTTCGGAGTATGTGCATCCGAGTGTGCCACGGGTGATGAAGAGGGCGCATTTTCTGAATCAGCGGCGGTTCGTTCCACTAGATCTGACCTATGCAAAAAATGTGTCGGCGGAGGTGTATCGGTATTTGTCGGCGAATGGGATGAGAGCGGCGGAATATGATTATTTCATGGATCAGACGCTCAAGGCGCGGTGCATCATGGGGACGGATTATTATGTGACCAATGAGCACCTAGTGCGGCCGAACGGGGAACTGATTCCGAGTGGAGAGTTTTTTGGGTATTACGTGATTGCTAAGCAGTATTACGATCGGTACGGGCTGCCGTTGATGCATACGGAGACGAATTTGTGGGAGGTGGATGGGAGTGTGCAGTGGTTGTGGAAGGAGTGGAATTGCATGCTGCGTCTGCGGCAGGATGGGGTACCGATCGTGGGGTTCACGTGGTACAGCCTGACGGATCAGATGGATTGGGATACGACGCTGCGTGAGGATGCGCATCGGGTGAATACGGTGGGGCTGTACGATCTGCAGCGGCAGATTCGGCGGGTGGGGCAGAATTATAAGCGATTGATTACGGATTGGCGTGAGATGCTGCCGGCAGGGTCGAATGCGTTGATGCTGGTGTGAATAAAAAGTTAAAAGTTACAAAGTTAAAAGGAAGTTAAAAGGTAAAAGTTAAAAGGCCAAAAGTGTTTGAGTAATCCCCGGCATCCGCTTTCGCGGCCAAAGTTCGCTATTTTACCTTTTAACTTTTACCCTTTACCTTCCTTTTAACTTTTACTCTTTGTGACTTTTATTTTTTTATTGAACGAGGCTTTTGCCGCAGTGTCTGCAGAAGCGGTCGGGTGGGTCGCGGGGCCAGCCGCAGTTGCCGCAGAGGGCTCGCTCCGGGGCGGCGAGCGATTCTTTCGATTCCGCGATCCCGGCGATGCGTTGCACCTGTGCCAGTAGCAGATACCAGAGCCCGAGTACGAGCGTAACGCTTGAGACGATCAGGATCGCATAGGCGATGATCGCCTGGTAAGGGGACTGCTCTTTGGCGCGGACGGCGGAGAAGACCGACATGTAAAAGAGAGCCCATCCCGGTGCCGCGGTGAGCAAGGCAATCACCAGCATGAATCCGGCTAGCCGCCGACTCCGCCGCCGTGTGCGGATGGCGCCTTTGCTGAGCCCTTCGTCCCCCCCCCTGTTCTTGGAATTCACATGAGAGACCATATCCATCCCCCTCAGACACCGTGGGCCGCGAATGGTTGGTACCGCGACCGTGAGGGAGCGTTGGGGGGCCGATGCAGATGCCTCATCGCTCCCTAACGGTCGCGGTACCCATTTTTTATTTTCGGTCAGAGCGGCTTGGTGCCGATAATGTCGGCGGAGGTCTGTATGACTGATACTGCACGAGATGTGCTTGGGGGTGGAAGGGATGATCCGTCGGGTGGTAGTGCGGCAGCGGGGAATTTTGCGCTTCCGAGCTTCAGCAAGGTGCTGGGCAATGTGCCGGCGGGAGCGATCAATCTGCTCAAAGATGTCGACCTGAACGTCAAGATCGAACTTGGGCGGACCAAGATGCTCATCGAGGACGTGCTCAAGCTGGCGGAGGGGTCGGTGGTGGAACTCGATAAGCTCGCCGGTGACCCGGTGGATGTGTTCGTGAACGATCAGCTGGTGGCACGAGGCGAAGTCCTGGTGCTCAACGACAATTTTTGCGTCCGTATCAACGAGATTGTGACCGCGACGGAAGAGTAATCTGCGCGGAATTGTCACATTTTTGCGATTTTGTGCGTGACTTTCGCACAGGCTTTGATACAGTATCGTCACTTGTTCGGCGGAGCCGGACACCCCGGTCGCCGAGGGAACGTCGGCGGAACGAATACGGGTGGACCATGGAAGGTCAATCACAGCGATCGTTTTTTCCATTGAAATTCTTTCCATTCAGGTCGAAATGGGCGGCGATGATCGTCGGTCTGGCCGTGGGTACGGTTGTGCCGGGCGGAGGAGGAGGGGGGGGGGGAGTGTTTGGTCAGGCGATGGGGAAGGCGGCGATTGAATCGGCGGAGGTGCCTGGCGCTGCTCCGGCTACTTCGTCGTTGGTGGTCGTTCCGATGCCGCCGGTTGCAGCGCCGAGAAGTCCAGCCGCCGCGGTGCCTACGGTTCCACCTGTTCCGACAGCGGTGGCGGCGACGACGATCCCGGCGCCGACCCGTCAGCCATCGACGGCAACGGCGGGAGGGGGGGCCGAGAACGCGGATGACACGACCGTCAAAACGGTGGTGTCGGAAACCCAGACGGCGGCGACGGCGTCACATGCAGTGCCTGAGTTCGTGGTCTCAATGCCTGCGGAGACGATCAAGTCAACGATGCTGCCGCTGGAAAAGAGGCCGATTGGCGGCAATGGTTCGGAAACTTCCGGCGACAAGGCGGCGGTGACGGGCGGCGGGGGAAGCGGGGTGATGCCGGGACTGATGGAAATGGTGAAGGTCGGCGGAGCGTTGTGCCTGATTTTAGGGCTGGTTTTCGTGGGCAAGGCACTGGCGAAAAAATTCGTCCCGGGCGCCCAGGCGAGCAACGGCAAAGGCGTCATCGAAATCCTGGCCCGGCATCCGCTGAACAAAAATCAATCGCTGGTGCTGGTACGCATTGGGTCGCAGATCGTGGCGATCAATCAGGGAAAAGACCAGAGCCAATCGGTACTGGTGATCAATGAGCCGACGGAAGTGGCCAAGATCATGGGGCAGATCGAAGGGACGAGTCCCAAGTCGATCCAGGCGGGGTTTACGAAGCTGCTGGCCAATGCGCGAATGGACTTGGAAAAGTCGGACGATGACGATTTGGGGTCGCGCTTGATTGAGCAGCACTCGTCTAAATCGCGTTTGTCTGAATCACGGGAATCGAGATCGATGACATCATCGATGGAGCCGGAGGATTTGGACAGCCAGCTCGACGAAATGGCCGCGGCGAAGCGGCAATTGATGCAGCTTCGCAAACAGGTCCGCTCGGTGCGGGATAGTATTCCGCAATAAACGTAAGACGGGTTCTCACAGGGGATGATCTGGTGATTTGGTAATCTGGTGATCTGGTGATTTTGACTTTGGCAATCGAAAGGTACTCTCGCATATGCGCCAGCATAAATCACCAGATCACTCAATCACCGGATCACCAAATCCAAAGTTGAAATGGTCAGGGCGTCCGCAGGATGCGGGCGTGAATGAGTCAGGATGGCGCCATGTCGAAGGCGAGTGCATTGGATCATCAGAGCCGCGACCGTAAGGGAGCGACCGTGCGATGCGAAAACAACGCCAGTCGCTCCCTGGCGGTCGCGGCTCTGATCGTCAAATGCAATGACCGTGGCGTGATCGGTTGGATGGTTGTTGTGCTGGTGATGCTGCTGGCGATGCGGGGGTATGCGGCGTCGCCGACGGTTGTTGTGCTGAATCCGCAACAGGGTCCGCCGACGCAGAAGGATTTCCAGGAACAGCGACTGCAACAATTGATGGGCTATCTGGGAATGCCCGCTCGGACGATGAATCCGACGGAGACAGGGGGGGGGGAGGTCGAAACGGGACAGCCTGACGCCATTGCGTTGCCGGATATTTCGCGGACGATTCCGACGACCACGGAGCCGAAGCGGCTTTCGTCGTCGCTGCAGATCTTGCTGCTGTTGTCGGTGCTGACGCTGGCGCCGTCGATTTTGCTGATGATGACCTGCTTTACGCGGATCGTCATTGTGATGTCGCTGTTGCGTCAGGCGCTTGGGGCGAACCAGTTGCCGCCGAACCAGATTCTGGTCGGGTTGTCGCTATTCATGACGTTTCTGGTGATGGCGCCGACGTGGAGCAGAATCAACACGGAGGCGATTCAGCCGTACAACGAGAACCGGATTTCGCAGTTCGAGGCGTTTGGCATCGCCAAGGGACATCTGCGGGCGTTCATGATCAAGCAGATCGAAGCGGCCAATAATGAAGAAGATGTGTATCTGTTTCACGGCTATGCGCATCCGGGTGCTACGCTGCCGCGGACGTGGGAGGAGGTGGAGACGACGTCGCTGGTGCCGGCGTTTGTGCTCAGCGAACTGAAAGTGGCGTTTTTGATGGGGTTCCGGATTTACCTGCCGTTTTTGATTATTGATATGGTGATTAGTTCGGTGTTGATATCGATTGGGATGCAGTTATTGCCGCCGGTGATGGTGTCGCTGCCGTTCAAGTTGCTGCTGTTCGTGCTGGTGGACGGATGGCGGCTGGTCTGTTCGACGCTTCTGGCGAGCTTTGGATGACGGAAATGAGCCACAGAGAGGATTTGGTGATCTGGTGATTGAGTGATCTGGTGATTTGCGCTGTCGCGTATGCGGGAATGCCTTTCGAGTGTCGAAGTCAAAATCACCAGATCACCAAATCCAAAAATTTTGAGCAGGTGTTTTTATGATGACGATTGAGCAGGCAATTGATTTGTTGCGTGATGCGATCATGGTCACGCTGATCATCGTGGGGCCGATCCTGGTGATCGGATTGGTGATCGGATTGATCATCAGCCTGGTGCAGGCGATTACGCAGATCCAGGAGCAGACGCTGACGTTTGTGCCGAAGATCTTTGCGATGGCGATCGCGGTGATCGTGGTGATGCCCTGGATGTTCCAGAGGCTCATTGATTACACCCGGCACTTGTTCATGATGCAGTGATGTTTGGCGACCTGGTACCATTTTATCCGCTCGTTGCGCCGTTCCTCCTGGTCCTGTTCCGGGTGGCGGGACTGCTGGCCTTTGCGCCGTTTTTTAATACGACGACCATCCCGGGACAGGTGCGGGCGCTCCTGGCGCTGGCGCTGGCGTTTTGTGTCTGGCAGGTGGTGCCCCACGCGGGAGTGGTGCCGGACAACCTCATCGGGCTGGTGGCGGCCATCGCGGGAGAAATGTCGGTGGGCTTGGCGATCGGATTAATGCTGGCGGCGGTGTTCGCGGGGATTCAGGCCGGCGCTCTCATGGTGAGCCAGCAGATGGGCCTGTCGCTTGCAACTATCTACAATCCTACATTCGAAGACCAATCGACGGTGATCGAACAACTGGCCTTCTGGCTGGCGCTGATGGTCTTTCTCGCGATGGGCGGACATCGGGAGATCATCAATGCGATCGTTTACAGCTACCAGACAGTTCCGATGGGCGAGGGGGGGCTGAGCGCCCAGGCGATGCTGAATGGGCTGTGCGGCTGCCTGGCCGCGGCGTATCACGCGGCGACTCGCATTGCCATGCCGGCTCTGGTGACCTTTTTCACCGCGACGCTCACCAACGGCCTGATGGCGCGGGCGATGCCACAAATGAACCTCATGACCATGGGCATCAGCATCAACCTGATCGTCGGGTTCCTGATGGTGGGCGCGGGGGTCGTGAGCTGGGCGGCGGTCTCGCGGGAAGCGTTTCAAACGTTGTCGGCGGCGATCGCAAGACTGCTGAATCTGTAACTTGCACTTTGGTGGGAACGCATGGCAGACGAATCCTATGGCGACAAGACAGAAGCCGCGACACCCAAGCGGCGTGAGGAGGCGAGAGACTCCGGACAAGTCGCCAAGTCGCAGGATTTGACCTCGGCAACGCTGTTGCTCGTGGCGCTCGTGGCGCTCTGGATCATGTCCAGAACGTTCGTGTCGTCGATGGCGGATCTGCTCCGGGCTCTGTTGGGGAACCAGTCGTGGGACGAGCCGCAACGGATACTGGAGAGTTCGTTGCGGATCGGGATGCCCTATGCGCTCAGGATTGTGGCGCCGCTGTTGATTACGGTGGCGCTGGTGGCGTTTCTGACGACGGGATTGCAGGTGGGATTTCATCTCAGCGCACAGCCGCTGATGCCAAAACTTTCGAAATTGAATCCGTTGAATGGGTTCGGCCGGCTGTTCGCGAGCCGGAACTGGATGCGGATGGGCATGAACATCGGCAAACTGATCTTGATTGGTGTAATTGTATACATGGAGATCAACAAACAGTTACCGGTGATCCTGTCGCTTTCGGGAGTTGAGTTCCCGGAGAATTTCGCGGTGGGCGCGGGGATTATTTACGCCCTGGCGTGGCGGATCGCTCTGGCGATGTTCATCCTCGCGCTTGCTGACTGGATCTGGCAGAAATGGAGCTTCGAACGAGACATCCGCATGTCCAAGCAGGAAATCAAGGACGAAGCCCGGCGAATGGAGGGCGACCAGGTGATCAAAGGTCGCCGACGTCAGTTGGCGAGAAAGATGATCCTGCAGCGAATTCACCGTGACGTACCGACGGCAGATGTGGTCGTGACAAATCCAACAGAACTGGCAATCGCGATCCGCTACGATCCGGAGACCATGAGTTCTCCCAAAGTGGTGGCGAAGGGGGCGGGATTCCTGGCGGCGCGGATTCGGCAGATTGCCGTCGCCAACGGCGTACCGATCCTGGAGAGAAAACCCTTGGCGCAGGCGTTGTACAAAACCGTCGAGGTCGGCCAGGAAGTGCCGCCGGAGTTCTACCAGGCGATCGCAGAAATCCTGGCGTACGTGTACGAACTGGCCGGGAAAGGCCTGCGGCGTGTGCGGCGAGCAGGGTAAAGGGGTGACAAGGTGACAAGGAACACCGTGGCAACGCGGGGGTTTGTCTCCACATTCCCAATCACCACCGCGTTACCACGCGGTGCTCCTGTCACCTTGTCACCCTGTCATCCCTTCACCTTGTCATACTCTTGCACCGCCTCCTCATCCCCCCTAGACTCCTCGTCCTATGACTCCGTTTACCTACACGCTCATTATCTTGGCCGTTTCCATCGCGGCGGGTCTCCTGGGTTCGCTCCTGGGTCTCGGCGGCGGCATTATCATTACTCCCGTCCTCACCCTGTTCCTTGGCGTTCCGATCAAGTACGCCATCGGGGCGACGATTATTTCTGTTATTGCGACTTCGTCCGGCGCTGCGGCGACTTACGTTAAGGAGCACATGACCAATCTGCGACTGGCCATTCTTCTCTCCGTCGCCACCACGGCCGGTGCTCTCACCGGCGGCTATCTCAACGGACTCTTCGACCAACGCTGGCTCTTCATCATCTTCGGCATCATCCTCGGCTACTCCGCCCTCATGATGTTCCACAGCCACCGAAAAGACTCCCCCTCCATTCCCCCTCCCTCCGACCCCTTCGCCGACAAACTCCACCTCCACGGCCATTACTTCGACCACATCGAACAACGCGACATCCACTACCGCATTGCCCGCACGCCCCTGGGACTCTTCCTGATGTACATCGCCGGCGTGGTCTCGGGCCTCCTGGGCATCGGCTCGGGCGCTCTGAAAGTCCCCGCACTCGACCTGGCCATGAGACTCCCCTTCAAAGTCTCCACCGCGACGAGCAACTTCATGATGGGCATCACCGCCGCGGCATCAGCAGGGCTCTTCTTTGCACGCGGGCGGATCAATCCCCTCATTGCCGCCCCGGTCTCCGTCGGCGTGCTCTGCGGCGCCGTCCTGGGCGCCAAGCTCCTTCCTAAAATCCACTCCAAAACCGTTCGTATCGTTTTTATCGCCGTGCTCCTGCTGATCTCCGGCCAGATGATTTACAAAGGCATCTATTCATGACGTATCCCCCCTCTCCCCCCAACATCGCCGAGAAACCGGCCACTTTCCGCGTGGAAAACGCCCTCAGCTACATCCTTCGCGTCGGCGTGACCCTCAGCATCGCCCTGGTCCTCTTTGGCACCGTCCTGACCTTTATCCATCATGAGCCCGATTACTTCACCCACGCTCGCCACCTCGAGGATCTCTCCAGCCTCTCCGAACCTTTCCCCCACACACTTGGAGAGATGTGCGAGCGTATCGGTCATTTCCGCGGCCAGGGCTTCGTCATCCTCGGCCTGATGGTGCTCCTCCTGACCCCCATCGTCTCCGTCGCCACCGCGATCTTCGCTTTTGCTTTCCAAAAAAATCGCACCTTCGCGATCATCTCCGCCCTCGTGCTCGCCATCCTCATCCTCTCGCTCATCCTCGGCAAAGCGGAAGGGGCTTGACCGGCGATTTTTACAGAATACTCGGGGCGGCTCTCATGGTATAGAAACTATTTGGGGGGTTCGTGATCAGTTTCTTGCGAAGATAGCGTCTGAATTGCTGGTGGAGGGGGGACAGGGAGGGGGGGTGGTGTGATGTCGCTGAGGTGATCGGCGGGAATCGTTTTTTGTAGGATTGGACACCATTTTGGAGCTACTCCAAATTGTCCTGACTTCCACAATGGGCCCCCCGGATTTTTATTGATACAACAATTTGTGGAGTAGCCTTGTGGAGTAGCCGGTGTTGATCATCCATTTGTAGTAAAACGTGCTGCGGGGTCGGGTCGTGG
>WQYP01000017.1 GCA_009781185.1 Phycisphaerales bacterium | reverse complement strand
GAGGTGGTTGTCATCGGCGATCCTCGCCTTGCGAGCGTTATACCTGAGCCAGGACGACCGCTGGCACCACTACTGCTTGTATGGCCGACCGCTACGAAAGGCGGCATAACATGCCACGAACCCATGAAGAAGGGGTGCATGCTTCAAAACTTCAAGATCGCGTTTCACGGTGCGAAGTGCTCTTGGCCATCCCAAAACCACTGACGCTCAAGCTCACGAAAAGGCGTGGTCCGAAACCATAACGGCAGGAAGTCCGAGACGAAAATTGCTTCTTCAAGCCAGGTCCGCAGAATGCGGTCGAGCACAACACGCCCGATCTGCTCATGGTCCACGCAGATCCGTAGGTGTTGGGAGAGGCGAAGAGGTCCGTCAAAAATCTCAGCATTCGGTGGTAATCAGTCTAAATTGCCCTTACTCTCGGCTAACAGCCTGGTTAACAGATGCCGTTCCGAAACAGGCGATTGAGTCGAGAAACGAATGACAGGGGGGCGCCCGTCGCTTGCAGACCGTAATCGCTGCGCGTATCTTCCGCGTGTTATTTCCATATTTTCCCAAGGAGGCTCTCATGGCTGAAAAAAGCACCATCAAAAAACGCTCGCCTCGACAGCAGATGTTGGAGGCTCTGACTGACACGGAAAAAAACGGTTGCCGAACGTCGTGAAGCCACCGCTCGGCCTGAGGAAAAATCGCAAGCAAAAGCCATCGCGGATGCACTGGCCATTGCTGAGGATTTGGCCACTCGCGGCGTAGTCGAATCGATTGGCGAACTTCGCTCGACCATCTCCAAAACCCTCGGCGGCATCTCCGACAGGCTCGAGGAACAGGTCGCCCGTTACGTTCAGCTTCAGCGGGCCGTTGTCGCGAAAGATCAGGAACTGAAGGAAATTTATGAAATCCAGCGATCCGCCAGCACCTTGACGGCCCTTTTTGAAAGCCATGAGGCCGCCAAAGTCACGATGGAAGCGGAATTGGAATCGCGGCGCGCGGCAATTCAAAACGAAATCGATCAGTTCCGCGCCCAGTGGGAGCAGGAACGCAAGCAGCAAGAGGCTGACGTCAAGGAGCGTGATGCCGCCGAAGCCAAACGCCGCGAGCGAGAAAAGGCTGAATATACCTACGCCTTCGCTCGTGAACAGCAGCAGACCCGCGACGCTTTTGCCGATCAAACCGCGACGCAGGAAAAGCAACTCGCTGAAAAGAAAGCCGCCATTGAAAAAGACTTCGCGCAGCGTGAAGCGGTTCTCAAGGCCGGCGAACAGGAACTTCAGACGCTCCACGCCAAGGTGGAGTCTTTCCCCCGGGAACTCGATGCCGCCGTTGCCCGCGCCGTCAAAGAGACCACCGCGCGGCTGACTCAGGAATCCGCCGCCCGTGAAGAGTTGCTCAAACGCGATTTTGCCGGCGAAAAAAATGTCCTTACCACCCGCATCACGTCCCTGGAACAAACCGCCAAGGATCAGGCTCAGCGTCTTGCATCGCTGCACGCTCAGACGGAGAAGGCATACGCTCAGGTTCAGGAAATCGCCGTTCGCGCCGTCGAAGGCTCCGCCGCCGCCAAACAGCTCGCCGGGCTTCAGCAATGGCTCGCCGAGCAGCCCCGGAAAGGATCCGCAGAACGATAATCACCGGCTTTTTCGTTTCCGTTATATCCATCCGAAAAGGGATCGTTCATGTTCATGTTCCGAAAATCCTCCAAATCTGCCAGTCAATCATCAAGTCACACTCGCTCCGATACGTGGTATCAACTGAAAATCACGCTTCGCGGCAGCAAGCCGCCGATCTGGCGGCGTATCGTTGTTCCCGATTGTTCGCTGGATCATCTTCACTACGCCATTCAGCTTGCCATGGGATGGCACAATAGTCATCTGCATGACTTCGAGATTGGCGGGCGGCGGTTTGCGGGCCGCGAGCCGCTGGGAGGACTCGTGGACTCGGGCTTTGATGATGAACTCGACGCCGCGGAATATATCCTTTCCGATGTGGTGACGCAGGCCAAAATGAAGATCCTTTATCAATATGATTTTGGCGACAGTTGGTATCACGTGGTGTTGGTAGAAAAGATGCTTTCTTCTTCGCCGGAATCGCCGGATGACAAAAAATCCCAGCCTTTTACCTGCCTTGCGGGTAAGGGCGCCTGTCCGCCGGAAGATTGTGGAGGCATCTGGGGCTATTACAACATGCTGGATATTCTCAAGGATCCCAAGCATCCGGAACACGATGACATGAAAGAATGGGCCGGTGACATTGATCCGGACACCTTCGATCTTGCCGAGACAAATGAACGCCTCTCGCAGATTCAGAGGCGTTGAGGCCACGATATTACTGGATGAAACAGGGCTACAAGTTTTGATGGGGAAACCCTTGGAATCCAGCACTTCCAACGTAGACCGCCGTAAGTGTACATCCAAACCAACGTAATACATGCAAGCCTCCTTTCGTGTTAGGGCCGTGCCGAGCAGTCTAACACTCTGCCAGCCAAGGCTGGCTCATAGTTTCATTTGGAACTCCCGCCTGTAAACCGCAAAATACCCCAAATTCCCAAAGTGGGACAGAAAGTCTCTAAAAAACTCCAAAAATCACGAAAATCATTCAGACGATGATGCGGCTATGGTTTTTTTGCGATCGAAATCGGTGTGGACCCCACTAACACTCCTCGACGTAGGAGTCGCTGAATCTCCTTGCTTTCACGGCCAAGCTTCTTTCGCAACGACCCGCAAACGATGTCGCATAACTTGTATACCAAGGGGTCCGTTACTTCGTAAATGGCTGATGTCCCTTTGGCCGTTCGGCTCACCAGACCTGCTGCCGCCAGTACGCCTAAGTGTTTTGAGACGTTCGCCTGGCCTTTGCCGGTAATTTCCACCACTTCGTTTACCGTTCTGGGGCCGGCCATCAGCGACTGGAGAATCTCCAGCCGCGAACGATCGCCCAACACCCGGAACACCTCCACCACCCGCTCCAGAAATGCCACCGGCATCGTGCCTTTTTGCATTGTCAAGCTCCTTGACTCTATTACCATATGGTTGTATAGTGTAGCAGTTATTGATGGTCCATGCAACATCCGCGGTATTTTGATTTTTTTCATGTTGCATGTTGCATTTTCGGGAGGCCTTATGATCAGCACGCTTTCGCCTCGGGATGCCCAGACTTTTCTGAATGCCTCGCCCGGCGCTCAGCTCATCGATGTGCGTGAGCACTTCGAGTTTGCCGCCGCCCATGTTCCCGCTGCGCAGCTTATTCCTCTGGGCACCATCCAGTCGCGGCTCGATCAGCTCGATAAGTCTCGGCCCATTGTCATTCTCTGCAAGAGTGGCGGTCGCGCGAAAAAGGCTGCCGGCATTCTGGATAACGCGGGCTGTTGTGCTCTTCATATTGTTGCGGGCGGCACCGATGCGTGGATCGCCGCGGGTTTGCCGGTGACTCGCGAACCGCACGCTCCCTGGTCGCTTGAGCGGCAGGTTCGACTTGCTACCGGACTGCTCGTTCTTGTGGGGCTGTTCATTCCGCCTTGGCCTTACCTTTCGCTTCTCGTCGGCGCGGGGCTTGTTTTTGCCGGTCTGACTAACTTCTGCGGCCTTGCTTTCCTCCTCGCCAAATTCCCATGGAACCGCGTGAAGAAGCCAGAAGACAGAAGCCAGTAGCCGAGCGGTGGGCAAGCCCACCGGCTAAATAGAAAGAGTGAATACCTGCGGTGTCCATATTTTTGTGTTTTAAGTTTTGTGTTTTTCTTTTCTTTGAGGCAAATCCCGGCTAAAGCCGGGGCTATATGAAGGAGTTCATGATGACCAACGCTCAGTCTTACTATCAAAACAACGCTGCCGCCATGCGTCCGGTTCGCGAGTCCATGCCTGAATTGCTCAAGGGTTTCGGCGGGCTTCATCAGGCGGCGATGAAAGCGGGGGCTTTGACTACCGCGGAGAAAGAACTTATCGCGCTGGCGATCGGGCTGACGGTACGGTGCGAAAACTGTATTTATGCTCATATTAACGCGGCTCTTCGTGCCGGCGCTACGCGTGAGCAGATTATCGAAGCTGCCGGCGTTGCTGTTCTCATGCAGGGCGGACCGACCTACACCTACCTCCCACGCGTTATGGAAGCCCTCGATGCGCTCAATCCCACAGCGCCATCCAAGTAGCCGTGGCCATTGATGTCGGCGGTCTGTGTTTCATTACCAGCTTCTGGCTACTGGCTTCTGGCTTCTCTAAAATGCTCTTTTAAGGTTCAGTCGCACAGGAGCTGGCATGGTGGTGACGTCGCTCACGGAGATGCAGAAGAATCGGTATTCGCGGCACCTGGCGCTGCCGGAGCTGGGAATGGCCGGTCAACTGCGGCTGATGAATGGGAAGGTGCTGGTGATCGGGGCGGGAGGGCTGGGATCGCCGGTCTGCCTGTATCTGACGGCGGCGGGCGTTGGGACGATCGGATTGGTTGAGTGTGATCGCGTGGATCATTCGAATCTGCAGCGGCAGGTGCTTTACTCGAGTGAGGATGTTGGGAAGTTGAAAGCGGACGTGGCCCAGCGGCGGCTTGAGGCGCTCAATCCGGACGTGAACATCGTGAAGTACAGTGGGCGGATGACGTTGGAGAATGCGATGGCGTGGATTTCGCCGTACGACGTGGTGATTAACGGGGCGGATAATTTTCCGACGCGGTATCTGGTGAACGATGCGTGTGTGTTACTGAAGAAAATTTATGTCGATGGAGCGGTTTTTCGGTTTGAGGGGCTCAACACGGTTTTTGCGCCGCATTTGACGGAGTGGCGAGGCAAGCCGATTCAGACGGGGTGTTATCGTTGTTTGTTTCCGGAGCCGCCGCCGGCGGAGATGGTGCCGTCGTGTGCGGTCGGCGGCGTGATGGGGACGATGTGCGGAATCGTCGGCTCGGTGCAGGCGAATGAAACCATCAAGATATTAGCGGGGATCGGAACGCCGCTGTTTGGAAGATTGCAATCCACCAACGCGTTGGACATGGAGATTCGCACGCTGAAATTGCGGCGGGACAAGGAGTGCCCAGCCTGCGGAGACCATCCGACGATCACAGAACTGATCGATTACGAGGCGTTCTGCTTGCAAGTGAAGAAGCCAGAAGCCAGAAGTTTGGAATAAGCCGCAAACTTGAAACCTTCTGGCTACTGGCTTCTTCGACGATCAAGGCGGATCGAATTCGAAATCGTTGTAGATGTTGGCTTCGGGTAGGGTGTTGTCGTGGAATGTCAGTGTTGGCGGTTTTTGGCCGATGCGAAGTTGCGAGAGATACGAGTTGGCGAGACGAGTGCGTTTTTCGATGAAATCGAGGATGAAGTCGTCGCCTTTGCGGTCGAGACCTGCGATCTGGACCTGGGCGTTGATTTTTTTGCCGCCGCGGAGAAGGGTCATCGGGATGAACGAGCCGGGCATGGTGGCGGAGACTTTTTCGCGGAAGGCGTCCACCGAGTAGCCCAGGGTCAGCGGTTTGTCGTCGATGGCGAGGATTCTATCGCCGGGCTTGAGCACCTCGTACGCCGGAAATCCGGGCTTGATGTCGATGACCACGATCGCCCCTCCCCCCGCCCTCGCCTGCGGATCGACCTTCTGCTCTCCCTCCTCCATGTCCCCTCGCGTGCCCCTTGGCTCAACGCTCAGGGAGATTCCCAATAATCCCGCCTTTCCCTGCAGCGGCGTAATCTGCGGGTTCTTCAGGTACAGGTGCAGCGCGACGGTGGTCAGCCGGGCAATCGCTTCCGCGTCGGTTTCGCTGGCTAAGGCGTGCTCGATTTCGGAGAGACGCTCGGGAGGAAGCCGCAGCAGTTTGGTACTGGCCTGCTCACGCACATGGAACTGGTCCGAGCGAAGGGCTTTGATCAGCGAGGTGGTACCGGAGGGTTGAGGTGGAGCTGTTTCCGTGGTTGCCGCTTCAGACGCGGGCGGAGCTTGGCCGGACTGGTCCGCGGAACGTAATGCCAGCGGCGAACAACTCAGCAGCACCGCGAATGCGGCGAGTATGATGCGAGTTGCAATCCGACGTGACATGGTCCAGTTCCTGAGAATAGCCTTGCGTTTCCACGCAAGGCTATTTCTTCTTTTTCGCCAGGGCTTCCAGCGCGGCCAGCGGCGTTTCCACTTCGGAGGACTCTTCGACTTCTTCGACCTCCGCGACCGCTTCCTCTTTTTCTTCGGCGGCGGATTCCCCTTCCGCGTGCTCCACGTCCACGGTGCCAGAGTCTGTCTGATCACTGACTGTCACCTGCGTGTCGGCGGCAACGATGGTGCGGATCGGCTGGATTTCCTCGGGTTGGCCGTCGATGACGATGGTGAAGATCACCGGGCCGATCGTCAGCGTGTCTCCGGCGGCGAGTTGCGTTTCCTGGACGCGTTTGTTGTTGACGAAGGTGCCGTTGGAACTGCCCAGGTCGCGGACGGAAAGTTTGCCGTCCTTGATGGCGAGCTGGGCGTGTTTGCGGGAGATGACTTCAAGGGGGATCTGGAAGTCGCAGTCGACATTTCGGCCGAAGGTGGCGGTCTCTCGCTTGAGCTCGAAATCGCGGCGTTGACCATCCTGCTTGAACATGACGAGTTTGACGTTCATTGGCGACCTCTTCCTGTTCTAACCAAACCGTGGCCGAGCGCCCTGCGAAAGGCTCCGGCCGTTGTCTTTTACCAAGCCCGGAGGATACGATGAACTCCCTGAAATGGCCAGTCCATCCTCAACAGTGAACGTTAACCGTTGTCAGGATCAGGATCAAGCAGAAAGCTCCATCAGTGTCATATGGGCATAGACCATTTACCGTCTGAATTCGCGATTGACGGCGTCGATGCGCTTTACGTTCACGTGCCGTTCTGCGACAGCAAGTGTCATTATTGCGACTTTTATTCGGTTGCCGGGCATCTCGATCAAGTGGACGCGTTTCTGGAAGCGATGCGGGTGGAAGCGGCGTTGTGGCGGTGCGCAACACGCAATGCAAGTAGCGACCCCGCTTTGCGGGGTGGCGGAGGGGGGAAAAGAAAGATTTCGCCGAGCACGATTTTCATCGGCGGTGGAACGCCGACGCTGCTTGCACCGGAAAAGCTTCGGCGGCTGCTGACGCTGATCCGGGAAGCGATCGATCCGTCGCGGCTGGTGGAGTTCACGGTGGAGGCGAATCCTAATACGTTTGATTCCGATCGTGCCGCGGTGCTGAGGGAAGGCGGTATCAATCGTGTGAGCTTCGGAGCACAATCGTTTCTCGCTTCTGAGCTTCGCACGCTGCAGCGGAATCACGATCCGGAGAGCGTGGCCAGGGCGTTCGAGACCGCACGGCAGGCCGACATCGATAATCTGAACATCGATCTGATTTTCGGCATCCCCGGCCAGACGCTGGAGACGTGGGAGTATTCGCTGACACACGCCTTGGAATTACGGCCGCAGCACATGAGCTGCTACTCGCTGATCTACGAGCCCGGCACGGCGATGACCACGCGTATGAAACGAAGCGACTTTTCGCCTATCGCCGAAGATCTCGAGTTAGCAATGTTTGAGCATGTATACGCTCGCATGCGTGCTGCGGGATTCAGGCGGTACGAGGTTTCGAACTATGCGTTTCCCGGCCGGGAGTGCCGGCACAATATCCATTATTGGAAAGGGTCGCAGTGGCTGGCCTGGGGCCCGGCGGCGGCGGGGCATCTGGCGGGAGAAGGGGGGAGATGGCGATGGAAAAATGTTGCAAGCCTCAAGCATTATTTGGAGTCGCTGTTGTCGGCGACCGGCCAACCGACTTTGCCGCTCACGCAAGTCGAGCATCTCTCGCCGCGAGCCTGGGCGGGCGAGGTCGCCGCGTTTTGGCTGCGACTGAGCGAAGGGCTCGATTACGCTGACTTTCAGGCTCGCACCGGCATCGACGGGCGTCCCGTGCTAGAACGTGCGCTGCAGAAATACGTGGAGCTCGATTTGGTGGAACTGCTGCCCACCTGCGTTCGTCTGACCGAGAAAGCCGTCGCCGTTTCTAACCGCATTTTCGCCGACGCTCTCGCGGCTTTTGAAGAATGCACATCGGTCCCGTAGGGACCAATGGAGGGATGTGCCGGGTGTGCCTTTTTTGGGGGGCAGACCTTCTGGCTCCTAATTTTTTCATTATAATCCCAGCTTGAAACAAGGAGGCCGCGTATGGACAACAAAGACCTGAATGTCGACAACAAATATCTGAAACTATTACTGGACAAGCACATGTCCTCGGCGGAGGTGAAGCGGCACTACCGATGGAAGGCTGCGCTTTGTCAGCATCCGATGTATATGTTGATTGACGAGGACCGTGGTGTGCCGAAGGTTACTGAGCGGATCGGTCCGTGGGGCGCCGACAACGCTGATGAATACATCAAGCGGGTGGAACGAAATCTCGATTCCATTGATCTGCACGACGACGTCAAGCTGAATTATGAGTTTTCCGCCTATGAGCTGATGCGGATGTGCAAAGCTTATCCGCATGTGTACGCCAGGATCAAAGAGGCGATCAAGAAGGGGAAGCTGGGTTTTGTCAACGGAACCTACGCGCAGCCGCACCTGCAAATCCTCGGCTCGGAGAGCAACTGGCGGCAATTCGAAAAAGGCCTGCGTATCTATAAAGATCTCTTTGGCGTGGATATCAGGCTCTACGCCATGCAGGAAACTGCTGTACATAAGCAGATTTCTCAATTGGTGAGATGTTTTGGTTACGAAATGATCGCCATCCCCGCGTTTCCGGCCGTTTTGGAAACGATCAGCGGCGGCTTCACACTGCTCTCGGACGGTTTCACGGGGCGCAACTATTATCTGCCGCGGCAGGAAAGTTTTGTCCATGCGATGTCCCTGGACGGCACCTCGCTGCCGTTATACGTCGGCGTCAACAACACGGAACTACAATCGGACATCATCTACCACATTGGCGTTGACCTGCCCGACAGCCCAAGACTCTGGACACGCTATCCCGATATGTGCGAGGTAAGCGAAAAGTATTACCAGGAACTTACTTCCGTCTTCGATCTGGTGATCATGGAGGACGAGTTGAAGATCATGCTCAAGGAGTCGCCGCCGCAAACGAAAGCGTGGCTGTATTCCTTCAGCGCGTACGCGGACGGCGTATGGGCGGAGGAACTGCTCCGCTCAGCCCGGGACGCCGAAGCCGCCGCACTTGCGGCAGAGGCGGTCATGTGCATCAACCAGTTGAAAACAGGCCAAAAAGCCGACGAACGCCTGATCGATTCATGGTGGGATAAAATCTTGGCATATCAGCACCACGACGTCTACTGGACCGAGGTCACCGACCTGCGTCGGCAGGGCATCAATGCAAACCTCGCTGTGAAGAAAGCCTGTGATGAGGAAATCCGCAGAATCAGTGAAAGCCTGATTTCGTCGGACGCAAACTATATCTCGATCCTCAACTGGCTCCCGGCCGCACGCCGAACGGAAATCCGAACAACACAAAACTTCACCGGCGCAACCACGCAAGTATACGGCGAGAAAGTTTTCGGTTTCTGCGACCTCCCGCCCAGCGGGTTCAAGGCATTGGCGATCACCGGCGAAAAAGCCGCCGCTTCCGTCAAAACGCCATTGCCGCCCGTCGTGAAAATCGGCGAGCACGAAGGAATCCTGGACAGCGCCGGCCTGCTCAAAAACATCCGCGGCATCGCCCCGGCCCTCGATACGGACACGCTCATCGGCGAAATCCGCTGCCTGATCGGAAAACAAACCTACACGAACCGCTCTGCCGAAATTGAATTCTTCGATGGCCCGGTCGCTTCGATCCTCACCAGAAAATCAAGCCTCAAAGATATCCCACTGCGTGAAACCTATTATTTCTATAAAAATGAAGGTCACATCAAGGCAGAGATAACTTTCGATTTCAACGCCAGCGAAGCCGGACGCTACTGGAACACCGACACCAAGCTGAACATCCTGATCCCGACCTCCGGCGAAAATATCCAGCACGACATCCCCTTCGGCTACACCGACGGTAAAGCCGACTTCCCGCTCTTCGCCATCAACTGGCTCCACTGCGGCGGTCTGGTCTACGCCAACGGCGGCACCGTGCGACACACCGTGCAAAACGGCATCATCGTCAACACTGTCGCCTGGGGCGGAAACGTCTTTTTCGGCGGACATCCCGACTGGATGATCAAAGGTCAACAATTCGATATCAGACTCTACGGCACCCACACGATCACCTACCACCTCTTCCCCGTCGCCTCCCCCTCCCGTTTTGATGGAACGGCCATCGCCAGGCGCGTCACAGATCTCACAACACCCATCCATATCGTCAACGGCCGCAGTGACGATTCTTTCCTCTCGCTCGATCGCAACGCCATCGAAACAACCTCCCTCTACGCCAGGAACGGCAGCATTTACGCCCGCGGCGTCAAACTGCCCACCCATCCCGCAGGAACCGGCGACTTTGCGATTCTCAATCAAAAAATCCGATGATCGACGGACGTTGAGTGCTTTCGGGTGTGCCCGTTTTTCTGGGTAAGCCATTGTTTGATTCCACTTCCTCGGTCGCTCTGTATCGTCCTTTTCTCTATAATGCTATTCTCTGATGAAAGGATCTCATGCTTCGTATCCTTCTCCTTCGCACGGCCGGTACCAACTGTGACCGCGAACTTGCTTATGCGTTCAAACTCGCAGGCGGCGAGAATGTTTGCGTGGATGCTCTCCATGTCAATACTCTCTTGGCGAGCCCCGCAGCCTTCGAACACTACCAAATCCTCGCGATCCCGGGCGGATTCTCCTACGGCGATGATATCGCCTCCGGAAAAATCCTCGCGAACCAGCTCATCCATCACCTCCAAAAAAACCTCCGACAATTCATCGACGACGGGAAACTCGTCCTGGGCATCTGCAACGGCTTCCAAGTCCTCGTCAAATCCGGCCTGCTTCCGGGACCGGTCCCTCAGCTCGATTCCGCTGATTGGCATCCCACTACCCTCACCTACAATACTTCCGGCAAATTCGAGGATCGCTGGGTCCGCGTTAAGCCTGCTTCCAAACTTTGCAAGTGGATTCCGGAAAATTGCCCTGTGCTTGATTTGCCTGTCGCGCACGGGGAAGGCCGCTTTGTGACCCGTACGCCGGAGATACTCACGGCCCTCAAGAATAACGACCAGGTCGCATTCCAATATGTTGATTCGATTGGCAACCAGGCTGCGTCCTTCCCCGATAACCCCAACGGCTCTACCGACGCGATCGCTGGTATTTGCGATATTACCGGCAGAGTTCTGGGCCTCATGCCACATCCTGAACGCATCGCGGATCCGCTGAACCATCCGCTGTTCACACGCGGTCATAAGGCGGCGGACGGCCTTCCACTCTTCCAAACGGCCTTCGCTTACCTCCACGCTAACCAAACCGCCACCGTGTAACGCGAACTTGTTACATACAAACACGCAACGACTTAACGATTTAACGATAATTTCCGGGTAATACCATGCTGCCGATCTATAACTTTCCTGCTGACAGCTGCCACATTGATGCTTTGCGAGCTAAACTTTCGCTCAAGCCGCTCCTGCTCGAAGGGCTCGATGACGAAGGCGCCCCCCTCCTTCCCTCCCTCTTTCCTGGGCAGTCCGCCTTCGCAACCGTTCGCAAGATTCTCCGCGATGTTCAGACTCGCGGCGATACGGCGCTGCTGGAATACACCGAGAAATTCGACCACGTTTCTCTCACCCCTCAAACGATGCAGGTTCCGCAGTCCGCCATCGAAGCCGCGGCAAAAGCTGCTGACAAAAAGTTTCTTGCTTCGCTCGACATCGCCATTGCCAACCTTCGCCATTATCAGTCCGCGATGCTGACTCAGCCTCCGCCGGCGATTTCTCTTCCGGATGGTACTGGGAAACTGGGCGTGAAATTGACGCCACTGAATCGCGTGGGACTCTATGTGCCCGGCGGTGCGGCGGCGTATCCGACCTCCGTGCTCCATACCGCTATCCCCGCGCAGGTCGCTGGCGTTGAAAACCTTTGCCTCTGCAGCCCGATGCGTCACGGTACCGTTTCGCCTGCCGTCCTCACCGCGGCCCATAAGCTCGGCATCCGCGAAATCTACGCGGTCGGCGGTGCTCAGGCTATCGCGGCGATGGCCTTCGGAACGAACACCATCAAGTCCGTCGATAAAATCGTCGGGCCTGGCAATACCTACGTGCAACTTGCCAAGAAAGAACTCTACGGGATCGTCGATATCGATTCCTTCGCGGGGCCCTCTGAGGTCATCGTTCTCGCGGATGATACCGCTTCGCCGCAACAGGTGGCGGCTGAACTTCTCGCTCAGGCGGAGCATGCGCCAGGATCGTGCCTGCTGATTACCACGAGCCGGAAACTCGCCGACGCCGTGCAGGCGGAGATGGAATCGCAGATCAAAAAACTGACCCGTGAAGAGCTCACCCGCACGGCGTTGCAGTTCGCCTCCGCGATCATCGTCACCGCCACGCACGAAGAGGCTCTTACGCTTGTTGACGCGTTTGCTCCGGAGCACTTGCAAATCACCACCGTCTCCGCTCGTGAGGATGCTCTTCGCATTCAGCATGCCGGCGCCATTTTCATTGGGCCGTTTACACCTGTCGCGGCCGGAGATTATCTCGCAGGCCCCAGCCATGTTCTGCCCACCAGCGGCACCGCGAAGTTCTTCTCCGGACTCTCCGCCGACAGCTTCCGCAAACGCACGAGCCTCATCGAATTCGATCGAAAGTCCCTCGATGCCCTCGGCCAGGCAATCGTGGACTTCGCACTCGTTGAAGGATTCGACGCGCACGCTAAGTCCGTCTCCAGACGCGTGACCGCGTGACAGGGGGACAAGGAGAAGGGGAGACTGGGAGAGGGGGGTCTCCGAATCTCCCTGTCTCCCCTTCTCCTTGTCTCCCTGTCACCTTGTCGCCTTGTCACCCTGTCATCGGTGGATTGCAATGATGATCACAAACTACCTTGAACAGCGTGACAACGAACTCCTTCTGCATATCAAAGTCGTTCCCAACTCCAGCCGTACGCAACTTGCTGGTGTGCTCGGCAATGCGTTGAAAATCAAGGTTGCTCAGCCGCCGGAGGATGGCAGGGCGAATAAGGCGGTTATCCAGTTTCTTGCCGAAATGCTTTGCCTTTCGCAGAGTCAGATTACGCTTGTCACCGGGCAGAACCGTCCGCAGAAGATACTGCGGCTCAGCGGCATCACCCCCGCCGTCGCGGAACAACTTCTCACTGCGGCACGAGCGGCAGGCAAGCCTGCCGGCTAAATAGAGGCGTTAAAGAGATGAACCTCATTTTTTGGCAGACCCTCGGCGTCAGCAGCAGCGATGAATTCAGGGGCGCTTTGCGGCGTCTTGAACATCGGTACCTCAAACGTGGCTGAATAGTGGATGCCCGGTTCCTTCGCCGTTACTTTCAACCGCCAGCGCGTTTGATCGTTGGCATTCGTTTCATCGGTGGGTCGGCAGGTGTCAGGGATCTGAAAAACGACCGGAATGGCGGACATCTCGGCTACGTTGTCCAGCAGCTCGTTGGCGATTTGCTCTTTTAGCCAAAGCGTGTGTTTCTCGGTGCTGCGTTGTTTGCCTGAGCCTGTCGTGATTTCCTGGACACACGAAAGCGTGAGGTGAAAGCCGTCGGCCGGGTGGATTTTGGCGGAGGTTAAGATAATGCCGGCAAGCCGTACGCCGATGACGCCGGGTACGGAGTCCAGCCGAAAGATGGAGATACCGAATTTCCGCCATTGCAGGAACGAGACAATGGTCCACACGATCAGCACCAGGCCGAACGCGGGGAACAGCAGGCCGAACAGGGCGGCGTAGTTTTTGTTGTGAAAGATTTCATTGGGCAGCAAGAACCACAACGGCGAGGAGATGAGGTTCCAGAACACCGCCGCCATCATGACGAACAGCATTGTTTTTTTCGGTGAATAAACAATTTGCCCCGCGGCCCAGTCGGGCTTCCACATCCAGGGCTTTTCAGGATTCGCTTCGATCAAGGCGGCACAGGCTCGCTGTTTGGGAATCCTGCTTATCACGGCAATCATCAGCCCCAAGCCAATGCCGCCGAACCCCAGCACGAACACCATGTGGAACATGAATATTCCAGGTCGCAACTCGCGGTACAAAAGGGATTGCTCCGGATTGGCGGGATTGATGTAGCAGCGGAATGGTTTGCCGGATTTTTTGTATTGGCTTAATTCGAGGTAAGCGTCCTGCTGGAAGGAGCCGATGTTGTCGCCGCCAGAGTCGGAAAGCCCCACGCGATGGCTCGTGTACTTGTGGCCATTGTATTCATAGCTGTAGTCGGCGGTTACTTGGTAGCTTGTTCCACCCTTGCTACCATGATGCGATTCCAAATCGGTGCGGAGAATACGGGCGGGGACATGTGTCCAACTCTGTGCGTTGTGCCATGTGATGAGCATGTTGACCATCAAAACGGCCATGAACACGCCGACGGCAACAAACGGCAGTGAAAACAAAAGCAGCACCCACGTGACCTTGGCACTTGTCGAAGCTGGACGTTTTGGATTGGACATGTGGAGCATTATACGATTCGCCAAGGCGATTGCATATGACGATCAGAGCCGCGACCGTCAGGGAGCGACAAGCGTTCCGCATCGCCACACGGTCGCTCCCTGACGGTCGCGGCTCTGATCGTCATATGCAATGACCCGCGTTACGTCGGCGGATTTTCCCAGTTCTTCATCAGCTTCTTCATCTCCTCAGCGCTGAGGACCTTCGTCTCCTGTTCCGCGACCTTTCGCTCGGATGACGGTACCGCAAGATTTGCTTTCTTTTTGTTACTCCGTGGCGGGCGCTTGCCGGTGGAGACATCTTCTTCGAAACGTTTTTTGGATATTAACAAATGATGATAGCTTTGTCCGAAGCGGTGAGCTTCGTCGCGGATGTGCTGTAAGAGTTTGAGACCGGCGTTGGTGCGGGAGAGTTTGACGGGGGCATGACGGGCCTGGATGTGAATTTCTTCTTCGCGTTTGGCCAGGGAGATGACCATCGGCGGTTTGACGGCCATGGCGGCGAAGGACTCCTGTGCGGCGTGCAGTTGGCCGAGGCCGCCATCGATTAAGATGACGTCTGGGTATAATTCGTGGTTTGTGCCGGCGTCGCGGTATCGGCGTGAGACGACTTCCTGGATGGAACGATAGTCGTCTACGCCGGTGATGGATCGGATGCGGTAGCGTCGATAGCCGTTTTTGAAGGGGCGGCCGTCGATGAAGCAGACCAGTGAGCCGACGGTGGCTTCGCCCTGGAAATG
Organism: Phycisphaerales bacterium; assembly: GCA_009781185.1. Classification (GTDB taxonomy): domain Bacteria; phylum Planctomycetota; class Phycisphaerae; order WQYP01; family WQYP01; genus WQYP01. The sequence goes on along the minus strand of WQYP01000017.1, from coordinate 26,034 downwards.
GGCGATGTCGATGCCTTCGATCGATCGGATCGGCTCGGGCAATTCCAGCAAATCCTGCAGCGATTTGAGACCGGCACGGTGATCCTGGAAAAAGACTTCGCTTTGGATTCCCTTGTCCGCCGCGATGCGGGATCGCTCGCCCAGCGCTCGCATGGCTTTGATCTGGTCCCGCAGTGCGGCGGCTTTTTCGAATTCCAGCAATTTCGCGGCGACTTCCATTTCGGCGGTCATTTCTCGGAGGACCTCGGCTCCGCCGTTGCCTTTGGAATCGAGGAAACGCTTGAGACGTTCGATGTCGGATCGGTAGGCTTCTCGTGAGATTTTGCCGGCGCATGGGGCGGTGCATTGTCGAATCGCGTAGAGCAGGCAGGGGCGGAAGAACTTTTTGCGTGGGTCCTCCTCGAGGATTTCCAGGTGGCAGGTGCGGAATTTGAAGACACGCTGGAGATGTTGGACGGATTCTTTCAGTGCCGCGACGCTGCCGAAGGGGCCGTAGAGGCGAGTTCCGCTTGAGCGAGGCTGCCGGGTGACGTAGACGCCGGGGTAATCTTCACGCGTGGTGATTTCGAGGTAGGGATAGGTTTTATCGTCGAGCAGGCGGGCGTTGAATCGCGGCTGAATGTCCTTGATCAGCCGATTCTCCCGCAGCAGTGCCTCGACCTCCGACTCGCAGGGCAGTACGTCGAAATCGACGACATAATCGAGCAAGGCCTGCTTGCCTGAGAATCCCAGGTCCGTGGAGGGGACAAAATAGGAGCCGACCCGATCCCGTAAGTTCCGTGATTTTCCCACGTAGATGACGACATCTTTTGCGTCTTTCATGAGGTAGACGCCTGGGCCGGTGGGTAATTCTTTGGCTTTTTCTCTGAGCCGGGAAATCCGCTCAGCCGCTTCCTCCGCGGGTATTGCCGGTAATACACCTCCCGCGCCGCCTTTGCCGCCCCTTTGCTCCTCTACGACCGGTTCGCTTTCAAAGGGATCGCCCGACGCTACGTCGTCCTGGAATAGTTCCTCCTCCCCCAACGGCACGTACGGATCTAGTTCCGCCGGCTGCCATTCTGGTACGTCATCTTGCATCATAAGAGCATTATATCCGGCCCCCAGGAGCGGCAGGCAAGCCTGCCGGCTCAATAACGCTACGGCCCTCACATCCGGCCAATTTCCAGTTCCGCTTTGCGTTTTGCTGGTGTTGGCATTTCCACGACCCGCGTCCCTCCCGCCCCATCTCGGCGTTTTTGCAGAAAGACGATGCGAAACATAGAGCCGGTGCCGACTCGGCGTTTCTCGGCGCCCTCGACGCCGCTGCTTTGGAGCAGATGTTCCACCGACAGATCCGTCCGCCAGCCCAGGCGTCGGCAGATCGGATCGATCGCGGTCTCCACCCAGTTGATCACCGGCCAGGGACTGCGAAAATGATTCACCAGCACGATCGTCGCCTGCTCACGCGCCACGCGCAGTGCCTCGTCCAGGCAACGTTGCGGGTCGGGTACGGTCGATATCACGTGCGAAAGAAATATCACGTCAAACGATTTGTCGGCAAATGGCAGGTTCAGCGCATCGGCCTGGAGCAACTGCGTTGCGTCCTCGCGGCAGCCTTTGCGGACTTCGCCGGTGGCGAGTTTTTTTTTCGCGGCGGCCAGCATTCCCGCCGACAGATCGATGCCCGTGACGTGCACATGAGGTGGGTAGAATTCCAGGGAGATGCCGGTGCCTACGCCGATGTCGAGGGCTCGGTCACCTTCGCGGAAAGCGATGGCGCCCAGTGCTCGTGCGAGGCGTTTGCGGAAGAGCCATTCGAATCCGCTGTAACAGCGGCCGTAGAGATCGTAAATCCTCGTGGCGATCGGCCTGCTCATCCTTGCTCCGTTCATCAAGATGACACTTATATTAGGCCCTGTTGAAACGGTTTCGTCAATTGCAAAACAAATACCAGGAAGCCAGAAGCCAGAAATTTTGAATAAGCCGCAAACTTGAAACCTTCTGGCTTCTGGCTTCTTTTCCGTCACACCTCAGCTCGTTCTCGTGACATCATGCCGCTACCGGTGCTGCTGGCGATGTGCGGGCGTTGCACGATTGTTTTTGTGCGTGAGATCAGTTTGTAGCTTACGCCGCGCCAGACGATTGTTTTGCCGACCGCTGAGCCGATCAGGGCCATCAGGTTGATGAAGAAACACCAGGGCATTCCGAGTATCGCCCAGCGCATGGCCGAGCTTATGGAGGCTTTGTGTTGGGGCCAAAGTTGCATGCCGCCGTGGACGAGCATGTATCCGCGGAACATGGAGAGAACGTAGAGTGCGACGAACATGACGATCTGTCGCCAGTGGGGGTTTTCCGGGGAATAGGCGTTCGGCTGAATGAAGCCGTAGACGGAATTGAAGAGCGTGTAGAGGAAGGCGGTGAGATAGAGCAGTGCTCCACCGATGGCGGTGAGCCAGACCATGGGCTCGCAGACTTTCGTGATGCGATATTGCCGTACGACAAATTCGAAGAGCGAAGCCCAGTTGAAGTTGGCGTCCGAGGCGACCAGGCATTGCGGGACGAATTGTATTTTTTTCTTTGCTACTTTTTTGACGCAGTGGGAGAGGACGTAATCGTCGGAGAGTGCGTTTTGCCACATGTCGTGGAGGCCGTAGTCGAAGAAATCTTTGCGTCGGATCGCCATGGACCCGCCCCAGGCGAAGGTTCGGCGGTATGGACCGAGCAGAGCACCGACCTGTGCGTTGAGAATCAGGACGATTTTGTTGGCGGTGTGATCGGTGACGGGGATGAAGAAGCGATAGCCGGTAGAGGCACCGATGTAATCGCCATATGTGAGCGGCAGTACCAGTGCATGGAGCCAGCTCGGGGCGGGATTCGCGTCGGCATCCACAAAGGCCAGCACTTCGTCTTGGGTGGTGGTGCGATCCACGGCGGATAATTGGTTGTGGATTTTTTGGCCGCGGTCACGAGAAAGGCCAGAAACGACGATCTCAATGCGGCTGTCTTCACGGGCGAGGCGCTCCAGCAATGCGACGACCGGATCGTCTTCCGACTCGACCGTAAAGATCAGCCGATAGTCCGGGTAGTCCTGGGAGAGCAGCGCCTGCACGTTTGCCTGCGTGTCATCGTCGACGCCCTTGATCGGCAGAATCAGAGCCACTGGCGGCAGGTTCTCCGCCGGCAACGTCTGCTGCACGATCCGCGGCAGACGCATGCCGAAGCGCTGAGCGATTCGCGCAGCCCAGATCGCCAGCAGCATCGCCGCGACCCATATCCAGAAAAAGATGAACGCGAAGGTCCACATCGCGTAAGCATCATACCCATGGAGGCCGGAAGCCAGTAGCCAGAAGCGGGAAGAAATTCGTGGTGTGCCCATTTTTCTGTGGTCGGGTGTGACGTTGGGAGCACCGCTGGAGTTCACGCTTTAGTGTGTTTCGCGGAAGAACACGCTGAAGCGTGAACTCCGGCAGTATCTTTTCAACACGGCACGTTACCACGCGGTGCTCCTCGCCTAAATGGGGCATTTTTGTTTTTTTATTTGACAATCGCTGTTCTTGAGGCATAGTTGAAATGCTGAACATCATTTCTCGCCTGTGGTCGGAGTATCCACAGTGGAGGCGAGGGAGATGATGGAAGCCCTCGTCGCGCAATGCGGCGTTTTCGGTGGTGAAAGTCTTCCATTATGACAACTAACGGCATCCAATGATGTTCGTGCGAATGAATATCATGATTGGTTCTTGCGGGCAAGGTGTGTCCAGTTCGTATGAGGCCGGAGAAGTTGTGTGCCATTCGTGGGTGGTGTTTGGCGCTCCATTTGTGTGAATGGGGCAAGCGATTGAGGCGACTGAGAGGGGCTTTTTTCGGGTGGCCTTTGTCAACACCCAGCATCAAGGAGCTTCATTATGATGTCCAAGTCCTCAAAAACCCTTCTCGCAATCGCGGCTCTGCTCGCCGTCGTGGGAACAGCAAAAGCGGAAATTAACATCAGTGGCAACCCTGTGGGCGATTCCTTCACAAACGACGGAACGATCACTGGGGGTGCCACGGTTGATGGCTCCAGCCAGATCATCAACAACGCAAGTGCTGATACGATCTTGCTGTACAACAGTGGAGCAGCGGAGAACGCGGGGAATGTCGAAACTCTCATGGCCTTCGATAACGCCACAGTCAATAACTCTGGCACAATTGGACAAGCTTCTGCCTCAAGCGGCGCCAGCTTTACAAACAGCAGCGGCGGGCAAATTGATTCGTTGACCTGGGCGAGCACTGGCACATTCGATGGCGCCGAGGGGAGCATTGGCACGCTCAGGATTGCTGGTACAACACCCGGCGATGGAAGCAACTTTGGTACCGTGGAAAACCTCGTGTTCTCCTCTTGGTACGGCAACTACGCTACCATTGATATCACCGGGACGTACAACGCGGAAACCGGCAGTTATGATTTCGACGGCATCACTGCGGCAAACGTTGATTTGACCTACGGCACGATCAACGTGACGCTGGAGGGAAATCCCGGCGATGACACTTCCTTCTCACTTTCGGACGTCTTCGGCGGCGCGGCAGTCGAGAATGCTGCTGACAGCCTCGTCAACATCGGTGGCGACGTGACGTGGAGCGGTTCACTCGCGTCTGGTCAAACTGGCTGGACAATCTCCGGCGGCGGAATCACTGCGGTTCCTGAACCGGCATCGCTGTCCATCCTGACCTTGGCGGCTGGAGCCATGCTCTACCGTCGTTCCAAACGCTAATACCTGGGGATCGTGAAGAGATCACGGTGCGCCGAGCGAAAGCCCGGCGCACCTTTTTTATTGGGGGCGCTTATCGCCACATCACCGCCAGCGGTTCGCGACCCGGCGCACGACGCTCGTGATACTTCGGATACCCCATCATCAATGCCCCGTACATCTTGTGGCCCGGCGGCAAACCGATCGCGTTCCGCACCGTTTCGTTAGCGGCGGCAACCATCATGAAATATCCCGCCCAACATGTGCCCAGGCCAAAAACGCTTGCCGCAATATCCACGTGCGTCAGCGCGATCAGGCAATCCGTTGCCGGCGAATTCGGTTCGTCGGCACCATACGCAATCACCAACGCCGGTGCATCACGCAGAATGCGGTCGATTCCCTTGTCCCATGCCGCCACGGTTGGAAAGTTCGCGCCGGCCCTGCGGAAATGCGCGATCATCAGTTCCGTCAACCGCCGCACTTCCGCCTTCGAGTTGATCACTAGCCATTTGACGCCCTGACGGTTCATGCCAGTGGGAGCCCAGCGGACCGCATCGAGCAATCGCTGCAGCGTATCGTGATCCACCGGCTTGTCCGCCCAGTGCCGCACACTGCGACGACGCTGATAAAGCTCACGCAACTGCTGCTCGCTCACCGACATCTCGCCGGCAAAATCCGGCTCTGCCGGCAAGTCCGCAAGAGTCACCGCGCCCGTCGAACAGACTGCCACGCATTGGCCGCAGGAGATGCAGCTGGTGTCGTAATTCGCTGCCTTTCGTGGGAAGCCTTGCGGATCTTTTTCCAGCGCGTACGAGCCGCAAACCGCGACGCACTCTCCCTTGCGTTTGCACTTATTCAAATCAAACGATACGACATGCTTCGCCATGGAACACCTCTCGTAGAAAATCTTGACCAACGTGCAATCTATACGACCGGCTTCTGGCTGACAATCTCTCCGCACGCTATACTCCCCGCCGCTCTCACTTTTTTCGAGGTAACCATGGCGCAGACTTCTCTTCCCTCTTCCCCTCTGGTCGGCATCATCATGGGCTCCAAGTCCGATCAGCCGACGCTCAATAGCACCGCCCTCACGCTCGCTGGGCTCGGGATTCCTTACGAGATGCGAGTGATCTCGGCGCATCGCACGCCTGACGTTGCGGCGGACTATTCCAAGACGGCTGAAGCTCGGGGTCTGCAGGTGATCATCGCTGCCGCGGGCGGTGCTGCGCATCTTGCCGGTGTTACCGCGGCTCACACCGTTCTGCCTGTGCTGGGGATTCCAATTCAGTCCGCGGCTCTCAACGGCATGGATTCGCTACTCTCCACGGTGCAGATGCCCGGCGGAATCCCGGTGGCGACCTTCGCGATCGGTAAAGCCGGCGCGGTCAACGCCGCACTCTTCGCAGCACAGATCCTGGGCGCCAAATATCCCGAAATCCGCGAAAACTTCCGAAAGTACCGACAAGCGAACACCCAGAAAGTCTTGACCGAAAAACTCGACCCGGTGGCGTGATCGGGTGATAGGGTGACAAGGTGACAGGGCGAATGCGCGGTTCGGCGCTTTTCACCTTGTCACCTTGTCACCTCCCCGCCGCTCCCTTATGATCGAGTGGGTATTTTAGACTGAAGGATCGCCATGCACGCCGCTCTCGTTGCTCTGGGTTTTCTTGCTCAGCTTCCGGCCAAGGCTCTCCCCGCCGACGAACCTGGCATCAAGCCGGAACCCTCTTCTGTGCTCACCCTGCTTCTGGGCGTTTTTTTCTGTGTTTTTGTGCTCTTCATTACTTTCAAGGCATCCAGGCGTAACCAAGTGAATGAATAACGATAGTGCGATCATTTGCTCCGACGGCGCGGCCGCCGCCGGAAGGTCACGAATGTCAACTCTCTTACGGAGGTAACACATATGGCCAAATGGATTGTGGCAGGCTTAATCGTCCTTAACCTCATGCTGGGCGCGGGTGTCTACCTGCGGCTCGGCGAAAAAACGGTAAACGCCCAGATCGGAAGAACCATCACTCAAGTGGCGACCGTCGCCGGGCAGGTCGGCGGTAACTCCGTGATCTATATCCTCGACGTCAACAACGGTAACCTCGTCGCGCTCAAAAATGACACCACCAATAAGAGAATCGATGTTCTCGCTCAGACGAACGTCACCGCTGACATACGGCGGATTGGTAATCGTTGATCACCTAACCTTCTTCTCCTGGAGACATATATGAACTTCACCAAAAAAACTTCCGCCGCCGTCGCGGCGCTGACTCTGACGGCTATCCTCCTGGGCGTGATCCTCCTGGCCAGTTCGCAACAATCGGCCCAGGCGGGCATGCTCAATGCCCAATCGGACTTTTCCCTCATGACCGCCGGGCCCTTCGGCGCCACGGATGAATCGCTGATCATCATCGACAAGAGCTCCCAGACAATCGTGATCTATAGCATGGTCAACAATCGCTTCAACCTGATCGGCGGCCACAGCTACGCTTCTACCACCCCGTCCGGCAAAGGCGGAAGGTAACCGTCCTGAACGGCACCGCGGGGCGCAGGTTTCAAAAAATCCTTGCGCCCCGCTTCTTTTGATCTGGTGATTTGCTGATCTGGTAATCTGGTAATTGGTGCTGTCGCGTGGGGTGTATGACACATTAGGCGGGCCTCTCCTAATTGTCGCTGCGCGTGAAAATTTCCATCGTTTGTTTGCCCGTGGCGTCCCTGCCGTTCAGATCGAGGCGCCCAGCTTCCACATGCTCGATTTCCCAGCCCATCCCCTTGAGTTCCGGGGCAAATTCCGGCGGCTTGTCGAACTCAAACCGCAGCACCAGCGGCTTGGTTGCGTCCTGTTGCCGCAGGACTTTCCATTTGCCGGGGAAAGTATTTGCCATCGGTTTTTGCATTTCCCACACGCCGGTCCCGTCGCCGTGCAACCGCAGTACGCCGATGCCCGAGGTCTCCTTCCAATTTCCCACGAGCCTCTTGGCCATCGCGGGGCCAAGTGACATTCCTCCCAGAATCGTCCAGAGGACCAGGGCCAGGATGCCGCCCGAGAGTACCACGCCGACGATTCCCCGGACCAGCAGTCCCTTGGCTCCGCGCTTGGGAACTGCAGCCAGCGCCACAAGGCCCATGATCAGGCCGGAGGTGATGATCGCCATGTTCAGCACCGCCAACGCCATCCGCGCGCTCCATTCTATCCCCGCATCACCGCTCTCCTTGAGTGCTCCGGTGAGGCACAGGCCAAGTCCAAGGGCCACCACCGGCGCCGCGATCGAATATTGCGCCGCCTGATAAACAAAACCCTTGCCGCGTTTCGGGTCTGTTGTTGGCTCGCTTGTCATGGTGATCCTTCCGTTTTCAAGCTTTCCTGTAAGTTCTCTCCCTTGGCAACCGGCAAGAAATGGAGAGCCAATCCCGGCTAAAGCCGGGGCTATATGGGTTCAATCGCCGAAGACCACGCGGCCTCCGACGATTGTCTTCCGCACCACTCCTTTGAGTTCCCATCCGCCGAAGGGCGTATTGCGGCTCTTGGAATAAAACTTCTCCGGATTCACCTTCCACGACGCTTTCGGATCGAACACCGTCACATCTGCCGCGGACCCCACCGCCAACGTTCCTTTCCCCTTCAGATTCATCACTCGCGCTGGCGCCACAGTCATTTTCTCAATTAACTGCATCCATGTTAAATGCCCCGGCTCCACCAGCGCCTTGGCATACAACCCCAACGCCGTCTCCAGCCCAACGATCCCAAATGGAGCCTTGTCGAACTCCAATTCCTTCTCTTCCCGTGTGTGCGGCGCATGATCCGTCGCCAGGCAATCAATCGTTCCGTCCACCACGCCCGCGATGCACGCTTCCACGTCCGCCTTCGTCCGTAGCGGCGGATTCATCTTCATGTGTGAGTCATATCCGCCATTCCATGTCGCACACGCCTCCTCCGTCAACAGCAAATGGTGCGGCGTCACTTCCGCCGTCACGGGTTGCCCTTCCCGCTTCGCCTGCCGCACCAACTCCACCGCCCCTGCCGTCGAAATGTGCTGCACATGATAGCGCGCGCCGATCCGCCTGTTCAGCAGCAGGTCTCTGGCGATCATCAACTCTTCCGCCACCGCCGGTAGACCGGTCAGCCCCAATTTCGCCGCCACCGCCCCCGCATTCATCACGCCTCCGCCTGAAAGCGTCGGTTCTTCACAGTGCTGCGTCAGCATGGAGCCGATCATTTTGATATATTGCAACGCCTTGAGCATCACGGCCGCCGATCCGACGCCTGCGCCGTCATCCGAAAACCCTGCCGCCCCCGCCGCGTGCATCAGCGCCATTTCCGCCAATTCCTCCCCTTTCCGCCCCTTGGTAATCGCTCCGATCGGCAGCACGTTACATAATCCCGCCCCCCCTCCAACTTCCCTCGCCTGCGCATAAATAAAATCAATCTGCGTATCGTTATCCAACGTCGGCGTCGTATTGGGCATACAACAAACCGTCGTAAACCCACCCGCGACCGCCGCCCGCGACCCCGTCGCGACCGTCTCCTTCACCTCCTGCCCCGGCTCACGAAAGTGCACGTGAATATCCATCAACCCCGGCGTGACATAACACCCCGTACAATCAATTTCCCTCATTCTGGCTTCTGGCTTCTGGCTTCTGGCTTCCGGGCCCACCGCCGCGATTTTGCCATCAATAATCAAAACGTCCGCCACCGTCTCCACCTTCGCAGCCGGATCCAGCACCGTTCCACCCACGAGCAGTATATTTTTCACGTTATTCATGGTCCAGAGTATACGCGAAACCCGCCGATTGGTTAATTCGTCGATATTTCTGGGCAAGCCATTCTGTTTCGTAAAATTCGTTCAATTTGTAAAATTCGTGGAGAGAACCTTTTCATGCGATAACGGGACTCGCAAACCTTGCCCCCTCCTTCCACGAATTTTATGGATTTTACAAATTGAACGAATTTTACGCGTGGAAAGGCATTGCCCCAAAAAACGGGCACGCCCGTTGAAACCGCTTCTCGTCATTTGCTTGCTCCTCCGCTAAACTTCCCTACGCCATGGCCAAGCCTTCACACATCATCATCGTCGGCGGCGGACTCGCGGGTATCGCCGCCGCCGTCGCGCTCGCGCAGGCGCCGCTTGATCCGCCGCTGCGAGTCACTCTGATCGAGGCTCGCCATTCCCTGGGCGGACGCGCTTCCTCCTTCGAAGACCCACAAAACCCCGGCGTTCAACTCGATAACTGCCAGCATGTTCTCCTGGGCTGTTGCACGAACCTGCTCGATCTCTACCGCCGTTTGGGCGTCCTGAACAAAATCACTTTTCACAAAACGATCCACTTCCTCGACGCCGCCGGCAAACGTCATGACCTGCGTGCCGTTCAATCTCTTCCCGCTCCGCTCCATCTTGGCCCATCCCTCGCGTGCTTCTCTCTGCTCACCCCCAAGGAACGCTTCGCCGCCATCCGTGCCTGTTTCGCCATGTTACGCATCGGTAAAGCCGACCGCGACAAGCTTGAACCCCTCCCCTTCGGCCAATGGCTCGACGAACACAACCAACCTCCCTCCCTCATCAAAAAATTCTACGACCCCATTCTCCTTTCCGCCCTGAACGAAGACATCCGTCTTGTCTCCGCCAAGTATGCCATCCAGGTTTTTCAGGACGCCATGTTCGTGCACGCCAAGGGCTACCTCGTCGGCCTGGCCAACTGCCCGCTCAGCCAACTCTACTCCCCCCCCCCCCCCCCCCCCACCCACCCCCCCCCCCCCCCCCCCCCCCCCCCAAAGGCATCCACCTCCGCCTCAACACCCGCGTCGACGAAATCCTCTTCTCCACCCCTTCAACATTCAGCATGCAACATGCGACGATCCCTTCCTTCCCCCCCCGTGCCATCGGCGTCAAACTCCGTGACGGCACCACTCTCACCGCCGACGCTGTTATCCTCGCCACCAACCACTATGACGTCCAGCGTTGGATTCCTGATCCTTTGAAAAAAAGGGATGCCCGTTTTCCTCCGCTCTCGCTTCTTCACGCGGTTCCCATTCTGGGCGTTCATCTTTTCTTCGATCGTCCTGTCATGCGAATCCCCGTTGCCGCGCTCGTCGAAGGCCCAATCCAATGGCTCTTCCGGAAAGACTCCGGCATCGAAAGAGGCCGCACAATCCACGGCGTGATCTCCGCCGCCCGCGAATGGCCGAACATCCCCAAAGCCCAGGCCCTGAGCCTCTTCGAATCCCAGATCCGTCAACTTCTTTCCACGAAATCCGCCACCCTCACCCGCGGCATCATCCTCATCGACAAACGCGCCACCTTCTCGCCACTCCCCAACACCGACCCGCTCCGCCCGCAGCAATCGCCTCCGACAGAGGAGGAGGGGGGAGGAATCCAAAATCTCTACCTCGCCGGCGACTACACCAAAACCGACTGGCCCGCCACGATGGAAGGGGCCGTTCGCTCCGGCTACCTCGCGGCACAAGCGTTTCTGCTTCAACGTGGAACGCCCATACGACTCCTTCAACCCGATTTGCCGACCCAATGGCCGTCACGCATGCTTGGCTTGTAAATCGTGATCTGCCATGCCCTCGCCTGGTGTAGTCAAATAGATGATGTCTTATCCGTAAGGCTTTTTTCAGCACGAAGACACGAAGGACACGAATTTTTTTTATTAAAATTTTTCTTCATGTCCTTCGTTTCTTCGTATCTTCGTGCTGAAATTAAGATGGTTTTAATGATGGATCACTACACGAGCATGCCGTTGCCTGCCTCCTTCACGCTGCCATCACTTTCCTCGCCCGCATCACGTACGTTGTCGCCGACAAGACCGTGATCACGACCGTGATCCAGATGGCGTAGTCGCGGATCTGGTGGACCCAGGCGACTTTGCTGACCAGAGCCACATCGAGCAGGATGGCGGCTACGGCAACGGATTGGATGGTCATTTTGATTTTGCCAGCCCAGTCGGCGCGGAAATCGATGCCGCGGGACTCGGCCAGGCCGCGGATCGAGGTTACCAGGAATTCCCTCGCCACGATGACGACCGTCATCCAGGGATGAACGCCGGTGACGTTAAACGAGGCTCTGACAGTGTCGGGGTATTCCCGCATCTTGACGGCAACGTTGATAAAATCGTTCGACGAAAAAAAGATAAACGCGCCGCAGATCAACAGCTTGTCGACGAAAGGATCGACCACGCGTCCAAAAGCGGATTCCACTTTCCAGGCACGCGCCAGATAGCCGTCGAGCATGTCGGTCAGTACCGCGACGATGAAAACGGAGAAGGCGATTTTCATGTGCCAGACGAAAGTAGCCTCGTCGTGTACGTTCAGCAGCACAAAAAAGACCACCGCGAGCCCCAGGCGTGTGATGGTGATGAGATTGGGAACTTGTCGATACAAAGGACTCTCAATGCACGAAAACGACGCATCCGATTATCGGGAACCTTCACCGAAAGGCAACTCCCCCCCACGGAGTTCACGCTTCAGCGTGTTTTACAAAACACGCTGAAGCGTGAACTCCGGTTAAAAGCACGTATCCGTTCTTACGACCGGCAGACTTCGTTTGTTTTTTTCTTTAGGTGCGTCTGCCACTGGGTGAGCTATCAGGTCGTAATAGTCGTGGGATTCGATTTGGGCGTTGAGCACTTCGCCGGGGGTGGGGAGAGGGGCGGTGCAGTGGGTGAGATAGACGCAGCCGTCGATGTCCGGGGCTTGACCGACGTGGCGGGCGATGGCGGTTTTTTGCTTCGGGTTGACGTCGTCGATCAGCACCTGGATAGTTCGGCCGACCATGGCTTGGTTGTTTTCCAGAACGATCCGCTGCTGGGCGAGCATGAGTTCTTCCTTACGCTTGGCGGCGATGTCGATGGCCGGGGCACGCTCCTTCACGGTTGCGTCTCGGATTGTCATGCGGGCGGCGGGGGTGCCGGGTTCGGGGGAGAATTCGAAGACGCCGAGGTTTTCGAAACGGAAGGTCTGGACGAATTGGAGGAGTTCCTGGTGTTGGGCGTCGGTTTCGCCGGGGAAGCCGGTGATGAAGGTGGTTCGCAGCGTGATGCCGGGGACCCATTTGCGGAGTTTGGCCAGGAGGGTTTCGATCTGTTTGCGAGTGACTCTGCGACGCATGGCGTGAAGGATGTCGTCGTTGATGTGCTGTAACGGCATGTCGATGTACTTCACGACACTTTGACAATCGGCAAGGGTCTTGATCATCTCGTCGGTGAAGCGACTGGGATAAGCGTACATCAGGCGAATCCATCCCCCCCCCTTTCCCCCCCTACGGAGCGCCAGCTTGTCGAGCGATCGGAGCAGACCGCTGAGACCGCCGCCGTAACCGATGTCTTGGCCGTAGCTGGTGGTATCCTGGCCGATGAGGTTGAGCTCGAAGACGCCGTCAGCGAAGAGTTCCTCGGCTTCGGCGAGGATGTCGCTCAGAGGTTTGGAACGCATGCGGCCGCGGATGGAGGGAATGGTGCAGAAAGTGCACCCCTGATTGCAGCCCTCAGAGATGCGAAGATAGGCATAGTGGCGTGGCGTAAGACGGAGGCGGGCACGATCGGATTCCACATAGCCTTTGCCGATGTCGGATTTGCCGAGCTTGCGGATGAAAGTGGTGACGGGATGAAAAACGCCCATATCGCGGCCGGCCTCGGAAAACGGTTGGTGGGGCGAACCGCGGACGGCTTGGACGATCTGCTCGCGGTCGAAGACGCCGACGAGGGCGTCGATCTCGGGGACTTCGCTGAGCAGTTGCGTCTTGTGGCGCTGCACGAGGCAGCCGACGACGATGACGCGTTTGGCACGGCCAGCCTTCGCGGCCTTTTGTTTGCGTTCAACAGCTTCGCGGATGACTTCGAGGGATTCCGTTTTGGAGGCCTCGAGGAAGCCGCAGGTGTTGATGACGATCGCGTCGGCCTGGTCGTGGTCGGAAGTGATGGCGATGCCGTCCTCGGCAAGAAGCCCGAGCATCTTCTCCGAATCAACAAGATTTTTGGGGCAGCCCAGGGAGACGAAGGCGACGGAACGGATGTTTTGTTTTTGTTTTGCCATGAATGGGTTATTAGGGGGGATTCGTCAAGTCGTCAAGTCGTCACGTCGTTAAATCGACTTGACGACTTGACGATTTAACAACTTGACGATGTGCTCAAGGATGTGGGCTGGACCTTCGCGTGCCCGGGGTTTAACATGCTTGCATTCAGTTTTTGCCGAGGTCGCCGATGGGTTTACTGCTTGCATTGCGTGGGTCCCGTGTTGTCTGGTGTGCGTTGGCGATTGCCGCGTGTGTGTCGCTAAGCTCCTGCAGCCCCTGCGGTTTCATCGCGGAGGCGGTGGAGAAAGTAGCGGGTAAGTCCGTCGTGGCGGAGTATCACGGGCTGGCGAACAAATCGGTGGCCATCGTGGTGTTCATGGCGCCGGGAATCATCGACGAGTTCCCCAGTGCCCGAGAGGACGTCTCGGGCTTTCTCGCCACACAAATGCGACAGAAAATGCCCGACGTGCGACTGCTCGATTACCGCGAAGTCATACGCTGGCAAGATGACACCATCCACTGGTCCAGCATGACGGAAAAAAATATCGGGCGGCGTTTCGGCGTTGATCGCGTGCTCTACATCGAGCTGCTGGTCTATGCCAGTCGCCTCGAAGCGGGTTATGGCGACCTCCAGGGGCGACTCAAGGCGAACTGTAAAATTTTCGAAACGGATACGCCCGACAACGCGCCGGCCTGGACGGCGGTGATGGACATCACATGGCCCAAGGCGCGGCCGCTGGACCCCAACCAAATGAGCGAAGTCGCGGTCCGGAAACGGACGCTCGAAATGTTCGCCACGAATGTCACCGACAAACTCCACGATCATAAAGAATTCGAAACACGCGTGAGCGAGAGAAACGACTGACTTGAAGAAGCCAGATTCCAGAAGTTTTGGATAAGCAGGGAACTAGAAACCTTCTGGCTTCTGGCTACTGGCTTCTAATTCGAGGTTGTCATGGCTGGTTTTATTCGGTCGATGCGATTGGTTTTGGCTGCCGTGCTTTGTCTGGCGGGCTTGGCGGCGTGCGATATGCTTTCGCCGCGGGAGCAGGAGGCGTTGTATCAGTTTCCGGAGGGCAAGCGGGTCTTGGTGCTGGTAGATGTGCGACCGACGGTGGGCGTGCCGCCGGAGTTCGCGACGCAGTTGGGACAGAGTATTTCGGACAAGCTGATGCAATGGAGAGCGGCCGACGCGATCGTGCCGCAGAATCGGGTGCTGGAATTGAAGGCGAATCCGGCGAAGTTCTCGCAGATGGGGATTGCGAACATCGCTCAGGCGGCAGATGCGGACGTCGTACTGCACGTGGACCTGGTCGGGTTCAACGCGGCGGCGTTGAGCGACGAATCGATCACGGAGGGAGGAGCACAGGCTCTGGTGAAGGTCGTGGACCGCCAGGGCAACCGGCTGTGGCCGCCGTCGACGATGGGCACGATGGTGGAAGCCCGCGTTGCACCGGCATTTTCCGAGCAGCGGAGCCGAGCAGGCGTGCAAAAGGAAATCACCGATCGCCTGGCAACCCGCACCGCTCGCATGTTCATCAAATTCCGCCTGGACGACCCGGCGATCGCCAAGTGAAGAAGCCAGAAGCCAGTAGCCAGAAGGTTTCGAATTTGCGGCTTATTTAACACTTCTGGCTCCTGGCTCCTGGCTTCTAGCTTCTGGCTTCTTCAATGACCTACCTGCTCGACACATACAATATTCTTCATGCGGCGATTCCGATGGGCGGCGCGATGGCGAACCTGACGGTCCGGACGCTGTGTCAGTGGATCACGAGTTCGCCGCGACGGATCAAGGCGGTATTGGTGCTGGACGGTCGTGCGAAGCCGGATGAGCCGATGGCTAATGAGGTCCCGGAGGTGGAACTGGTGTATGCGGGGGCGGGCGTGTCGGCGGATAAAGTGATCGGACAACTGGTGGAATGGGCGGGGAGTAAAAAGAAGGTTACGGTCGTGACGAATGACCGTGCGGTAGCGTTGCATGCGAGGAAACATTTTGCCAACGCCATGAGTAGCGAAGCGTTTCTGGAATTGCTGCTGGGGGCGGAGCAAGCGCAGCGGCGGGCGTTGCGGGCAAAATTACCGGGAAAAAAGACGAGCGGAACAAGTTCACCGGGCGAGACGCAGCATTGGCTCAAGGAGTTCGGTCTGAACGTGCCACCGGCGAATACGACGCCCCGGCCGTCGGGAGAGGAGAGGGAAATGACGGATGAGGAGATCGAACGCCTGATGGGCGGGGGATGAATCGCACCGGACATTTCGCCTCTCTTTTGTCGTGGCATGCACCTTGCACGGAAACGCAAGGCTGGTGATTAGCCCGTACGCGTCACGAGGTTCAGAGAGTCATGTCAAAAAGGAGAGAGAGCATGTCGATGAAACGTTCTGTTTTTGCTTCGTTGGTGGTATGCGGTTTTGCCGTGGGGGCAGCTCAGGGCGCCGTCATTACGCTCCGCAGCGGCGACACTACAGGAGCGGCCGGGACACCGGATCCGAATGTGACGGTGTTGCCGGGACCTGCGGGTACTGGCTTTACGTCGCTCACGCCGACCGACTTTACCGACGCCCAGATCACACCGGCGGTCATAGCGCCGCCGAACGGTTTTTGGATTTTCACGCTGCCGGCAGACCCCGACGCTCGCTGGATCACCACCGGCATCGGCGGCACCGACGAACCGTCCGGACTCTACGCCATCCACTTCTTCAATCCTGGCTTTCCCGAAGCGAACCTGGATCTGTTCTACATGGTCGACGATTATCTGGGCGCGGTCAGTGGCAGCACCGTGCTCACCGCTTCGGTCTACCTCAACGGCGAACCGCTGACAGCAACCAACGGCGATATCGCCGGCACAGGCGATTTTCTACAACAGCATGAGCTTCAGTTCGTGGACATGCCGCTGCTGCCCGGCGAAAACTGGCTCTATCTCAACGTCACCAACACCATCGGCCTCTCCGGCGTGATCTTCTCAGGAACGCTCACCCTGGTGCCCGAACCGGCATCGCTGAGCCTGCTGGGCATCGGTGCATTGGGACTGTTACAACGGCGGAAACGCTGAATATCACGGTAATGCCCTAAGCCCAGGGATTGCAATCCCTGGGCTTTTTGCGTTCCTTAACGATCGCGGCACCAAAATCAAATGAACTATTTTGCCTGGGTTGCAGGCGGGGTGGCGGCGTTCACTCTGACGTTGAGCACGTCACCGCTCTGCAAGAAGCGATCCGCTTCGTCACCGTCGAACACCTTTGCCAGGTCGATCGTGATGATTTCCTCCTGGGCTTCTCTCACACGCCGGATCAATTGCACCGTGGCGTGTTTGGCGTCCTCCGGAGAAAGGCCCGCGGCCGCCACGGCCTGCCTCACCGTGATCCGATCCGGCTTCACATACGAGCCAGGTCTGTTCACTTTGCCCATGATGTAGAATTCGCCGGGCTCGCCCGCTTTAGGAGCGGCGATGATGGCAAGCTTTGCGTTTGGATTCGCCTTGCTGACTTTGTCGATGGCGGCACCCTCTGTCACGCTCAGCAGGTCATCCCGCTGCACAAATCGGTCGGCCTCAGTGCCATCGAACAGCTTCGCCAGATCGAGCTTGATGACTTCCTCCTGGGCTTCTCCCACACGCCGAGTCAATCCCACCGTGGCGTGTTTGATGTCCTCCAAGGAAAGGCCCGCACCGACCAACATCTGCAGCACCGTAGCCTCCTGGAAGCCGGGCACATTATATACCCCCGGCCGCGTTACCTTTCCCATCACATACACTTCCCCTTCCCCCTGCTGTGCCGCCTTCACGATACCCACCGCTCCCTTCTTCACTTTCCCCAGCGTTCCCGCTTCCGCCACGATGATCAGATCGTTCGTCGCCACTGTTCGATCTTTTTCCTTTTCCGACAAGACCTCCGCCAACTTCCACTCCATCGCACTTGCCTGATCCTTCTCGTCCCGCCGCCAGACCCGCACCATTTGCTCCTTTTTTTCATTCAATGTCAGACCTGTCGACGACAGCACCTGCTTCAAGGTCAACGTCGTGCCCGCCTCTTTGTAATACACCCCTGGCCGCTCCATCTCCCCCATCACAAAAACATCTCCCCCCTCTTTCCCTGGCGTCTCCCGCACATACGAGAACGGTCCCAACTCCAACTCCGTGGACGTAAGGGTCTGGATGGGCAGTTCATACTTGGTTCCCACCTTGGCACAACGCCGATCCGTTTGATAGGGCTTCAGATAATTGGCCTCAATGGTGAACTCAATTTTCTTTCCATCCACCACCCGCCAAGTTCCTTCCGCCATCAGCGTGTGCAGCCCGAACTTATGCTCAAAGTGTCCATCCGCCTTCAACACCGTCCGTGGCGGCTGGGACCGCTCCTTCCATACACCCACCAACTGCGACTTCACATCCTTCTCTTCCTTCTCCATCGTGCAGGCCCACGGCACCACTGCCATCACCACGAGCACCATCAATGCGACCATCGCTCCGATCAGCGTCCTGGCCATCGGCTTCTCGTGGCGCCCTCCCTCTCCCAGAACGCGCTGAAGCCGGGGCAGCAGCTTCCCGCCACCGGCAGCTGCGGCGAGCTCCGCGCTTATTGACCAAACGCCGGCCACTTGCGCCAACGCCTGCGCATAACCCTCACGATCACCGCAAATCGCAACAGCGATCTCGTCGCAGCAGTTTTCGCTCTCCTGCGTGATGCGGGATGAAACCCACCAGGTCGTGGGATGGAAGAAAAGCACCGTTTCGGCGGCCGCCTGAATCATGCGAATGAGACAGTCCCATCGCCGCACGTGTGCGAGTTCGTGGACCAGAATGGCTTCGATCTGGGCAGCGCTCAGACCGGTCAGGGTGCTGGCGGGGAAGAGAATCACCGGGCGAAGAAAGCCGATGACCACGGGTGTACGTACCGCGGCAGATTCGAGAAGCTTCACCGCATGTCTGACACCCAGGCGTTTGAGCAATCGCTGAAACAGCTCCGCCAGTTGCCCTTCGACCGGGCGGGCGGAGCGGCGGATGCGGTGGAGGAACGTCCAGCCGCTCACATGCCAGAGCGACAAAGCCAGAACGCCGGTCAACCAAACGAGCACGGCCCAGGGCAGGCAGGCGTCGATGCGGGCTCGCCACTGACTTGATTCTTGCGGCCGCAACTCCGGAGCGGCTGACGCGTGACCCTCGGCGGAGATGCCCGCGCTCAAAGCCGGCGCCCGCTCAACGTCTCGCGGCAACGGAGCAATGAAAGTGTTGCTCGGATATAACCACACATCGTCCCCTCGCGGCGAAATCAGCGACGCGGTGATCGCAGGCATCGCCAGCAATGCCACCATCGCCGCACAAGCCGCAGCGTAGCGAAGCCGCGCCGAACGGAGCACCTGCAGTGCGACGCCGAGCACCGCGGCGACCGCAACACCCTGCCAGAGAAAATGCAGCAGTGACCAGCCGATACGCTGCCCCAGATCGCCAGACAACAAACGCAGGAGTTGCTCAATCACGATTTTGTCTCCTTTTCTGATTTGCCCATCAGAGCCACGACCGTCAGGGAGCGACACGTCGGAGTTCACGCTTTAGCGTGTTCGGTCCACCCCACCCACCCAGTCGCTCCCTGACGGTCGCGGCTCTGATGATTTGTTTTTCGAATCACGCAGAAGTTTGCGGATTTCTTCTTTTTCGGTGATGCTGAGGTGAGTGGCGGTGAGTGCGGCGACGAGTTTGCGGGCGGAGCCGCCGAAGGCGCGATGCAGGAGGTCGCGGACCAGGTGCTGCTGAAGTTTTTCCTCGGCGACGGTGGCGGAATAAATCTGCGGACGCCGCGATTCGTCACGCGTCAGAAGGCCTTTCTCGTGCATGATCTGCATCAACTTGAGCGTGGTGTTGTAAGTGGTTCCCTTTTCCGCATGGAGATGTTTGTGTATCTGTCCCACGCTGGCGGGGCCCATCTGCCAGAACACGCCGAGGATTTCCAGCTCCGCGTCCGTCGGCCGAACCTGTGGCTTCTTCTTCATCGCCTCTCCTTGACCAGCAACATCGGCGGAAGCATATCACGAAGGCCTTCGTTATGTCAACGAAGAGTTTCGTTATTTATGGACGATCTGATAATCAGCTATAATAGAGTTGCGCTTTCCTCCTGCAAGGACCGGCCATGACCGTCGTCCGAACAAACCAGGCCAAGCCTCTTTCGCAGCGCCTGCTCGAACCGCTGCACGTCGTTTCCGCACGCCAGCGTCTGCTCGCTTTTCTCCTGACGGTTTTTCAATTCCTGGTCCTCGCCGCCACCGCGTGGCTTGCCATCGTGCTGCTCCAGGGCTTCTTCCGCGACCTGCCTCCGCTGCTGGCCATTCCCCTGGCCATCGTCGCCTGGCTGATCGTGATCCTGGCTTTCATCCGATTTTTCTTGCGCAATCCTCTTTTTCATCGCCGCGACCTCACCGCCGCCGCACGACTGATTGACGTCGCTCTCCCAGCCACGCAGGAGCGTATCTCCTCCGCCGTCGAACTGGCGCAGGAGCCCGACTCCGACCTCAAAGGCTCACCCGAGCTCATCGCCATCCTCACGCGTCAAGCCGAAACCGACGCCCAGCATCTCGACCCCGCCGCCGTCGTCTCGGGCAAATCCGTCCTCCGATGGTTCCTCCTCCTGATCCCCATCCTCCTGCTCTGGCTCCTGTGCTTCGCGCTCTACGACACGAACATGCTTCTGGGTCTGCATCGCACGCTTCGCCCCTGGTCCGCCGCCCCGCCTCTTCCGCAGGCGACCTTGACGCTTGAGCCGGGCGACGTGGACCTGGCGCAGGGCGATCCGTTGATCATCCAACTGACCGTGACGCTGCCGCCGGGCATCGCGCCGCCCGACCCTGCCGATCGTGCTCGCGCCACGCTGACCCGCCGCATCGGTGAAGGAGAGCTGACCACCGACATGAAACCCACCGGCGTCGGCACCTTCAGCACCGTCATCCCCAGCGTCGATCAACCCTTCACCTACCACGCCTCGTCGCTGGGAGCACGCTCGCAAACCTACACCGTCACCGTGCAAAATCGTCCTGCTATTACCAATCTGACCATCACCTACAATTATCCGAAATACACACAATGGCCGCCGCGAACCGAAACCTTCCGCAACGGCCAAGGGGGAGGGGGGGCTATCGACGCGCTCGTCGGCACCAAGGTCACCGTCACACTCGACGCCAATCAATCTCTCCAGTCCGCCACGTTGCTCATCGCCGACAACGCCCCCAACCCCAGCTCACTCACCATGACACCGCCACCAGAAGCCGGAAGCCAGAAGCCAGAAGTCAGAAGCAATGCCAACCGCTACACCACCGACTTCATCATCACGCGCAGCACCACTTACCGCCTGCACCTGGTCAACGCCAACGGACTCGACAACAAGAGCGAGCCGCCGCGTTCCATCACCGCCCGTATCGACAAGCCGCCCGTCATCACCATCACTTCTCCTTCGACCACTCTCCAAGTCCGCCCCGACGATTTCGTTCCCATCGCATTCACCGCTACCGACGACTTCGGCCTCACCCGGCTCGACGCCCTCCTCCAAATCGACGACGCCCCCCCCTCGCTCCAACCCATCCCGCTGCCCAAGTCCCCCCCCCACTCCAGCCAACCAACCAATGTTACAGACAGATACATCCTTTCCGTCGCGGAAATCCTTCGCTCCGCTCCGCCAAACGCTTCGCCCAAACGCATCTATTACCAACTCCGCGCCACCGACAACCGCGAAGGAATGGGCGGAGAGGGTAAGCAATCCGCCCTTTCCGCACGTCAGATTCTTGAGATCGACTCTAGCGTCGCGCCGCTGGCCCAGCGTCAGGACGCCGAAGCGCTCAGTTCGCTCACCGAGGCCCAGAAAGACGCCTCCGCCAAACTCAAAGATGCCCAGCAAAAACTCGCTGCCCTCGAAAAATCAGCCACCAACAAACCACTCAGCGAAAAAGAAAAGCAGGACCTCGCCGCCGCCCGTCAGCAAATTTCCGATGCCAAGGAGAAGCTTGCGAAGGCCGCCGAAAGCACCGTTTCGCAGTCCGAACGGGAAGGGGATTCTCATCTGCAGGACGCCGCCGAGGACGCCAAAAATATCGCCGAGCACCCGCTGCAAAACGCTCGGGATCGCACGACCGACGCCCAGCTCGCCTCCGATCAGCCCGACTCCCGCAACCGCAGCCTGCAGCAGGCGCAGCAAGACCTCACCGACGCCCGCCGCCAACTCGACGACCTGGGCCGAAAACTCGGCAACAAAGCCCGCGACCTCCCGCTGACGCAGCAGCTCGAACGCCTCGCCCAGGAAGAGCGTCAAATTGCCCGCACACAAGCAGAGAATCCCAACGATCCGACGCTCGACCAACGGAAACGCGATCTCGACAAGAAAATCGATCAGATGATCAAGGAGCATCCCGATCTGCAAAAGCCCGCCGCCGAAGCTCGCAAGCAGCAGACCGGCGATCTTGCCAAGAAAATCAGCGAGCACCAGCAGACCGCCGCCGAGAACGCCAGGAATCAGCAAGCCGCCGCCGCTCCTCAGCCCCCCGCCGACCTCCAGAAACGCACCAAGCAACTCGGCGAGCGCATCAATGATGCAGTGAAGAATCACCATCCGCCGACGCGTCCATCTGATCCGGAGAACCGAGAAGCCGACAAGATCGCCGACGAGATCAAGAAGCAGGCCTCACCGCTGACACAATCCAAATCTCCACAGGTCCGACAATCAGCTCAGGAAGCCATCCAATCCGCGGACAACGCCAAACGCGACGCCGCCCAGGGCAAAGCCCAGTCTGCCCAGCAAAACGATTCCCGCGCCGCCGACCAGCTCGCCCAAGCCAACAAAGCCGCCGGTACCCCTCCACCCAACAACAATAACAACACTCCCTCACCCGCCGCCGCCAAATCCGCCGCCGACTCACGCCAACTCGCTGAGCAACTCTCTGCCACCGCCAAACAAATGCGCGAGCTCCAGCAGCAGACCCAGGCCAACGCCCCTGCCCTCTCCCAGCAAGCCGGCCAAGCCGCCGACCAACTCGAACAAGCCGCCCAGGAGCAGCAATCCGCCGCGACCGCCGCCGAAAAAAATCAACCCGACTCCGTCGCCCAATCCCTCGCCAAATCCGCAAAGCATCTCTCGCAAGCCCAGCAGGCAATCTCGCCGTCAGCCCCCGGCCCTACCGGGGGTTCGCCCAGTGCAACCGAAGATCGGCATGAAGTCGCCAAATCCGTTCAAGCCGCCCGCAGCGCCTCGTCGCCACAAGAAAAAGCCGACCGCCTCGAGCAAGCCGCTCAGCAACTCGCAGGAGGGGGAGGAGGCACGCCAACCATCGCGTTACCACACGGTGCTTCCCCGCAAATCGCAAATGGGGTGGGGCAAAAATCTGGTGAGGAAAAAATCGAAAATCAAAAATCGAAAATCGAAAATCCCCCTCTCCCCCCGCCTCCCCAAGCCGCCCAAGACATCGGCATTTCTCCATCCGATTGGGCCCGCCTCTCCCCCGCCGTGCAGGACCAACTCCTCCGCGCCGCCCAGCAGCCCGGCCCACCCGAATACTACGACATGATCAAAAACTACTACACCCGCATCGCCCGTCTCCCACAGGAGAATCTGTGAACCCGATCGCATATAGCCCCGGCTTTAGCCGGGATTTGCCAATCGGTCTCGTAGGGGCCAATGGAGAAACCCATGCATGACGCACACAAAAAAAATCTGACTCTCATCGCCACATTTCTGCTTGTCTCGGCGGCTGGAGAATCCCGAGGGGACGCTCCGGCTTCCGCCACGGACACCCCTGAAGCCTGGGTGAAAGCCAAAGATAGTAAGGCCAAGGATGTCAATGCGAAAATATTTAACACGGGTGCGGCTTTCATCCATCTGGCCGCCCAGGAGGGACGTGTGGATGTGCTCGCCTGGTTAAAAAAGCGAGGGGCGGATGTCAACATCCAGAACATAGAAGGCCGGACGCCCATGCATTGGGCGGCTCAGGGAGGTCAGCTTGAGGCCATGAAGTGGTTGAAGGAGCAGGGCGTCAGCGTCAACGCCGTGGACAAGACTGGCCGAACGCCCATGCTTGTGGCGGCTGATGGAGGCAGCCTCGATATCATGAAATGGCTCAAAGAACAAGGCGCGAACGTTAACACCAGGGATAAGAATGGCTTTACGCCCATGCTTTGCGCGGCCCGGAAAGAAAACTTGGAGGCCATGAAGTGGTTGAAAGACCAAGGCGCGGATGTCAACGCCATCGACACGTTGGGCTTTACGCCCATGCTTGTGGCGACGGCGAAAGGTCGCCTGGATGTCATGATGTGGTTGAAAGAACAAGGCGCGACGATGAACGCCAAGAACAAGAGGGGCTTTACGCCCCTGCAGATGGCGGCGGGTGGAGGCCACATGGATGTCATGAAATGGTTGAAGGAACAAGGCGCGAATGTCAACGTCAAGGACGCGAATGGCTCCACCCCCATGCATTGGGCGGCTCAGGGAGGTCAGGTCGAGGCGATGAAGTGGTTGAAGGAACAAGGCGCGGATGTCAACATCAAGGACATCAAGGGGCGCACGCCCATGTTTGAGGCGGCTCATGGAGGTCAGGTCCAAGCCATGAAGTGGTTGAAAGACCAAGGCGCGACTGTCAACATCAGGGACAATGAAGGCCAGACGCCCATGCACATGGTGGTGTCGACAAGTTGCGTCGAGGCCATGACGTGGTTGAAAGAACAAGGCCTGGATGTCAACGCCAGGAGCAACAAGTATGGCTGGACACCCATGCATGAGGCGGCTTTGTGTGGCCAAATCGAGTCCCTGAAATGGCTCAAAGAACAACATGCGGACATCAACGCCAAAAGCAGTGAGGGACATACGCCATTGGATTATGCTCGCAATCACAGTGACAAAGCGGCGGCCTGGCTGCTCGCCAACGGCGCCAAATAGCCGGTGCCCGGACAATCCGAACCCAAATTGGATAACAAAATGACAAATCCAACTACAAAAACATCACAAAAACATCCGTCTCCCTCCGTGTTCATCCGTGGCCATTCACGTCGTGCTTTCGTCTCTGAAAATCAGAGCCGCGACCGTCAGGGAGCGACCCGTTTTTCTGGCGCATTACCGCGTGGTCGCTCCCTGACGGTCGCGGCTCAAATCGTCAAACGCACATCCGTAGCTGTCTGCGTCTGTCTGTGTCTATCCGTGGCTCATTTCCTGAAAGCCGAGCCGATCCCGCCTAACGTGCAATCCGCCGTCGATCGCGGGCTCAACTGGCTCGCCAAAAATCAGGACCCCTCCGGCGGCTGGAACACCAGCAACCTCCCCAACCAGAGCGCCCCCGCCGCCACCACCTCGCTCGCCGTCATGGCCTTCATGGCACGCGGTCACGTCCCCGGCCAAGGGCCCTACGGCGACAATCTCAACCGTGCCGTCGACTATGTCCTGGCCCTCCAGCAACCCACCGGCCTCCTCGCCTCCTCCGACAAACGCTACGCCATGTACGAGCACGGCATCTCCACCGTCATGCTCTGCGAAGCCTACGGCATGCTCGACGACCCCCGCCAAAAACAAGCCCACATTGCCATCGCCAAAGCCACCCGACTCATCCTCAACGCCCAGCAAATCCGCAAAAGTCCCACCGATCAGGGCGGCTGGCGCTACACGCCCACCTCCAACGACTCCGACGTCTCCGTCACCGGCTGGCAACTCATGGCCCTCCGCGGCGCCGCCAACATCGACGCCGCCGTTCCCAAAAAAGCCATCGACGACGGCCTCGCCTACATCCTTGCTCATACCGCCCCCAGCGGCGCCTTCACCTACGGCGGCGGCACTAACGAACACACCGACGCCGCCCTCACTGGCACTGGCATCCTCGCCCTCGAACTCCTCGGCCAACACAACTCCAAGCAAGCCATCGCCGCCGGCGAATATCTCAAAGACCCACGCAACCTCAATCTCGCAGACACCTATTACTTCTACACCGTTTACTACTGCTCCCAAGCCGCCTGGCAGCTCGGCGACCGCTACTGGTCCGCCATCAATCCGATCATTCGCGACTCGCTGATCAAGCGCCAATCCCCCACCGGCGAATGGCTGATCTCCAACAGCAACCCCGAACAAATCGCCGGCCCCGCCCTGGCCACCTCCATGGCCATCCTCGCCCTCACCGTCCCCTACCGCTACCTCCCAATTTATCAACGCTGACCAGTCTCCAAAACAATTATATTTGCCCATATAGCCCCGGCTAAAGCCGGGTACGTGTTTAGCGGGCGTAAGTTGGGCGTTGGAGAAGTGTGCCCATTGATTCGATGAAGTCTTTGCCGGTTTGGTGGGCGGTGGCGGCGAGGGAAGCCAAGATTTCCCAGGTCCGTTGGCCG